>VBID01000017.1 GCA_005880615.1 Chloroflexota bacterium
AACAGAAGCCGACGGTGAACACCGAGCGGACCGCACCGCCCTTCGCGGTTCGCAGGTACGCGACCCCGGCTGCCACATCCGCATCGATACCGGAGGCCGTGGTCTGGCCCAGGTGGGGCTGGTAGTCGAATGCCCCGCTTCGATCACCCAGCCCAGCGGTTCGCCCGAAGTAATCGATGGCCACGGCGTCCACGCTGGCTTCGGCAAACCGTTGGGCCAACTCCTTATAGAAGGGGTGCAGGCCGCGGACGTCCGGCAAGATGACCATGCCCGCGCCAGTCGGCTTCGCGGCGCGAGCCGCGTAGGCAAGAAACCGGTTGCCGTCGGCGGCGGTCAGGACCAGGTCGCCCTGGTCACCGGCTCCACCCATGATGGGCGGCAAGGGCGGACGTGCGCCATCCGCGTAACACATTTGGCAATTATCGGCGGTCGGCGGGGACCTTGGGTTCGCGTACGGCTAGGGCGATCAGCCCAGCGAGAACGAGCGCCACGGCAGCCGCCGCCATCAGCCCCGCTCCGACTCCGGCCCTGGAGGCGATCAGGCCACCGGTGAGTGGACCGATGCCAAAGCCGAGGGCGACGGCGCTGGAGCTGAACCCGAAGACGCTTGCCTGGACCTGGCTCGGGGTCTGCAGCCCGATCATGGCCCCGAAGGCCGGGATCAGGGCGCCAAAGAGCAGGCTGGCCAGCACGAAGGCGGCGACCTCGAGCGCCAGATTGGGCGCCACCGCCGCGCCGGCGATCGCGGCCGCCATCAGGAAGGCGGCCGTGCCCGCCAGCAGGCGATAGCCCGTCCGGTGCAGAAGCCGGGCGTACGTCACGCCGGCAATGGCCGTGGCGATGCCGCCCGCGGCGAAGGCCGCCCCGGTCACGGTGGAGGCCGCGCCCGGATCAAACTGCAACAGCCGCAGGACCACCAGCTGCTGGGCGGCCGTGTAGCTGGCCTGGAGCAGGACCTGGGCCAGGATCAGGATGGTCACCGCTTCCAGCGTGCCGGGCCCCGCGGCGCGCAGCCCAGCCAGGGGCCGAGGTCGTAGGCGGTGACCCGCCGGCGGCGCGCTCTCGCGGACCACGAGCATGACTGGCACCGCCGCCACCAGCAAGAAGACCCCGCCGCCGATAAAGGTGGCGCGCAGCCCAATCAGGTTGGCGGCCACGCCCCCGGCGGCCGGTCCGATGGCCCTCCCCAGGGCGATCGAGGAGCTCAAGATGCCGAGCGCCCAGCCCATCTCCGCCAGCGGAGTCTCGCCGGCCACCAGCGCGGTGGCGGCGGCCACCGTCCCCGAGGTGGCGCCTTGCACGACGCGCAACAGGGTCAGCTCCTGCACCGTGCGGACCAACCCGATCAGTCCGACCGAGACGCCGCCGCCGATCATGGCCCGCACCAGCATCGGCTTGCGTCCGTACCGGTCGGCCAGCATCCCCCAGATCGGACTGGTAATCGCGAGGGCAAATCCGGTGACGCTGGCCGCCACGCCGGTCCATAAGGCCAGCTTCGGCCCGTTGGGGATGCCCAGGTCGCGATGCAGGAACAGGGGCAGAAACGGAAAGGCAAATGAGAAGCCGAAAATGGCGGTGAACTCGGCCAGCCAGAGGGCGGCCAGGTTGCGCCGCCAATCGACCGGTTGGCGAAGAGGCAAGATCCCCGGTGCGGGTTCGGCCGTCAAGGGCTCGTCATGCCGCAGCTCGGTTTTCCGACGCCACCTTCAGTCGCTGCAGCGAATCCGCCACGCTGCGCTCTGCCGGGTGCGAGATCAGCGCCTCCAGGATTCGGCCCCTCCACCCGGGAGGGAAGGTGAGGTCTCACCCGAACTGCACCCGGGTGCGGTCGGGGCCCAGCGGGGTGCACACGATCGTGTCCCGCATCGTCAGGCCGAAGGGCAGCTGGACCAGCACCCCGAACGTATGGCGAGCGGGGTCGACCCGCTCCACCGTGAAGTGCACGTGGAAAGTCAGTCCCAGCTCGGAGGTGGTGAGGTGGATGCGCTGCCCAGGCGCCGTTGGGCCGTCCGGTTCGCGGCTGACCAGCCGTGCGTCAACCCAGCTGGTGTAGTCTGAGGAAAGGAGGGTCCAGACCCGCTCCACCGGGGCCGAAACGACGTCGGTGGGGCAGATCCGTAGCATCTCAAAAGGGTAATCGAGGACGGCCAATCGGCTCGACCGGACCGTCCAGGCGTTGGGGCCAACCGGCCCTAGCGCTGGGCGCATCACCTAATACAATGGGGCGATAACTGAGAGTGGCCAATTGTTTGACTTTCTGACCAATTTCTCCTATAGAAAAGGTAATGGCAGGGGCTGCTAAATCACCCATGCCCGGTGCCCCCTCCAGGCGCCGCCGCAGGCGGGCTGAAGGCGTGGCGCCATCCCCCCAAAAGGCGAAGGCAAACGGCAGCATGGCCGTCGAGGGGCTCTCCAAGGTTGAGGCCCGGCAGCTCCTGGCGGCCCTGCGGGAGCTGAAGAAGGGCCCGACCACCCTCCGGCTACCGACCAATGGGGACGGCCTCGCCAGCCGGATCGCGACCGAGCTCAACGCCATCATCGAGCGGGAGGAGGGCAACTCGCGAAAGCTGGCCCGGATGGCCAACGTCATCGCCGCCGTGGCGGAGGGCGACCTGTCCCAAACCATGGATCTCCAACCGGACGGGAAGGCGCTGGAGGGCCAGTTCCTGCGCACCGCCAAGATCATCAACTCCATGGTCAAGCAGCTACGGTCGTTCACCTCCGAGGTGACCCGGGTGGCCGCCGAGGTCGGCACCGAAGGCAAGCTGGGCGGGCAGGCCCGCGTCCCGAGGGCGGCCGGGGTCTGGAAAGAGCTCACCGAAAACGTCAACTACATGGCCGACAACCTGACCACCCAGGTACGCAACATCGCCGACGTCACGACCGCGGTGGCCAAGGGCGACCTGTCCAAGAAGATCACGGTCGACGTGCGGGGCGAGATCCTGGAGCTCAAGAACACCATCAACACCATGGTCGATCAGCTCAACGCCTTTGCCTCCGAGGTCACCCGGGTGGCGCACGAGGTCGGTATCGAGGGCCGGCTGGGCGGCCAGGCGCAGGTGAAGGGGGTGGGCGGCGTCTGGCGGGATCTTACGGACAACGTCAACCGGCTGGCCGCCAACCTGACCACCCAGGTGCGCAACATCGCCGACGTCACCACCGCGGTGGCCACCGGCGACCTGTCTAAGAAGATCACCGTGGACGTCCAGGGCGAGATCCTCCAGCTCAAGAACACCATTAACACCATGGTCGATCAGCTCAATGGGTTCGCCTCCGAGGTCACCAGGGTGGCCCGCGAGGTGGGGACGGAAGGGCGGCTGGGAGGCCAGGCCAACGTCCCCGGCGTGTCCGGGACCTGGAAGGATCTCACCGACAACGTGAACTCCATGGCGCGCAATCTCACGGCGCAGGTGCGCAACATCGCCGACGTCACGACGGCCGTGGCCAAAGGCGACCTGTCCAAGAAGATCACGGTGGATGTCCGCGGCGAGATCCTGGAACTCAAGAACACGATCAACGTCATGGTCGACCAGCTCAACGGCTTCGCCGGAGAGGTCACCCGGGTGGCCCGGGAGGTGGGGACCGAGGGCAAGCTGGGCGGGCAAGCCCAGGTGCGGGGCGTGGCCGGTGTCTGGAAGGACCTTACGGACAACGTCAACCAGCTGGCCGCCAATCTGACCACCCAGGTGCGCAACATCGCGGAGGTCACCACCGCCGTCGCCCGCGGCGACCTGTCTCGGAAGATCACGGTCGACGTACGCGGCGAGATCCTGGAGCTGAAGGACACCATCAACACCATGGTCGACCAGCTGAACGCCTTCGCCTCCGAGGTGACCCGGGTGGCGCGCGAGGTGGGGACCGAGGGCAAGCTGGGCGGCCAGGCCCACGTGGTCGGCGTGGCGGGCACCTGGAAAGATCTCACCGACAACGTTAACCTGATGGCCGGCAACCTCACCGGCCAGGTGCGCAACATCGCCGAAGTCACGACCGCGGTAGCCAGCGGCGACCTGTCCAAGAAGATCACGGTCGACGTGCGGGGCGAGATCCTGGAGCTCAAGAACACGATCAACACCATGGTCGACCAGCTGAACGCCTTCGCCGGCGAGGTCACCCGGGTGGCCCGCGAGGTCGGCACCGAAGGCAAGCTGGGCGGGCAGGCCCGGGTGGCTGGGGTGGGTGGGACGTGGAAGGACCTCACCGACAGCGTGAACGACATGGCCGGCAACCTCACCGCCCAGGTGCGCAACATCGCCGAAGTCACCACCGCGGTGGCCAAGGGCGACCTGTCCAAGAAGATCACCGTTGACGTCCGGGGCGAGATCCTGGAGCTCAAGAACACGATCAACACCATGGTCGACCAGCTGAACGCCTTCGCCGGCGAGGTCACGCGCGTGGCCCGCGAGGTCGGCACCGATGGGCGGCTGGGCGGTCAAGCCTATGTCCCGGGAGCCTCCGGCACCTGGAAGGACATGACCGACAACGTCAACCAGCTGGCCGCCAGCCTGACCACCCAGGTCCGCAACATCGCCGAAGTCATCACGGCCGTGGCCCGCGGCGACCTCTCCCGAAAGATCACGGTCGATGTCCGGGGCGAGATCCTCGAGCTCAAGAACACCATCAACGTCATGGTCGACCAGCTCAACGCCTTCGCCCGCGAGGTCACCCGGGTGGCCCGCGAGGTCGGTACCGAAGGCAAGCTGGGCGGGCAGGCCGACGTCAAGGGTGGGGCCGGCATCTGGAAGGACCTCACCGACAACGTAAATATGATGGCCGGCAACCTGACCGACCAGGTGCGCGGCATCGCCCGGGTGGTGACGGCGGTCGCCAACGGTGACCTGCGGTCCAAAGTCGTCTTCGAGGCCAAGGGGGAGATTGCCTCCCTGGCGGAAACCATCAACGAGATGACCAGCACCCTGGCCACCTTCGCCGAGCAGGTCACCACCATGGCCCGGGAAGTCGGCGTCGAGGGCCGCCTCGGTGGCCAGGCCAGCGTGCCGGGCGCGGCGGGGACCTGGAAGCACTTGACGGATAACGTCAATGAGCTGGCCGCCGCCCTGACCAACCAGCTGCGGGCGATCGCGGAAGTGGCCACCGCCGTCACCGAAGGCGACCTGACCCGCTCCATTGGGGTGGATGCGCGAGGCGAAGTGGCCCTGCTGAAAGACAAGGTCAACGAAATGATCCGGAAGTTAAAGGAGACCACCCAGAAGAACACCGAGCAGGACTGGCTCAAGACCAACCTGGCCAAGCATGCGCAGATGCTGCAGGGGCACCGCGATCTGTCGACGGTGGCCAGGCTCATCCTGTCGGAAGTGCCGCCGTTGGTGGGCGCGCAGCACGGCGCCTTCTACCTCCTGGAGTCGGCCGAGGGCGCCGACCCGGTGCTGAGGCTGGCGGCGACCTACGCCTATCCGTCCGGCGAGGCGCCCAAAGAGTTCCGGGTGGGGGAGGGATTGGTCGGGCAGGCCGCCCTGGACGGCAAGCGGATCATCCTGACCGCGGTGCCCGACACGTACGTCCGGGTGCGCTCCAGCCTGGGCGAGGCCTCCGCGGTGAATGTGGTGGTGATGCCGGCCATCTTCGAGGGCCGGCTGAAGGCAGTCCTGGAGCTGGCCGCCGTCCAGCCCTTCAGCGCCTCCTCCCTCGACTTCCTGGACCGGCTGATGGAGAGTGTCGGGATCGTGCTCAACACCATCGAAGTGAACATGCGCACCGAGGAACTGCTGAAGCAGTCACAGCGGCTATTCGCCGAGGCCCAGGAGGCCAGCCGGAGCAAGAGCGCCTTCCTGAGCATGGCTGCCCACGAGCTGCGCACGCCGCTGTCGGTCGTCATCGGATACCTGTCCATGCTGCACGACGGCAGCCTGCCGCCGGACCGCTGGCAGGCCGCGCTGCGCGTGCTGGTTGATAAGGCGCGCGAGCTGAACAGCCTGGTCAACGACCTGCTGATGGCGGCCCGCATCGAGGGGGGCACGGTACCCACCGAGGTGAGCAGCCTCGATCTCCGGGACATCACCCGCCAGGCCATCGCCCGAGCCGAGGCGCGGGCCACGCTGCTGCAAGGGGAGATCGTGTTCGAGGAGCCGCCCACCGCGGTAGTGGTGGAGGCCGATCGCGAACAGCTCGGCCGCATCGTCGACAACTTGATCAACAACGCGCTCACCTACACCATCGGTGCCCCCTGGGTGCGGATCGCGGTTTCGGACGGCCAGGACCCGCGGCTCACGGTCGAGGACCACGGCATCGGCATCCCGAGCGACCTTCGCGAGCGCATCTTCGAACGCTTCTTCCGGATTGACGACCCGATCGTGGGACCCCAGCCCGGGACCGGGCTGGGACTCTACATCAGCCGCGAGCTGGCCGAGCGCCACGGCGGCTCCCTGGTCCTGGAGCGCAGCGAGATCGGGGCGGGCAGCACCTTCGTCCTCCGCCTGCCGGCGCCGGTGGGGGCCGAGCGGGAAGTGGCGGTCGTCTCCGGACCGGTGGTGGCCGCCGCACTGGAACAAGCTCCCGCTCCCGCGCGGTAAGCTCGCCGTCGATCGGCTAGGGTGATACGGTGCGAGCGGCCGTCTTCCTCACTACCTTCCTGGCCTCCACCGTGGAGGTGATCGAGATGGTCATCATCGTGGTCGGGGTCGGGGCCACCCGCGGCTGGCGGTCGACCATCGTGGGGTCCGCCGGCGGCTTCGCCGTCCTGGCGGTGCTGGTCGTCGGGCTGGGGGCCGCGCTGGTCGCCATCCCCATCGGGATCCTGCGTCTCGTGATCGGCACGCTGTTGCTCGCCTTCGGCATCCAGTGGTACCGAAAGGGCGTCATGCGCGTGGCCGCCCGCGGGTTTGCGGGCGTCGCCGGCATCCCGGTGACAGAAGAGGCCGAGTGGGCCGGAGCGGGCATGGATTGGACGGCCTTTGCCCTGGCCTTCAAGGGCGTGCTGCTGGAAGGGCTGGAGATCGCCATCATCGTGGTGTCCTTTGGGGTCGCCGCCAAGGAGCTGGGCCTGGCCGCCGTGGGCGGCATCAGCGCCCTGGTGCTCATCGGCGGCATCGGGCTGGCCTTGCGCGGCCCAGTGACCCGAATTCCGCGCAGCGTCCTGCAATTGATCGTCGGCGTCATGCTGACCACGTTCGGGTCTTTCTGGGCGCTGGAGGGTCTGGGCGTGAACTGGCCGGCCGGCGACGGGGCCATTCCCGGTTTGCTGGTCTGGTACCTGGGTACCGCCTTGCTCTATATCACCCTGGAACGGCGTCGGCTGCTCGGCTTCCAGGCGAGGGCATGATCATGGAGCGGATCTGGTCGTGGCTTTACGCGTTCGGGCGGTTCTGGTACGGATTCATCATCGGCGACGATTGGACGCTGGCCGCCACGGTGGCGGTCGGCCTGGTGCTGACAGCGGTCCTCAATGCCCGCGGGTTCGTGGCCTGGTGGATGGTACCGGTGCTGGTGATCGTGGCGGTTGGAGTCAGCCTGCGGCGGGCGAGCCACGCCCATTCTCGGGTGGCGGCATGAGCGAACCGCAGTTCGGCATCTTCGCCCAGGGCACCGTCGCCCATTACTTCCTCGAGTTCGACTTGCACCGCGGGGCCGGCCTGGAGGCGCTCCGCGAGCTGCGGCAGCCGGCGGTGTCCGCCGGAGGCGTTAACCTGGTGGTGGCCTTCGGGCCGGCGCTGTGGCGCCGCCTGGCGCCAGCCCACGCCCCGAAGTCGCTGACGCCCTTTACCCCGGTCGTGGCCGGCGACGGCCGAACCGCCCCCGCCACCCAACACGACGTCTGGCTCTGGATCAACGGCAGCACGCCCGATGTCGTCTTCGAGCATGCGCGGGCGGCGGCGAAGACCCTGGAGGAGGCGGCCACTCTGGCGGCCGAGCAACCGTGCTTTGTCCATCGGGACAGCCGGGACCTGACCGGGTTCATCGATGGCACCGCCAACCCGCAATTGCTCGACGCGCCGGTCGTCGCGCTGGTGCCGCGCGGCCAGCCAGGGGAGGACGGCAGCCACGTGATCGCCATGCGCTGGGTCCATGAC
Organism: Chloroflexota bacterium; assembly: GCA_005880615.1. Classification (GTDB taxonomy): domain Bacteria; phylum Chloroflexota; class Dormibacteria; order CF-121; family CF-121; genus CF-121. Next base: position 8,025 of record VBID01000017.1, read on the forward strand.
CTCGAGGCGTTCGAGGCGTTGCCGGTGCCCGAGCAGGAACGCGTTTTCGGCCGCACCAAGGCGGACAGTGTGGAGCTCGATGAAGCCCACAAGCCGCCCACCGCGCACATCGCGCGGGTCGAGATCCACGATCCCCGGGGGGAGGAGCTGCCCATCTACCGGCGCAGTGTTCCGTATGGCAACGTGCATGAGCACGGCCTTTACTTCGTGGCCTTCAGCGCCGACCTCCAGCGCTACGACATCATGCTGAGCCGCATGTTCGGGACCGCGCCGGATGGCCTGCACGACCACATGACCGACTTCACTCGGCCGGTCAGCGGCGCCTACTACTTTGCCCCCTCGCTCACCCTCCTGCACGAGCTGGTTGAGACGGGCGCCATCAGCAGCCGCACCCCGGCGCTGGCTTCGCGATAACGTGTCGCCGCGGCCGATCCTGTTCGGATACTTCGCCGTTCCGCGTCGCCGGCGTCACCAGGGGAGGCCGACTGCCTGGGTGAGAAATTCGCCGAATGGCGCGGCCGCCCGGCACGTCTCGGCGAATGCCGGCATGAAGGTCGCCGAGCACGCCTGGGTTTGGGTGAAGCGTGACATGGCGACGAAATCGGTGAGCTTCAGGTGCTCGACCAGGGGATGGTCGGGATCGTACCCCCGCGGTGGCTTCTTGAGCGAGCGGCCCTCCAGCTGGCACCGAGCCGTGAAGCTCTTCGCCGAAATCACCCGCCACCAGCGGTCCGGGTGGGCCACGATGGCGTCCCGGACCTGGGCCAGCGTCTTGGGCTCGGGGTGCCACAGCCCGATGCCCGCATACACCTCACCCGGCGCCAGGGAAAGGTAATAGCCCGGTGCGGGGCGGCCGTGGTCGCGGTGGCCGAAGTGCACCGACGCGTGGGTCTTGTACGGGCTTTTGTCTTTGGAAAACCGGATGTCGCGATAGATGCGGAACATCGACCCGCCGACCGGCCGCGGATCGGCGACCAGGTGGGGGGTGATCCGGCGCAAGGTAGGCCCGAAGTCGGCGATGAACGCAAGCAGCGGGGCGCGGACCACCGTCTCGTAGCGCGCTTTGTTGGCGTCGAACCAGGGCTTGTTGTTGTGCTTCTTCAGGTCGGCGAAGAACTTGAAGAACGCCGGCGTGAAGTATGCCTTGGCCATGCCACCCTCCCTCAGATAGCTTACGATCCAGTCTCAGCGCCGTCCGATCCGGCCGAGATGCGTGTCCTGGAAGGCCGTCGGATATTTGAGGCCGTATCCGAGCAGGCGGTCGACGCCGATGTGCCCGAACCAGATGAGCGCCACGCTCAGCACCAGGGTGCTGCCGCCCAGCACGCCGGCTGCGCCTACCAGGCCTGGCAGCAGCCAGGTGTGGCCCAGGTTGTAGACGGCGGCGCCGGCGCGCGGCCCCCGCAGGTAGCCGAGCATGAACAGGTCGGGCGCCAGGATCAACACCAGAAACAGGAGCCAGGAGGCGCCGTGTCGCCAGTAGAGGAGGAGCGACAGCGCGAGCAGGATGCCGCCCTCCAGGCGCTGCAGCCGGATGGGATCGGTCACTGGCCCCTCCCCTGCCCCTCCCCGTGGGGGAGGGGAAACCAAATCGCGATGCCCACGCGTCAGATTCCCAGGTAGGCCTTGCGAATGGCGGGATCTCGGCGCAGCTCGGCGGCCGGCGCGGTGAGCACGATCCGCCCATTCTCCAGGACGTAGCCGCGATCCGCAATGTCGAGAGCCAGCACCACGTCTTGCTCCACCAGGAGGACGGCCGTGCCGTCCCGGTTGATCGTTTTGATCACCTCCATCACGCGGTCCACCACGTTGGGCGCCAATCCCAGCGAGGGTTCATCGATCATGAGCAGCCGGGGGCGCGCCATCAGCCCGCGCCCGATGGCCACCATCTGCTGCTCGCCTCCGGATAGCACCCCGGCGTTGCGGTCCAGCTTGTCGGCCAGCGCCGGGAAATAGGTGAGGACCTGGCGGAGGTCCTGGCGGACCTGCCCGTCCCGCCGCCGGTAGGCGCCCAGCAACAAGTTGCGTTCCACGCTAAGCGTGCCGAACAAGCGCCGGCCCTGGGGCACGTGCGCGATGCCGGCCGCCACCGTGGCCTCCGGCCGGGCGCCCGCCAGCTGGCGGCCGGCCAGCTGCACCGAGCCCGCCGTGGGCGGGACCAGCCCGCTCAGGGTGCCCAGCAGGGTGGACTTGCCCGCCCCGTTGGCGCCCACCATCGCCACCAGCTCCCCGGCGGCCACGTCCAGGTCGATTCCGAACAGGACCGGGCCCGCGCCGTAGCCGGCGCTCAGCCCGCGCACCTCCAGCAAGCGGCCATTGTCAGTCATTGGCCTGCCCCACCCCCACCCTCACCATCCGCCTGGGTCGGGGATGCGTCTGGGCCGCCTTGGCGTGCGTAGCGCTCACCGAGATAGGCCTCGATCACCCGGGGATCGCGCAGCACCGCCTCCGGCTTGCCTTCGATGAGCGGCCGGCCGAAGTTCAGCACCAGGGCTCGCGTGCACACGCCCACGATCACGCGCATCACGTGCTCGATCAGGACCATGGTGACGCCCTGCCGGTTGACCTGGCGGACCATGTCCAGGGCCTGCTCGATCTCGACGGGGTTCAGGCCGGCCATCACCTCGTCGAGCAGCAGCAATCGCGGTCGCATGGCCAGCGCCCGGGCCACCTCCAGCCGCTTGCGGTCGGGCACCGTGAGCCGCCGCACCGGATAGTCGCGCTTGGCGGCCAGTCCGACCAGGTCGAGCACGGTGTCGGCATAGGCCAGTGCCTGGCGCGGCTGGAGCCGGCCGGATGGCTGTCCGAAGAGGGCGCCGGTGGCCGCATTCTCCCGGACGGTCATGGAGCCGAACGGCCGCACAATCTGGAAGGTACGGCCGATCCCCAATCGGGCGATCCGGTGGGCAGGCAGCCCGGTGATGGAACGGTCCTCCCAGCGGATCTCGCCGGCATCGGTGTCGTACAGCCCGCTGATGCAGTTGAGCAGGGTGGTCTTGCCGGCGCCGTTGGGCCCGATGATGCCGAAGATTTCGCCGGGCTCGACGCTGAAGGTGACCTCGGTTAGCGCCGCCACGCCCCCGAACCGCTTGCTCACGCCGCGGACCGCGAGCTGGCTCATACGCTCGTCTCGCGCAGGCTGCGGCGCAGCGCCCACAGGGAAAGCCGGCTCTGACCTCCGAAGAAATCGATCACGCCGCGTGGGAGGAAGATGACCGTCACCGCCAGCAGCACGCCCAGCCCGATCTGCGAATAGGCGGCGGCGGCGCCGCCCCCCGCCAGCCGGAGGATGACCAGCTCCAGGGTGACGGCGCCGGCAACGGGTCCCAACAAAGTCCCGGCACCGCCCAGGACCGCCATCAGGATCATCTCGACGTTGTACTCAATGGGAAAGACGTTCTCCTGGTTGATGAAGGTGTTCCACTGGGCGAAGATGCCGCCGGCCAGGCCGGTGAGGGCGGCCGCGATCATCAGCGCCGCCACCTTATAGAAGGTGGTGTTGACGCCGATCACGGCAGCCGCCTCCTCGTTCTCCCGAATGGCGAGCAGGCCATAGCCGAATCGGGTATGCAGGATGACCCAGGTCACCAGTACCGCCAGGGCGGCGGCCGCCAGCATCAGATAGAAGAACAGCAGGTTTGAGCGCACGATGGGGAGGAACAATCCGGTGGAAGCGCCCAGTGGCTGCAGGTTGTTCACCACCTCTCCCACCGCCACCCCAACGCCCAGACTGGCCACCGCGAAATAGTGGCCGTGCAACCGCAGCAGCGGTATCCCGATTACCAGGGCGAACAGCGCCGGCACCACGGGGGCCAGGAGCAGCGCCAGGCCGAAGGGCCACTGGCGGAGGCTGACCAGGACCCCGGTGGTGTAGGCCCCCAGTCCGAAGAAGGCGACGTTGCCGAAGCTGGCGTATCCGGTGAGCCCGCCGATGATGTTCCAGGCGGAGGCCAGGACGACAAACATGGCTACCGTGGTGGCCACCCGAAACCACAACCGGTCGGTCAGGAACGGAAGGCCCAGCTGTTGCCCGGCGTCGGTCGAGCTGAGCGGGGCCAGCACCACATAGACCAGGGCGATGGCCGCGCCTCCCACGAACAGCCGCCGCAGCGCGGTGGCCGGCGGGCGAAAGCGTTGGGTCACGCCAGCCGGCCGAGCAGCCCCTGGGGGCGAAAAGCCAGCACGACAACCAGAACGGCGAAGGCAATGGCATTCGAGTAGCCGGCGCCCAGCCCGGGAGCGTTCAGCCCCAATACCTGGATGAGCCCGAAGAGTAGGCCGCCGGCGATCGTGGCACTGACCCGGCCCAGCCCGCCCAGGATCACCACCGCGAACGACTGCAGTGTAAACGGGTCGCCGGCAGTCGGGGTAATCGATTGCTGGAGACCGATCAACCCGCCGGCGACGCCGGCGAAGGCCGCCCCGATGGCAAAGGTCAGGGCATAGACATGCCGCAGGTCGATCCCGACCAGCTGGGCGGCGTCCCGGTCGGCCCCCACGGCCTGGATGCCGGCGCCGATCCGGGTCCGGTTGAGGACGAACCAGAGCACCAGCGCGAGCAGCATGGCAATCCCCAGCCGGGCCAGGCCGATGTACGGGATGGTGACCGAGCCGAGGCTGAGCCCACTGCCCGAGTACCTGGGGGTGACCGATCGGAAATCCGGCGAGAAGATGAGCAGGAGCAGGCTGACGATCACCAGGTTGATGCCGAAGGTGAGCAGGAAGGTGAACAGCAAGGGCGCCCGGATCACGCGATTGATGAGGCCACGCTGCAGGCCGTAGCCCAGCGCAAACAGCACTAGCGCGTCCACCGGCAGGCTGAGGAAGGGATCGACCCCCAGACGGCTGAAGAGGACCCAGGTGATGTAGGCGCCGATGATCACGAAGGCACCGTGGGCCAGGTTGACGATATTGAGGATGCCCCACACCAGGCTGAAGCCGAGGGCCACGGACACGTAGACCCCACCGAGCAGCAGCCCCAGGACTAGCTGCTGGAGGAGCTGGCTCACGAGGGCGCTAGATCAGCGCTGCGACCAGGCCGGCGTCGGGTACTGAGGTTGCCCGTTGGCGACGTCGGGCGGAAAGACGGTGTAGTGGACGCCGCCCTGGATCTGCTCCACCACCATCGGCTTGAAGACGTTGATGCCGCGGCTGTCGAACTTGATCTCGCCGAAGAAGGTCATGACGTCCAGGCTGGCCAGCGCATCGCGCACCTTGGCCGGGTCCAGGGACTTGGCATTCTCCATGGCCTTCTGCAGCGCCAGGCAGGCAGCCGTCGACTCCGCCACGTGGTAGTCGGGCGCGGCGGTGGCGTTGTATTTGGTCTTGTAGGCCAGCACGTACTGGTTGACCGAGAGATAGAACTGCGGGCTGTACTTGACCTGGGGCGTCCACTGCGACCCGTCGTAGACGAAGTTGGCGTCCTTGCCCAGGGCGTCGACGAAGTCGGGCGTGGAGGGGCCCACCGAGTAGGCGAAGATCTTGGCGTTGATGTTCAGGTCCTTGGCCGCCTTGTTGATGGCGATGGCCTCCGCCAGGTGGCCGGAGTTGAGGATGATGTCGGGGTTGAGCGGCTTGACCTGGCTCAACAGCCCGCTCACGTCGGGAGCCGCCGCCGGGTAGGTCTTGTTGAAGACGACCTGCATCCCTTTGGAGGGGGCATAGTCCACGACCGCCTTAGCCACCTCAACCGAGAAGTTGTCGTTGGCCGAGAGCATAGCGACCGTGGTGGGCTTCGGCGAGAGGGTGGCGGCCATGTCGATGACGCCGGTCAGGTACTTGTTGGCGGGCGACAGCACGCCGAACGTGTATTTGTAGCCCTTGCTAAAGATGGCCTGGGCGGCGCCGTTCGCCTCCACCATGGGGATGCCGTCTTTCTCGGCGATCACGGCGTCCGTGGCGGTGGCGGCGCTTCCGTATGGGCCCAGGATGAATTGCGCATGCTCGGCGGTGATCAGCTTTTCCAGGAGCGTGGCGGAGAGGTCGGGCTTGCTCTGGTCGTCCTCGTAGATCAGGCTGACCGGGTGTTTGACGCCGTTGACGGTGATCCCGCCCTGGGCCTGGATCCAGTCGTACCAGAGGTCGTACCCCTGCTTGGCCAGGTTCCCCTCTTTCGCCTGGGAGCCGGTCAGCGAAATGGCGCTGCCGATGACGAGAGTCGAGCCAATCGAGGGCGAGGGTGTGGTGGCCGCACCCCCACACGCGGTGGCCAGCATTGCCGAGGCGACTAGAGTGACCCGCAGCTTCCCTTTCATGTCCATCAATCTAGCGCGTTACCGGTCCTGTTTGCCAGCCGCTCGCGGCCCGGGGCGCTGCTGCTTGGGTGAGGTCTGGCGCGAGTGCACCAGGACGGTCCGCTCGAACTCGATCACCACCGTGCCGTCTTGCTTGTAGCCGCGGGTCCGCACGCGCACGATGCCCTGCCCCGGCCTCGACCGCGAGGCCCGGGTCTCGAGCACCTCGGATTCCGCGTAGAGGGTGTCGCCGGCAAAAACCGGTGCCGGCAGCGTGACTTTGTCCCAGCCGAGGTTAGCCACCACGTTCTGGCTGATGTCGGGCACGCTCAGCCCGGTCACCAGGGAGAGGGTCAGGCAGCTGTTCATCAGCGGCCGGCCGAACTCCGACCGCGCCGCGTAGTCGGCATTGAAGTGGATCTGGTTGGTGTTGCAGGTCAGCAGGGTAAACCAGGTGTTGTCCACCTCGGTCAGCGTGCGACCCAGCTGGTGACGGTAGACCTCGCCCACCGTGAAGTCTTCAAAGAAGCGCCCCGGCCAGCTTTCCTCCATGGGATTCCTCCTCCTAATATGACCGCGGCAGCCCGAGCACGTGCTCGGCCACGTAGGCGGTGACCAGGTTGTTGGTGACCGGCGCCACCAGGTAGAGCCGCGCCTCCCGGAATTTCCGTTCGATCCCCATCTCCACCGCCATCCCGCTGCCACCGTGGACGGTCATGGCCACCTCGGCCGCTTCCCAGGCAGCCTCGGAGGCCAGCAGCTTGGCTGTGTTGGCCTCCGCCCCGGCGGGCCGCCCCGCGTCGAACAGGCTGGCGGCCCGCCAACGCACCAGCGAGGCAGCCTCAGCGTGCATGTGCGCCCGGGCGATGGGGAACTGGACGCCCTGGTTGGCGCCGATGGGGCGGCCGAAGACGACCCGCTCTTGCGCATACTTCACCGCCCTGTCCACGAACCAGCGGGCATCGCCAATGCTCTCCGAGGCGATCAGAATCCGCTCGGCGTTGAGTCCGTCCAGCAGGTGGGCGAAACCATCGCCTTCCCGGCCGATCAACGAGCTGGCATCAAGGCGCAGGTCACGGATGAACAGGGCGTTCGTCTCGTGGTTGACCATGGTCTCCAGGGGCCGGACCTCGATGGCGTCGCCCGCCTCCCGAAGGTCGATCAGGAACAGGCTCAATCCCTCGGTCCGCCGGGTGACTTCCTCCGCCCGCCTGGTACGGGCTAGCAGCAGCAGCAGGTCCGAGTGCTGGACGCGGGAGGTGAATACTTTCTGGCCGTTGAGCCGATAGCCATCGCCCTCGCTGGCCGCGAAGCTGGTGATCCGCGCCGTGTCGCTGCCGGCTTCCGGCTCGGTGACGGCCATCGACTGCAACCGCAGGCGACCGGCGGCGATATCCGGTAGGTACCGCCGCTTCTGCGCATCGGTTCCGTGGCGGAGCAGCGCGCCCATGGTGTACATCTGGGCGTGACAGGCGGCGGCGTTGCCGCCGGAGGCGTTGATCTCCTCCAGCACGAGGCAGGCGTCGACCAGGCCCAGGCCCGCCCCACCGTATTCCACCGGGATGAGGACGGACAACCATCCCCCATCCGTCAGCGCCCGCACGAACTCTTCCGGATAGCGCCGTTCCCGGTCGAGGCGCTGCCAGTAGGGCTCGGGGAACTTCGCGCATACGGCGGACACGGCCTCTCGATAGCGCTGCTGGTCGGCTGTGAGGTCGAAATCCATCAGGGCTCGACGTTGCCCAGGATGGCGCGCGCCCGACGCACGATCGCCTTGTCCACCATCTCGCCGTCGCTGGCGACTGCCCCGCGCCCGCCGGCGGCGGCCTGAGCGGCGACGGCCACGATCCGCCGTGCCCAGGCGATCTCTTCGGCGGTGGGCGAAAAGATCTGGTTGACGGCCTGCACGTGCGAAGGGTGGATGAGGAGCATCCCGCCAAAACCATCGCGGCGTCCTTGCTCAGCCGCCACCCGCAGACCATCGAGGTCGGAAATCTTGAGCCAAGGCGAGTCGAGGGGTGGGCGCCGGCGGGCTGCTACCGAGGCGAGCACGACCATCGCCCGGGCAGCCGACAGCGCCGGGGTGCGGGCATCGGGATCGACGCCAAGGTCCGCCGCCAGGTCGAACCGGCCCAGCGCCAGGCAGAAGACCGCGCGCGCCCGGGCGATCTCCTCGGCGTGCAGCACACCTTCAGCGCTTTCCACGATGGCGATCAGGGGGAGGTCGCCCGGCCCATTCACCGCATCGATGCCTGCCCGGCAGAGGTCGACGCTGTCCTTGCCGCCGACCTTGGGCAGGACGATCCCCTCCACCAGGTGGAGCGGCACCGCGGCCAGGTCCGCCGCCATCTGCGAGCTGGACGCGGCGTGCACCCGTACCCAGATCCGTGCCGCCTCGGCCAGCTCGGGTACCACCTGGGCAATCGTCTCCCGGGCGTCGTCGATCCTGCCCTGGGTTACTGAATCCTCGAGGTCGAAGATGCAGATGTCCGCGCCAGCCTGCACCGCCTTGCGCAGCCGGGCGGCCTCGGTCCCCGGCGTGAAGAGCGCGCTGCGCAGGCGCCCGGGAGGCTCAGGCATCGCCGATCATGCTAGCTCAGGCCGCGTGGTTGGACGGATGCTTGTTGAGGAGGAGCCAGTACATCCCCAGCGAACGGACCGCGACACCCCTGCCAGGATGAAGGCGACGGCGGCGGTTGGCCTGGTCGCCGCGTGTCCCGGGATGCCGCTGCGAACCACCGGCAGATTGAAGGCCCATCCGGCCAGGATGACGGCCCCACCGAAGGCGGTTGTCAGGCCGATCAGCGTTGGCCAGTCCGCGGCCCTTTGGTGACCCCGAACGTGAAACGGACTGGTTGCGACCGAGGCATGCGTTCCAGGTGGTATTGACACGGTCAGCACAAGGTATGAGTGAGCAGGGGCGGTTAAGCTTCGAGTTTGGACCGCCGGCAGTCGGAAATTGACAGCCCTGTAGCAGTCTCGGGGCATGTATCGCCGTCGACGCGATACGCTGACCCGGTGAAGCGGTTGCTGCTAGTAGCCGGCCTCGCCCTACTCATCTTTGGATCGGTGCTCGTCTTCCTGGCCTTTGACCGGACGTCGCACTCCGCATCTGACACCCTGCGCCCGTTCCTGATCACCATGCTGCCGGTCTGGATCGTCTTCGCGGCCTGCGTCCGGATTCTCCTTCGCTAGTGTCGGACGTCTCCTAGCGGTTCTATGGGAACCCCTGGTGGCGGGAGAAGCGCACCTATTTCACGCCGCTGAGCGTCGCGGAGTGCCACCGTCGGTTAACCGAGCCGCCCGCGGGGATCGAGCTCCTTGCCCAGCCATAGGCTTTCAGCCCTCCTATTCTTTAGGCAGGATGCCACGCGTAAAGCCTAGGTGTCGTCGCGGAGATGCCCTTCCGTGGGCGGGCAGCCTGACCGGCGCCAGTGGTCGTGGTTATCTCAAGCAGCTTCGGGCCGAGTGGCGTTGACAGGGCTCGATACGGTCTAAGAGATCTCGACCTCCTGTCCGTCCTGCGCCCAGCGCGTGTGGAAAGCGCCCTGCCGATCGATGCGGTGGTAGGTGTGGGCACCAAAGTAGTCGCGCAGTCCCTGGATCAAGTTCGCCGGGAGCCGCTCCCGCCGATATCCGTCGTAGTAGGCCAGCGCCGACGAGAAGGCCGGCGCCGGTATGCCGCGGTCGACCGCCATCCCGATCACCCGGCGCCAGGATTCCTGGGCCGATGCCATGGCGTCGCGGAAGTAGGGAGCCAGCAACAGGTTTTTCAAATCCGGCTCGGCAGCGTACGCCTCGGTGATCCGGTTCAGGAAACGAGCCCGGATGATGCAGCCGCCCCGCCAGATGCGGGCGATGGCGCCCAGCTTGAGATCCCACCCGAACTCGCGGGATGCGGCCTGCATTTGCTCGAATCCCTGCGCGTAGGCGACCATCTTGGACGCATACAGCGCGGACTGCACGTCGTCGACCAGCGTGCCTGCCCGCTCGTCGCTCTCGGCCGATTGGCTCGGCCCGGACAGCACCTTGGAGGCGGTCTGCCGATCGGCTTTCAACGCGGAGAGGAAGCGGGAAAACACGGCTTCAGTGATGGCGGTCACCGGAATGCCCAGGTCGAGCGCCGACTGGGAGGCCCATTTGCCGGTCCCCTTCTGCGCGGCCTCATCGAGGATCACATCCACCAGCGGCTTTCCGGTGGTCGCATCGTGCTTGGCCAGCACTTCAGCCGTGATCTGAATCAGGTAGGATTCGAGGTCGCCCTCGTTCCAACGGGCGAAGATCTTGGCCAGCTCACCGGCATCCAGCGACAGCGCGGTCCGCAGGAGGTCGTAGGCTTCGGCGATCAGCTGGATGTCGGCATATTCGATGCCGTTGTGGACCATCTTCACGTAGTGTCCGGCACCGCCGGGACCAATGTAGGTGCAGCAGGGCTCGCCATCCACGTGCGCGCTGATGCGGGTGAGGACTGGCTCCACCAGTTGGTATGCGTCGGGCGAACCGCCCGGCATGATGCTCGGCCCGAGCAGGGCGCCCTCCTCTCCACCCGAAATGCCGGCGCCGATGAAGCGCATACCTTTGGCCTCCAACTCCCGGCCGCGTCGCATGGTATCCATGAAGTACGAGTTGCCGCCGTCGATGAGGATGTCGCCCTTGTCCAGGTGCCGGACCAGGTGGGCGATGGTTTCGTCTACCGGCGGTCCGGCCTTGACCATGATCAGGATGGACCGCGGGCGGGCGATCTGGCTGACCAGCTCCTCGACTGTGTGGGCGCCGCTGATCGGGCCCTCATTCCCATGGTTGGCGATGACTTCGTCTGTCCGCGCGGTCGTGCGGTTGTAGACGGAGACGGGAATGCCCTTGCTGGCGATGTTGCGGGCCAGGTTCATGCCCATCGTGGCCAGCCCCACCACGCCGAACTGGCTGGCACCGGGGGCGCCGCGCTGCCATCCGGCCACCGCTGTCTGCGTCCCGCGAGTGTTCTGTGCCATTGCTGTTTCGCCTCCTGTTCCCCTCAGGCTACAGTGCCGCCTCCGCCTGACGGGCGATGACCGCGTCCTCGCGCGCCTCGATGCGCAGCACCGCCGGACCGGTGCCGGCCGTGCTCAGGACTGCGTCCTCGGTCGCTGCCGCGGCCCCGATCGCTCCCACGCCGAGCGCCGCCAGCCCGGAGACAATAGCGCCTCGGGTGGGCCCCGAGTGCTCGCCGATTCCGCCCGTGAAGACGATGGCATCCAGTCGAGGCAGGGCCGTGGCCGCGGCGCCGATCCCGGCGGCCGCCCGACGGACGAAGATCTCGATGGCGAGTTTGGCGCGGTCATCGCCGGCTGCCGCCGCTTGCTCCAGTTCGCGCATCCCGGCGCTACGCCCGGAGACTCCAACCAGTCCCGACTGGTGGTCCAGCTGGGCCTCCAGCTCCTCTCGCTTCACCCGTCCAGTGCGCAACACGTAGATCAGAATCCCCGGATCGACCGAGCCCGCCCGGGTACCCATCATCAAACCTTCGAGAGGGGTCAGCCCCATGGAGGTATCGACCGACCGGCCACGCCAAACGGCGGTGACCGAGCACCCGCTGCCCAGGTGAGCCACCACCAAACCCAGCTCGGGAGACGGCTTGCGCAGCAGCACGCCAGCTCGCTCCAGCGCCCAGGTGACGGACAGGCCATGGAACCCGAAACGCCGGATTCCCCACTCCTCGTACCAGCGATACGGCACCGGATAGACGAAGCCTGCCGGCGGCAGGCTAGCGTGGAAAGCGGTGTCGAAGGCCGCCACCTGGGGAAGCGATGGGAATGCCGACTGGGCCGCGCGGATGGTGTCGGCGGCCACCCGGTTGTGCAGGGGCGCGAACTCGGTCAGGGCCTCGACTCCGGCCAGCACCTCGGCGTCGATGCGCACCGGCGTCCGAAAGCGGGTGCCCCCGTGCACCACCCGGTGGCCGACAGCGCCGACCGACTCCAGGTCGATGGATTGGCGAAGCGCCTGGAGCACATCGTTGACGCTGCGACGCCGAGCCTCGGACCGGGTCGCGTCCGTGCCCAGGGAGACCTCGGTACGGGCCAGGGTCTGCAGGCCGATCGTCTCCAGCACGCTCGCTTTCAGCGAGCTCGAGCCGGCGTTGAGCACCAGGACGCGCATGAAGACTGAGCTAGACCTGGATCAATACGGCCAAACCCAGTCCCGGACGTCCGCCGCGTCCTCGCCGTGCTGGCGCGTGTACAGTCGATGCCGCAAGCGCTCGTCCGCCATGGACTGTCGCAGCCGTCCCGCTTGCTGACCCAGCTCAGGGACGCGATCGATGACGTCCATCACCAGGTGGAAGCGGTCCAGGTCGTTGAGCATCACCATGTCGAAGGGCGTGGTGGTGGTGCCCTCTTCCTTGTAGCCGCGCACGTGCAGGTTGTCGTGGCCGTGCCGGCGATACGTGAGCCGGTGGATCAGCCAGGGATAACCGTGATAGGCGAAGATGATCGGCCGGGTGGTCGTGAACAGGGCGTCGAACTCGGGGTCCGGCAGCCCGTGGGGATGCTCCGAAGTCGGCTGCAGCTTCATCAGGTCCACCACGTTGATGACTCGCACCTTGAGCTGCGGCAGGTGCTGGCGGAGCAGGTCGACGGCCGCCACCGTTTCCAGGGTCGGGATGTCGCCAGAGCAGGCCATCACCACGTCGGGTTCCCCGCGGTCGTCGTTGCTGGCCCAGTCCCAGATGCCGATCCCCCGGGTGCAATGCAGCACGGCGTCCTCCATCGCGAGGTAGTTGAGGGACGGCTGCTTGCCCGCCACGATCACGTTGACGTAGTTGTGGCTGCGCAGGCAGTGGTCGGCCACCGAGAGCAGGCAGTTGGTGTCCGGGGGCAAGTAGACGCGGATGACCTCGGGCTTCTTGTTCATGACCAGGTCGATGAATCCCGGGTCCTGGTGGGTGAAGCCATTGTGGTCCTGGCGCCAGACGTGGGAGCTGAGCAGGTAGTTGAGCGACGCGATCGGCCGCCGCCAGGGGATGCCGCGGCTGACCTGCAACCACTTGGCGTGCTGGTTGAACATGGAGTCGACGATGTGGATGAACGCCTCGTAGGAGTTGAAGAGGCCGTGCCGGCCGGTGAGCAGATAGCCTTCCAGCCAACCCTGGCACAGGTGTTCGCTCAGCACCTCCATCACCCGGCCGTCTGGCGAGAGATGATCGTCGATGGGGATGGTCTCGGCGACCCACCGCCGGTCGGTGGCCTCAAAGACGGCGTCCAGCCGGTTGGAAGCGGTCTCGTCGGCGCCCATGATCCGAAACCGGTCCCCGTTCCCCAGCACGACATCACGCAAGAACCCGCCGAGCACCCGGGTGGCCTCGTCGAAGGTGGTTCCCGGCTTGGGAACCTCGACCCCGTAGCCGCGGAAGTCGGGAAGCCGAAGGTCGCGCCGCAGCAGTCCGCCGTTGGCATGGGGGTTGGCGCTCATTCGGCGGTTCCCGGTGGGCGGCAACGCGGCCAGCTCCGGCCGCAGCCGGCCCTGCTGGTCGAACAGCTCTTCCGGGCGGTAGCTGCGCAGCCAGCCCTCCAGGATCCGCAGATGCTCGGGATTCTTGAGATCGGTCACCGGCACCTGGTGGGCTCGCCACGTCCCCTCCACCGGCAGCCCGTCGACCTCTTTCGGACCGGTCCAGCCTTTGGGCGTCTTCAAGACGATCATCGGCCAGCGCGGCCGCTGGCGGTTGCCGCTCCGGCGCGCGTCCGACTGGATGCGCCCGATGGCATCCATCACCTCGTCCAGCTTGTCGGCCATCTGCTGATGCATCTCCAGGGGTTCCTGCCCCTCGATGAAGTAGGGGGCATAGCCGTAGCCTTCCAGCAGGAGGCGCAGCTCCGCTTCGGGGATCCGCGCCAGCACCGTGGGGTTGGCGATCTTGTAGCCGTTGAGGTGCAGGATAGGCAGCACCGTGCCGTCGGAGGCCGGGTTGAGAAACTTGTTGGAGTGCCAGCTGGCCGCCAGGGGTCCGGTCTCGGCCTCGCCGTCACCCACCACGCACACGACCAGCAGCCCGGGATTGTCAAAGGCCGCCCCGTAGGCATGGGCCAGCGAGTAGCCGAGCTCGCCTCCCTCGTGGATCGACCCCGGTGTTTCGGGCGCCGCATGGCTCGGGATCCCGCCGGGGAAGGAGAACTGGCGGAAGAGCTTGCGCAGGCCGTCTGTGTCCTGGGTGATGGCCGGGTAGACCTCGGTGTAGGTCCCCTCCAGGTAGGCGTTGGCCACCATGGCTGGGCCCCCGTGGCCCGGACCACAAATGTAGATGGCGTCCAGGTTGCGCGCCTTGATCACCCGGTTCATGTGCACGTAGATGAAGTTGAGGCCGGGATCGGTCCCCCAGTGCCCGAGCAGCCGCGGCTTCACATGCTGCAGGCTGAGCGGCTCGGCCAGGAGCGGGTTGTCGAGCAGGTAGATCTGGCCGACGGACAGGTAATTGGCGGCCCGCCAGTAGGCATCGATGCGCTGCAGGTCATCCGCGCCGAGCGAGCCCGAGGCCGATTCCGGCGCGCCTTCGCCATCGCGAGTTGCAATTTCTTGAGCCATGGGATCCTCCACCCCTGTCGAGGCAATCGGGCGGCCGTCTCCCATACTTTGACACGCGGCCGCCCGGTTCCGTTGGTCCCAGGCCAACCCGAAGTTCGTATTTGTGAAGAACCTGCCGGCTCCGCCACAATCCATCATTGGGAATGATCAAGGTCTACGAGCTGCAGGGGCGGACCCGGGTACTGGCCACCATCGGGATCATGCTGGCGCTGCTGCTGGCCAGCCTGGATCAGACCATCGTCGGCACCGCCATGCCGCGCATCGTAGGGGAGCTCAAAGGCCTGGACTACTACGCCTGGGTGACCACCGCCTACCTGCTCACCTCGACCACGGTGGTCCCGGTGGCCGGCAAGCTGGGCGACATGTTCGGGCGCAAGCCTTTCCTGATCGCCGGGATGGCCGGCTTCGTGGGCGCATCGGCCCTCTGTGGCATTTCCCAGAACATGGTGATGCTGGTCCTCTTCCGGGGCATCCAGGGCCTCTTCGGCGGCGTGCTCTTCGCCACCGTGTTCACCGTCATCGGCGACATCTTCCCGCCCGAGCAGCGAGCCCGGACCCAGGGCCTGTTCGGCGGCATCTTTGGCCTGTCGTCGATCGTGGGGCCCACGGCCGGCGGCTACATCACCGACAACCTCGGCTGGCGGTGGGTCTTCTACGTCAACGTCCCGTTTGGGATCGCAGCCATCGCCGCCGTCTTGATCGCCCTCCCGTACGTGCGGTCCAAGGCGACCTGGCGGGACATTGACTTTCTGGGGGCGGCGACCCTGAGCGCCGGCCTGGTGCCGCTGCTCATCGCCCTCTCCATCACCCGCGACCACGCCTGGACCGACCCGCTGGTGGTCGGCCTCCTGTCGCTGGCAGCCCTCTTCCTGGCGGCGTTCCTGGTGGTCGAGACCCGCGTGGAAAACCCGATCCTGCCGCTCGGTCTCTTCCGAAACAATGTCTTCGCCGTCTCGGTGGTGATTTCCTTCTTCTCGGCCTTCGGCATGTTCGGCTCCATCATTTTCGTACCGCTGGTCTACCAGGGTGTCCTGGGCCGGACGGCGACCAACTCGGGTCAGCTGCTGACGCCCATGATGCTGGGGCTGATCGTCTTCAGCACCATCGCCGGGCAGCTGATGCCTCGCATCCGCTACTACCGGTTCATTGGCACCGTGGGCGCGGCGCTGATGATCGTGGGTCTGGTGCTGTTGGCCCAGGTCACCGTCCACACCAGTGCCCTGGAGGTGGCGCGCGACATCGTCATCGTGGGGGCGGGCCTCGGCCTCACCTTCCCGCTGACGTTTGTCGCGGTTCAGAGCGCCATCCCGCGAGAGATGCTGGGCGTGGGCACCAGCCAGATCACGTTCTGGCGCAACCTGGGAGGCACGGTGGGCACGGCGGTCCTGGGCTCGATTCTGGCCCGGCGGCTGCCCGGAGCCATCGCCACCCAGGTGGCGGCCCTCCATCTCCCCACCCAATTCGGCCTGGGCACCGGGAGCGGCGGTAGTCCGCAGTCCCTCTTCGACCCGGCGCGCCTGGCCGCCATCCGAGCGGGTCTGCCACCCCAGGCCCAGCAGCTCTTCGACCAGTTCCTGATCGCCGTCCGCGTTGGCCTGGCCGACACCCTGCACGACCTCTTTCTCTACGCGGCGGTTATCGTCGCGGTCGCCCTGGTGGCGAGTCTGTTCATGCGCGAGGTG
>VBID01000234.1 GCA_005880615.1 Chloroflexota bacterium
CGAGTCATCCGCCGGGAGCCGCATCAGCAGGAGCTGGCTGTAGCCGGTGACCGCGGTCAGGAGGTTGTTGAAGTCGTGCGCGATCCCGCCGGCGAGCCGGCCGACCGCCTCCATCTTCTGGGAATGACGCAGTTGCTCTTCGCTCTGGTGCAGGGCCTCCTGGGCCTGCTGACGCTCGGCAATCTCGCGTACGAGCTCCGCCGTGCGCTCCTCCACCCGGCGCTCGAGGTCGTCGTGGGCGGCCTGCAAGGCGCTGTCGCGCGCCTGGATCTGCGATAACATCCCGTTGAAGGCCTGAGTGAGGGCCGCCACCTCGTCGTTGCCGCTTTCGACCGCCCGTACCGAATAGTCCCTGTGCACGGAGACCGCCCTGGCGATCGTCGCCAGGTTGACGATCGGCCGCGACACGATGGCCTGCAGGCGCGACGAGATCACCAGGGCCGCCAAGGCGCAGACGATCAGCACGACCCCCACGGCGGCGCCGTAATGCTCCAGGCGCGTGACCATCTCGCTCAGGTCGGATCGGATGCACACCACGCCGGCCGCCTCGCCCCCGAGCCGGATCGTGCGAAAGACCTCGAGATGCTCCCCCTCGAACCGGTACCCGCCGGCCTCGAGCGTTTTGACCGGAACGGGCGCGGGACTCCCAGGGCGGCGGTAGCTCGCGAAGATGCGCCCGTCCGGCATGAAGAGGAAGGCGGCGATGATGTCCCGCTTTGCCCGCAGGGCTCCGAGCACCTCCTCGGCGGCCTCGGGATCGTTGAAGGTGATCGCGGCTGTGCTGTTGTCGCCAACAACCTGCGCAAGCGTCTCCAGGTCGCCGACCATCCGGACGCGGAAGGACACGATGTCGTAAGCCAGGAAGGCGGCGCACGCCAGGAGAAGGGCCAGGCCGCTCGTGAGCGTGAGGATGAGCGTCAGCTTGTGCCGGAAAGGAAGGCTCCGGAGCGGAATCATCCTAGTCCTTCCCTCCGCGCTCGTCATGAACCACGCGAGACACGCTCAAGAGCTTGGAGCTGAGCTTCAGCCCCGAGCGCTCCGCGGCGTCGATGTTGATATCGAAGCGGACCTTGTTCGCCTCCATGCGGAAATTGATCATCCCGCCCAGGCTCGTGAAGCTATCCGTGTCTCCGACGGTCAGGACCGGCACCCCGCTCAGCAGGCCCAGGATCCTCGCGAGATCGTTGTGTACCGAGGAGCTGATGAAGAGGATCTGGCTCGGCTGAACCTGCCCGACGCTCTGGACATGCCGGATGACGAGGGGATGCGAATCGACCGTTTTCCCCTGAAGCATCTTCTCGATGTCGGAGCAGAACCCGTCGCTTCCGAGGATGCCCAGGATGACCGGCGCGTTCGGGCCCGCGAAGGTCGCCTTCGGCCACTCGACGAATCTCGCGAAGTTGTAGAGGAAGGCGATCTTGACCTGATGCTCGAGGGATATTGGTGCGGCGTCCTGTCCGGTCACCTGGGCCACCGTCGTCACGACGGAGGCGACCGCCGCGACCCACGCGATGAGACCCCGGACTCCTCGCCCCCTGGTGCTCCGGGAGGAACTCACGCTGTTGGAAACCGCCATGGGATCCGCCACGGAGCAGGCTCAGTCTGCAGGGAGAGGTCGTCTTCCGGCGACCACGCCTCCCGCGAGTCGCGCACCAACCTCAATATAGGGGCCACCCGGAGGCTTTCAACCCGACGGACGGCACCGTCAAATCCATGACTCGAGGCGCGGGCCGGGCCGAACCTGTTGTTGACAAGTGATCTGTCCGGTCTGGGGTTTTCCCCCTTTCGTTGAAGTCAGGGGGCCGTGATAGCGGCGGCCTTGTGGGAGCTGTGGACGCCTGCGGTGTTCAGCAGGCGTCCAAGGTTCCTGTGGGCGCGCTTTCCAGCGTCCACAGGACCGGCAGCTTCCACAGGCCGGATCTTGAGGGCCTGTCCCTGGGCGTCGAAACATCCCAGACGGCGCGGCCCGTGCCAGACCGAGTGCGCGCCATCGAGGTGTCGGCGGAGCACGACATGAAGCCCGGCGCAGGTCCGCCGCCCCGGCTGCTTGTCGATCTGCATGCGGACGCCGTCGAGGCAGACCGTGTTGTCCCGGCCCACCATGCGCTCTTCCTCGTGGCAGAGGATCTGGTGGAGGTCGACACTCCCGAGCGGGACGAAGGCCGACTGAGGGTCCCCTGGCGGCCGGCTGAAGTTGGTGTTGTGGGTCGGAAGGAAGCGCTCTCGGAGATACCGGTTGGCCTCGGGGATGGTGTCGATGCCGGCGAGCCGCAGCTCGTTCACCAGGCGGCCCTGGAAGGTGCGGTTGAGGCGCTCGCTGCGCCCCCGGGCCTGAGGCGAGTAGGCCAGGATATGCTCGATGCCCAGTCGCCTGAAGGCCCGCCCCACCTGGGTGAGGCGCTCCGGGTCGTACGGACCGCCGGCCTTGGGCGTGTAGACCGCCCAGCCGGCGCGGTCGCTGTAGACCGACGCCGGCACGCCATGCTCCCGGATCACCGCGTCAAATCCCAGCATCACGGCCAGGGCGCTCTCGGTCTCGAACAGCTGCCCGAACAGGACGCGCGAGGTGGCGTCATCCACCACACCCATGAACACCTGCCGCTGCTCAGGCACCCGCGCCAGCCAAGCGTGCGGACTGCCGTCGATGTGCAACATATCTCCGAAGCACGCGCGGGGTTCGCGACGCCTCCGGTGCCTGCCTCGAGGCCGGTACTTGCGCATCAGTCCCGCCGTCTGCAAGGCCTTCTTCACGAAGCTGTACGACAGCTTCACCCCGTGCTCCCGGCGCGCGATCTCGTGAAAGTGCCGGCCGTTGAACCCCTGGTACGTCTCCCGGTACAGCCGCAACACCCGCTCCACTTCAACCACAGGGACTCGCCGCCGGGACGGCACGCATCGACGCCGGTCCAGTAGCCCGTCGTACCCCGTCTTCTCGTAACGGCCCCGCCACCGCAACAACGACCGCGGGCTCATCCCCAGAATCTCAGCCGCCTGCAGCCAGCTGTACTGCCCGCTCATCGCCCGCGTCAACACTTCCTGTACCTTCATGGCCCGCTCCACGGCGGAGCGTGAAAACCACATGGTCACCTCCTCGGCGACCGTGTGTATCACCCCCCGCGAAAGCGGACATTTCACTTGCTACAAAA
>VBID01000018.1 GCA_005880615.1 Chloroflexota bacterium
GCCGACCCAAAGACGGTCACCGCCGGCCCCACATGGGCAAGGGCGTCAAAGCCCTCCACAAACTCGGCCTGGATGCGCAGCACCCGCCAGGGGTCGGCCTCGTACGGATCGACGGCAGCCGGCTGGCGCTCCAGCAGGCGCCGGTCCTCGGTCTGCCCCTCCAGGCCCTTGCGGACCACGATCCGACCGGCGCGCCGGGTATCCTCCGCTTCCGCCATGGGCTCCTCCGCGCTAATCCCCGAATCCTCCCCTCCGTTGGGGAGCGGGTAACTATTCCTCCCCTCCCCCCTGGGGAGGGGTAGGGGAGGGGCAATTTACGGACAGCCCATCTTAGATCGTCAGCGGGTCGACTTCTTCCGGGACCTGCCTCGCGAGCTCTTGGTCTCGCCCTTCTCAGCCCGGATCTTGTTTACTGTCCGGGCAGCGACTTCTTCCTCCCGTCCCTTGTAGCGGCCGGATTTCTTCGCGCTCTCCTTGATGTGTTCGTACTGTCGTTCCTCTTTCGGGCTCGCGCCTGCGGGCATTGGCCTGTCACCTCCGATGGAATTTCCCCTCGATTCCAGTATGCGAAGGGCCGCCCTCGCGAGGCAAGAAAGCTAGCGCCGCACGCCCTGGTCGGCCAGGTCGAGGGCCTTGTCGATGATGGCGAAGCCCTCGTTCAGCTCGTCCTCGGTGATGCAAAGCGGGGGGTTGGTCATGATGCTGTGCCAGCGCAAGAACGTATAGAGACCGTGCTCCCGGAAATACTTGGCGATGGCCTTCATCTCATCGGACGTCCCGTTGAAGGGGGCCAGCGGCTCCATGGTCCGGCGGTCCCGGACCAGCTCCAGGATGCCGAACAGGCCGATCGACCGGGTCAGCCCGACAGAGGGATGCTTGTCGGCCAACTCCTGGTGATGGGCGCGCATGACCTCACCCATCCGCCGGGCGTTGCCGATCATGTCGTCTTCCTCATAGGCCTGGATGGTGCCCAGCGCCGCGGCGCAAGCCAGCGGATGGCTGTTGTAGGTCAGCCCGCCGTAGAAGACGTTCTTTTCGAAGTGCTCAGCGACCCGCGGCCGCATGCCCACCGCCCCCAGGGGCACGTAGCTGCTGGTCAGGCCCTTGGCCATGGTGATGATGTCGGGCACCACCTTCCAGTGATCGACCGCAAACCAGGCGCCCGTCCGGCCAAAGCCGGACATGATCTCGTCGCAGACCATCAGGATGCCGTACCGGTCGCAGAGCTCTCGCACTCCCTGCAGGTAGCCGTCGGGTGGAATGAGAACGCCATTAGTGCCAGTCACGGTCTCCAGGAAGAAGGCGGCGATCGTGTGCGGCCCCTCCAGCTGGATGGTTTCCTCGAGGTAGTCGAGTGCCTTTTCGGCCGAGTCGACCTCCCGCTGCGGCCCGTGGTAGGGGTCGAGCACCCGGACCACGCCGGACGTTCCCAGGTCATTCGCCCAGCGGCGGGGATCGCCGGTCATCGCCATGGCGACCCCGGTCGACCCGTGGTACGAGCGATAGCGGGACATGACCTTGTACCGTCCGGTCACGGCGCGCGCCAGCTTCACGGCGTTTTCGTTGGCGTCCGCGCCCCCCAGCGTGAAAAAGACCTTGTCGATGTCGCCGGGGAGCAGTTCGGCCAGCTTCTGGCCCAGCAACGCTCGCGGCTCATGGGCCAGGAAGGGGTTGACGTAGGCCAGCTTCTCGGCCTGCCGCTTGATGGCCTCGATGATCCGGCGATCGCCGTGGCCGGCGTTGACGCTCATCAGCTGGCTGTTGAAGTCGATGTACCGCTTGCCGTCGGTCGTCCAGAAGTACACGCCCTTCGCATGATCGACCGGCAGCGGATCGGCCGCGGACTGGGCCATCCAGTCGTAGAGCGTGTACTGCTTGCAAAGGCTGACGATCTCCTCGGCGCTCAGCACGTGGGGAGCGGCCGCGATGGTCACAGCCAGCGCGTGGTGACGACCTTGTGCCGGGTGTAGAACCGGACGCTGTCCTGGCCCGTGGCGTGCAGGTCGCCGAAGAACGAATTCTTCCAGCCCGTGAACGGGAAGAACGCCATGGGGGCGGCCACCCCGATGTTCACCCCCAGCATGCCGGCCTGGGCCCGGCGTTTGAATTCGCGGGCATTCTTGCCGGACGTCGTGAAGATGGAGGCCATGTTCCCGTAGCTGCTCGCGTTCAGCAGCTTGAGGGCCTCATCGATGTCGGACGCCCGCATCACCGACAGCACCGGTCCGAACAGCTCGTCTTTCCAGATCCGCATCGCGGGGGTGACCCGGTCGAAGATGGTCGGCCGCAGGAAGAAGCCCTCCGAGGGGGCCCCCTGGCGGCCATCGGTCACCAGCTTGGCTCCCTGCTGTTCGGCTTCGTCGATATATTCGATCAGCCGCTGCTTGCGCTCCCGGCGGATGACCGGGCCCATGTAGGTTTTCGGATCCGTCCCGGGGCCGACCTTCACCTCCCGGGCCTCGCGGGCCAGCTCGGTGACCAGGGCGTCGCCGATCTTGCCCACGCCCACGGCGACCGACCCGGCCAGGCAGCGCTGGCCGGCATTGCCAAAGGCCGAGGAGATGACGTGCGGCGCCGACAGCTCGAGGTCGGCATCGTCCATCACCAGGATGTGGTTCTTGGCCCCGCCCAGCGCCTGCACCCGCTTGCCGTTGGCGGCTGCGGTGGCGTAGATATAGGCCGCCACCTGGGCCGAGCCCACGAACGAGACGCCTGCCACGTCGGGATGCGTGAGCAGGGTGTCGACCGCATCCTTCGCGCCGTGAACGACGTTGAACACGCCGTCGGGCAGGCCGGCTTCCACCAGGAGCTCGGCGATGCGCATGGCCGAGAGCGGCGTCAGCGGCGACGGCTTCAGCACGAACGTATTGCCGAGCACGATCGCCACCGGGATCATCCACAGGGGGACCATGTTGGGGAAATTGAACGGCGTGATCCCAGCGACCACGCCCACCGGGAAGCGCACCAGTTCCTCGTCAATTCCTTTGGCGATCTGGTCCAGGTTGTGGCCCATCATCAGCGTGGGGGCGCCGCAGGCAAAATCGATGACCTCGATGGCCCGCTTGACCTCACCCCGGGACTCTTCCAGCGTCTTGCCGTTCTCGGTGGTGACCAGGGCGGACAGTTCCTCGATGTGCTTGTCAAATAGCGCCTTGAACCGGAACATGACCTGGGCCCGATCCGGGACCGGCGTCTCGCTCCAACCAGGGAAGGCCTTCTTGGCCGCCGCGACCGCCTGGTTGAGCTGGTCCTTGCTGGAGTAGGGAAGACTGGCGACGGCCTCGCCGGTGGCCGGGTTGGGGATCTCGTCGACCTTTTCCCGGGGAGCCTCCTGGAAGCGGCCGCCGATGAAGCTGGCAACCGTCTTGGTGGCGATCATACGGCGGCTTCCGCCCGGGCAGGCTCACCCGCGGGCACATGGAACCGGCTTCGCTTGAGGAACTGCCCGCTCCCCTTCCTGCCCAAAAAGACGCCTTTCTCGACCAGGATGTTTCCTCGTTGCATCACGACCTCCGGCAGCCCGCGCAGCGTCATGCCCTCGTAGCAACTGTAGTCCACCCGCATGTGGTGAGTGCGAGCCGACAGGGTCCGCTCCACGTTCGGGTTGAAAATGACGAGGTCGGCATCGGAGCCAGGGGCGATGGTGCCCTTCCGCGGGTAGAGACCGAACATCTTCGCGGGCGCGGTCGCCACCAGCTCGACGAAGCGGCTGGGCGAGATGCGGCCCGAGTTCACCCCGCCGTGAAAGATGAGGCTGAACCGATCCTCCACGCCGGGGAGCCCGTTGGGGATCTTGGAAAAGTCGCCCTTGCCCAGGACCTTCTGGTCCTTGTAGTCAAAGGGACAGTGATCCGTCGCCACCAGCTGCAGGTCGTTCTGCACCAGGCCCGTCCAGAGGTCTTCCTGGTGCCGCTGCGGCCGCAACGGCGGCGAGCACACGTACTTGGCGCCTTCGAAGCCCGGGCGGGCCAGGTCATCCAGGCTCAGATAGAGGTACTGCGGACAGGTCTCGGCGAAGGCCGGCGCACCCTGGTCGCGGGCGGCGCGCACGGCGTCCAGAGCGTCCTTCGAGCTCAGGTGCACGATGTACACGGCGACACCCGCCAGCTCGGCCAGGGCGATGGCGCGGTGGGTGGCTTCCCCTTCCATGGAGGCCGGCCGAGTCAGGCCGTGGTTGATCGGATCGCGCTTGCCTTCGGCGAGGAATCGCTGCACCAGGACGTCGATGGCGCCACCGTTCTCGGCGTGCATCATGACCAGCCCGCCGTTGTCGGCGGTCCGGCTCATGGCCTTGAAAATGGCGCCGTCGTCCAGCATGAAGACGCCGGGGTAGGCCATGAACAGCTTGAAGGAGGGCACGCCCTCGTTCACCAGCTGGTCCATCTCCTGCAGGATCGAATCGTTGATCTCGCGCACGATCATGTGGAAGCCGTAGTCGATGTGCGCCTTGCCCTCGGCTTTCTTGTGCCACTGCTCGAGCCCGGCGTGCAGGCTCTGGCCGAAGCTCTGCACGGCGAAATCGACGATGGTGGTGGTACCGCCCCAGGCCGCGGCGGCGGTGCCGGTGGCGAAGTCATCCGAGGCGAAGGTCCCGCCGAAGGGCAGCTCCATGTGGGTGTGGACGTCGACCGCCCCGGGCATGACGTAGCGGCCCGTTGCGTCGATCACCCGGTCGGCCTGGCGCGGCAGGCCGAGCCCGATGGCCACCACGCGCTCGCCATCCACCAGCACATCGGCCTGCAGCTCATCGTTCGCGGTGACGACTGTGCCGTTGACGATCAGGGTCTTCATGGCAGCACCCCCACCAGCTCGTCATAGGTTTCGGGCCGCCGGTCGCGCAGGAATTGCCAGGTGTTGCGCACCTCGCGGTTCATGTCCAGGTCGAGGTCGGCGACCAAGACTTCGTCCTCAGTTTCAGAAGCTCTGGCCACGATCCGGCCACGCGGGTCGCAGAAATAGCTGGAGCCGTAAAACTGCCCCTCGTTGAGCGGCGTCTCCACGCCCACTCGGTTGATGGCGCCGATCCAGTAGCCGTTGGCCACGGCATGGGCTGGTTGCTCGAGCTCCCACAGGTACCGGGACAGTGACTTGATGGTGGCGGACGGGTTGAAGACCAGCTCGGCCCCCTTCAGCCCCAGCGCCCGGGCCGGCTCCGGAAAGTGGCGGTCATAACAGATCATGATCCCGACCCGACCGACCGAGGTGTCCCACACCGGGTAGCCGAGATTGCCGGGCTTGAAGTAGAACTTCTCCCAGAAGCACGGCCCCACGTGGGGGATGTGGGTCTTGCGGTACTTGCCCAGCACTCGGCCGTCGTTCTCGATGATGACCGCGGTGTTGTAGTAGACGCCGGTCTGGGCTTCCTCGTAGAAGGGCACGATCAGCACCATCTGGTGCTTCTTGGCGAGCTCCTGCATGCGACGGACGGTGGGCCCGTTGTCCGGCTCGGCGGTCGCGTACCATTTCGGGTCCTGCTCGGCGCAGAAGTAGGGACCGAAGAAGATCTCCTGCAGGCAGGTGATCTTGGCCCCCTCGGAGGCCGCCTTGGCGATCAGCTCCTCATGCCGTTTGATCGCCTGTTCTTTGGGCATGTTGGCGTGAGCCTGGATCAACGCCGCTCGAATAGTCGCCACCTCTTCCTCCTGTCTAGTTAAACGCCGGAATGACGTCCTTGCCGTAGGCCCGGATCACATTCTCGGGCTTCTCCACCATCAGGTAGATGTTGAACTGGTGCACGCCAATAGCGGCCAGCTCCTCCAGCCGCTCGCGACAGCGTTTGGTTGAGCCAATGATGCAGAACCGATCGATGACCTCGTCCGGGACGAACTCCGTATGCTTCGCACCCCGCTGGGCGTGCTCCTGGTAGTCGTAGTGATCGCGCGCCTTGATGTAATCCGTGAGTTCGCGGGGCAGGTCACCAGGGTCATAACGTTTTAAAAGATCTACCACGTGGTTGGAGACCAGCGCCGGGAACCACCGGACTTGCTCCCTGGCCGCGGCCAGGTCGTCGCTGACGAATGACGGGGCGGCCGCCTGGATCTGGATGTCCTCGAACCGCCGGCCGGCTTCCTCGGCGCCTTCCCGCACCCAGCGAAGACACCATTTGATAATCGCCGGGTCGGCCAGCTGGAGAATCACGCCGTCGGCCACCCGGCCGGCGGCGCGCAAGGCTTTGGGGCCATAGCCCGCAACGTAGACGGGGAGGTGCCCCTCGGCCCATTTCAGCCGGATCTTCTCGCCGTCGTAACTCACCTCGCGGCCGGCGGCCAGGTCGCGGATCAGGCGGCAGGACGCCTCCATCTCCTCCACCGTCACCGGATGCTGGCCCAGCACCCGCCGGGCGCTGTCGCCCCGTCCGATGCCCATCACCATCCGGCCGTTCGAGATTTCATTCAGGGTCGCCAGCGCGCTGGCCGTGACGGTAGGATCGCGGGTGCCCGGGTTGGTGACGCAGGGCCCGATCTTGATCCGCTTCGTGTTGACCGCCATCAGCGTGAACAGCGGATAGACCTCCTGCCAGAGGACGTGGGAATCGAAGAGCCAGGCGTAGTCGAAGCCCTGCTCCTCAGCCAGCTGCGTGAGACCGACCCAGCGCGAGGGCGGTGGGTCCGGGGCGAAGCAGACGCCGAAACTCAACCTGGCCATCAACGTGTCTCCTAAGAATCAGACAGGGCCGGATCACCCGGCCCTGCCTGCATCAGTCTCGTCGTCGAGTCACGCCCGGACCGGGACGGCCTGGGGTGTTTCCTGCCGGGCCGGAACCAACCGGGCCAGCAAGTAGTAGCAGACGAACGCGCTCACCAGGCCGACGACCCAGCTGTAGTCGTAGAGGTGGATCAGCGGGAAGTTATACAGCGGAGACAGGATCCCGTTCGCCGGGAACGGACCGCTGCCCGGCGCCGAGTAGGCGCCGCCGACGGCCAGCACGCCGCCCACCGCCAGGCTGACCAGGCCGCGCCAGTTCCAGCCGGCCGCATAGCGGTAAATGCCGTTGGTGCGATAGAGGTCCGCCAACTTGAGGTTGGTGTGGCGCATGATCCAGTAGTCGGCGATCAGCACGCCGGCGATAGCGCCCAGCGCGCCGCCGTAAAACCCGAGCCAGGTGAAGATGTACACCTTCTCGTTGGACAGCAGGTTCCAGGGCTGGATCAGGATGCCGAGCACCCCCGTGATCAGCCCGCCGGTGCGGAAGCTGATCAGTTTGGGCCAGGCGTTGGAGAAGTCGTAGGACGGGCTCACGATGTTGGCCGCCACGTTGACCGACAGAGTGGCAACCGCCAGGGTGAAGAGGGCGAAGATGACCACGACCGGATTGCTGAACTTCGCGGTCAGGTCGACCGGGTTCCAGATGGCCTGGCCGTAGACGACGACCGTGGCCGAGGTGATCAAGACCGCCACCAGCGGAAAGAGCGTCATGGTGGTGGGAAGGCCGAGTATCTGACCGATCGCCTGCGCCCGCTGGCTCTTGCCGAAGCGAGTGAAGTCGGGCATGTTGAGCGACAGGGTCGACCAGAAGGCGATCATGCCCATCAGCGCCGGCGGGAACAGCTTCAACCAGAAGTCCGTGCCCCAGCCGATCTTGCCGGGCTGGCTTACGATGGGGCCGAAGCCGCCAGCCTTGGTGACCATCCAGGCCAGCAGGCCGAGCGCGACCAGCAGCACGAAGGGCGCCGCCCAGTTCTCGAAGCGGCGGACGGCGTTCATGCCCCGCATGATGATGAAGATGTTGATCAGCCAGAAGACGCCGAAGCTCAGCCACAGGGTCCAGGGCTGGCCAGCCACCACGCCGGCGTGGCGCCAACCGTCGCCCAACAGCTGGCCCGTCAGCGCGTAGAGCGCCCCGCCGCCGATCCAGGTCTGGATGCCGAACCAGCCGCAAGCCACGCCGGCCCGCAGGAGCGCCGCGACGTTGGCCCCGAAGACGCCGAATGAAGCCCGCGCGAAGACCGGATACGGGATTCCGTACTTGGTCCCGGCGTGGCTATTGAGGAGCATCGGGATCAGGACGATGACGTTGGCAATGGCGATGGTCATGATCGCCTGGTACCAGGCCATCCCCAGCGCGACCAGGCCGGATGCCAGCAGATACGTCGGGATGTTGTGCGCCATCCCAATCCACAGCGCCATGTAGTTGTAGGTATTCCAGGTGCGGCGCTTGATCGGGACGGGCGCCAGATCCTCGTTATAAAGCGGACTGTTACGAATACTGCGGTCGTCGACCAGTTCGTGCCGCCCGTCGGGGTACAGGACTTCCTCGACGCTGGGCGCCACGGTCGTAGCGGTGGGCATTCCTTCCTCCTTGCGGAAATTCGGCCGGTGGCCGGCACCCCTCTGCCTGGCCGTCTGCCACGCCCATTGTTAGGCGGCCACAAGGGGAAGTCAACAGCCTTTCGGCTGTCACATTGCATGCCCGGCTGGTGCTTAGTATGTGGTGGCAATCAAGGCGCTTCGGGCGCCAGCCGTAACTTCCAGCTGGGGAGGCGACGTTCCCACAGGGCTGACCGAACCATTTGATCGCCTATTCCGGGCGGAGTACGGCCGGGTGACGTCTATCGCCTTCCGCGTCCTGCAGGACCGGGCCGAGGCCGAGGACGTTGCCCAGGAGGTGTTCCTCGCCTACCACCGGCGCCATCCGGCCGACGCGCCCTATGCCGCCGCCTGGCTCCACTCGGCGGCGGCCCACACGGCGCTGAACACCCTGCGCGGCCGGCGGCGGCGGGAACGGCGGGAAGCCGCCGAGGCCCGTCTCCAGCAGCCCAACCGGCCCGACCCGTCGCGCGTGCTGGAGGATCGCGAGCGCGACCAGGCCGTGCGAGCCGCCCTGGCCCGCCTGCCGGAGCGGGCGGCGGCGGTGCTGGCGCTGCGCTACAGCGGGCTGAGCTATGGCGAGGTGGCGTCGGCGATGGGC
This sequence comes from Chloroflexota bacterium, assembly GCA_005880615.1. Taxonomy (GTDB): domain Bacteria; phylum Chloroflexota; class Dormibacteria; order CF-121; family CF-121; genus CF-121. The sequence goes on from VBID01000018.1 coordinate 8,909, forward strand.
GTCGGCATCAATCAAATTGGCACCCTGCTCCGAAGGGCAGAGGCAGCGTTCCGCAAGGAGGTTTCGGTCCCGTGAGGCACATTTCGGACGGACTGTTGCGTCGGGTGATCGACGACCCGCTGATCCTGTCGGCGGCGGTAGGGCGGCATCTCGAGACGTGCGCAGTCTGCCGGGCGAAGCTGGCGACGATGACGGCTGATAGCCAGGCGGTGGCCGGACTGCTCTCCAGCCCAGTTCCGCTGGTGGACCCGGGCGCCGCCCGGCAGGCCCTGGGGGAGCGCGCGGCGCCCCGGCCTGCTCCCCTGCCACCGATCGTTCGGGGCGTCGCGGCCCGCGTTGAGATCAACCCCGCCCCCGCTGTTCGGACCCTGGCCGCGGTGGCCATCGCGGCCGTCCTGGTGGTGGGGATGGTGGTGAGCGGAGCGGCCGCCAATCTGCTGACCATCTTCGAACCCAAGCAGGTGACCGCGGTTCCGGTGACCACCACGGATTTGCAGAGCCTGCAGGGGCTGCCAGACCTCTCCGAGTACGGCACCATCACAGTGACGACGCAGCCCGTCTTGCAGTCGGTCACGGACGCCCAGGCGGCCACCACCGCGTCGCACCTGCAGATCTTGCAGCCGAGCTATCTACCGGCGCCGGCGACGGGCCCAGGGGCGTTCGCGATCGTCAGCCAGGGGAGCGGCTCCTTTACCTTCAGCGCAGCCAAGGCCCAGGCCGCGGCCCAGCGCCACGGCAAGGCCTTGCCCCCTATGCCCGCCAACCTCGATGGCAGCACCCTGTACCTGACGGTCGGCCCGGCCGTGGTCGAGAGCTTCGGGCTGAGCGCCGGCCAGCAACTGCCCTCGCTGGTGATTGCCCAGGCCAGGGTCCCCCGGGTCCAGTCGACCGGGGTGTCCGTCCGCCAACTCGAGAACTACCTGCTCAGCCAGCCTGGCATCAGCCCAACTCTGGCCGCCCAGATCCGAGCCATCGGCGATCCGTCCCAGACGTTGCCGATCCCGATCCCAGCCAACCTGGCGACGTCCCATCCGGTAACCGTCCAGGGCGTGCAGGGAGTGGCTATCGGCGACTCGAGCGGCCTGGGGAGCGCCCTCATCTGGGTCAAGGACGGCGTGGTCTACGCCGTCGGCGGTACCCTGACGGAGAACCAGGTGCTGCAGGTTGCCAACTCCCTCCGCTAGCTCGGCGATCCCGGCGATTCATACTGTCGAGCTCGCCAAGCGCTACGCGAAGACCGTGGCGCTCTCCGGCCTGACCATGACCGTCCCCCAGGGCGAAGTTTTCGGATTTCTGGGCCCCAACGGCGCCGGCAAGACGACGGCCGTCAAGCTGCTGCTCGGGCTGACCGGGCCGACGTCGGGGGAAGGCTTCGTGCTGGGCGCGCCACTTGGCGATCGGGCGACCCGGCGGCGGATCGGCTACCTGCCGGAACTGTTCCGCTACCAGGGGTGGCTCTCTGCCCGCGAGGTCCTGGCCCTCCACTGCCGGCTGGCCGGCCTGCCGCGTTCGACGTGGCAGCCGGAGCTCGACCACGCCCTGCGCACCGTCGGGCTCACCGATCGGGCGGGCGACCGGGTGAATACGTTTTCCAAGGGGATGCAGCAGCGGCTCGGCCTGGGGGTGGCCCTGCTGGGCAAACCCGACCTGGTCCTCCTGGACGAGCCGACCTCCGCCCTGGACCCGGTCGGAAGGCAGGACGTGCGGGAAATCCTGCTCGCCCTGAAGGCGCGGGGCACGACGGTCTTCCTCAACTCGCACCTGCTGAGCGAGGTGGAGAAGGTCTGCGACCGGGTGGCCGTGGTCGACCACGGGCGGGTGATTGCCATCGGCACGCTGGATGACCTGCTGGGCGAGAACGCGGTGCGACTCAGGGTGGCCGGCCTGAACGGCGCGCACCGGGCGGAGCTGGCGCGGTTCGGCGAAATCCGGGAAGAAGGCGACTGGCTCACCGTCCGCGGCCTGGGCCTCGAGGGCGTGCCGGACCTGGTCGCCACCCTGATCAGGATGGGTGGCCGGGTGTATGCGGTCGAGCCCAGCCACCAGTCCCTGGAAGACCGGTTCCTTCAATTGCTGGGAGACCAGTAGCCATGCTGGTCCTGGCCATCGCCCGGCTGACCATCCGCGAAGCGGCCCGCCGCCGGCTGCTCCTGGCGCTGCTCATCCTGACCGTGATCGCCATCCTGCTCAGCGCCTGGGGCTTCTCCCACATGACCACGCTGAAGTGCGAAGACGGGTCTCCCTGTACGGCCGAGCAGGTGCGGGGTGTCGCCTTTGCGCTGACCACCCTGCTTGCCTTCATGTTCAGCTTCGTGCTGGCCCTGAGCGCCGCCTTCACCGGCTCCTCCTCTATTGCTTCGGAGGTGGAGTCCGGGATCGCTCAAGCCATCCTGGCCCGGCCCATCAGTCGCACCGAGGTCGTGTTGGGGAAGTGGCTGGGATTCACGGTCCTGATCACGGTCTATGCGGCCGTAGTGAGCGTGATCGAGTTGGGGCTGGTGGCCTGGATCACCGGCTATGCCGCGCCGCACGTGGCCCCGTTCATCGCGTTCCTGGCCGCCGAGGGGATGGTGCTGATGAGCATGGCGCTCCTGTTCAGTACGCGCCTCTCGAACATTACCGGGGGCGTGATGGCGGTGAGCGCGTTCGGGTTGGCCTGGATCGCCGGCATCGTGGGGGGGTTTGGGCAGGCCTTCAACAACGACACGGTGCGCAGCGTCGGCACCATCAGCCGCCTCCTGATCCCGACCGATGGACTCTGGCGAGGCGCGATCTACAGCCTGGAGCCGGCCGTCTACATCGCCGCCCAGAACACGGTTCGCCAGTCGGCGGCCAATCCGTTTTACGCGTCCAGCTACCCCGCCTGGCCGTACCTGGCGTGGGTGACCCTCTGGATCGTGGTAATCGTGGGCTTAGCCGTGGTCAGCTTCCAGCGGCGCGAGCTGTAGGATCTGCGCCTGGCTCCCGTTGTGTCATGCGACAAGGCAGCCGGGTCGGGATAACCACGGCCCGACTCGCCCCGTTATACCGGCTGGCGAGAGGGGACACTGGATTACGTGACAAAGCATTGCTAGCATGAGATGTAAATGCCACAGTTAGTAGCGCGGGCAGCACTAGTCGTGGTGGCGGCCGTCCTGATCCCATCCTGCTACGGCACCCACCTGGCGCCACCGCGGGCTTCGGGGGCGGCCGCATATAACTTTGATTTCGTCGGCCCAGACGGCACCGGGCACATCAGCGTCCGGGCGCCGCGCAGCCTGACCCTCCGCGAGCTGGTGTTGCAGACGGACCGGGCCGCGGTGGTGGTCCAGGACTTCCATGAGCCTGGCGATTGGGCTCACCGCAACTACTGCGGCGCCGGCGCCAGCCAGGTGCTGCTGTCCGCCTGGCTCCCTCAGGTCCCCGATATTGAGTCGGTGGCCACCGCGGCGCACCTCAATCCCGGCAGCGGCCAGACCGGCGCCAACACAGTGGCCGAAGTCAATGCCTTTCTGGATCCGGTGGTGACACCGGCAGCCGGGGGATCCTGGTACCGAGGCGAACACGTGGAGACGCTGGACGCCGTCATGACGCGCATCCGCAGCGACCTTACCAGCCCGATCGCCCTCCGGAGCTTCGGCCACGGCGCGCCGGTGATGGTCCAGACCATGACGCGCACCATGCCCGGCTGGAACCACTGGAATGCCACCCACATGATCACCATCTTTGCCTTTGACTTCACGCACCATGACCCGGCGCTGGACACGGTCAGCTACGCGGAGACGCCCTCACCACTGGCCGGATACCGCGGTCCCGATTTCCAGACGATCTCCGTCGAGGCCCTCTGGGTCGCCATGCAGGCGTACAACCGCGAGGCTCCCTGGGATCCGATCAACGTCATCTCGTAGCTAAGCCCGGGCTCGCCGACCGAACCACCGCGCTGGTTGGCTGGACGCTCGCATGGCGGGCAACCAGCGCGGCCGCCACGCTCGCCCTGGGGTCGTATCTGGCGCACGTGCTGCCGCCCGCCGAGTACGGGCGATACACGCTGGTGCTCAGCGTGCTGGTCTACCTGGCCCTGCTGGCGACCTTTGGGCAAGACCAGGGTTTGCTCCGCTACCTGCCGGAGGTGCTGGCTCGCGACGACCGCGCCGCGGCCTACGACCTGTTGCGCAAGAGCGCCCTTTCCATCCTTCTGGTGTGGGCCGCCGTCAGCGGCATCGTCTTTGTCCTGCGACCGGCGATCGACCGGGCGCTGCACGCCCGGGTCGCGGACCTGCTGGCGTTGGGCACGGTGCTGCTCCTGGCGGGAATCGCGGCCGGCGTGCTCTCGTTCGCGCTGGTCGCCATCTACGACATGCGCAGCCAGGCGCTGGCGACGCCGGTGGCCGGCGGGGTCACGCTGATCCTGGCGGTCGCCTTCCTGCGTCACGGCGGGCACATCGGCAGCGTGCTGGTCGCCGGTGCGGTTGGCCAGGCCCTGCTGGCCCTCTTTTATTTTCTGGTTCTTCGGCGGAACGTCAGCCGGCGCGTGGGGTCCGCCGGTCAGCCCGTCGGCTGGCGCCGGCTTCTCGTCTATGCCAGCGGCTGGCTCCCCAGCCTCTTGATCGCGTCGGCGGTCGGCTTGCAGTTCGAGAGCCTGTTCCTGACCCGCTTCTGGGGTACCACCCAGGTCGCCTTCTACGACACCGGCTACAACATTCCGCAGCGGTTGGTGGCCCTCATTCCCAGCCTGCTGACGGGCGCGTGGGTGGTCGGCACCCTAGAGCACGCCGGGGGTGAGGCCAGCCGGCTGCGAGCCGCCGTGCTGGCTTTTTACAAGGGCATTTTGCTGATCGCGTTTCCGCTGGCCTTTGGCGCCGGTGCGCTGCTGCGGCCAGTGATCCCCCTCCTCTATACGCGGAAGCTGGCCCCCGCGGCCGACATCGCGCCCGTCTTGCTCGCCTGCTTCGTCCTGGTGTTGCTGGTTGCGCCGTGGGGATTGGTGGTTCGGGTGCGCGAGTTGGCCTGGCTCAATGCCCTGGTGAACATCGCCCAGGTTGGGTTCGCCGCGGTCATGGACCTACTGCTGATCCGGGCGTTTGGCCTGTGGGGGGCCGTGGCCGCGGTCGCCCTCACCAGCGTCCTGACCGTCGGGCTGACCCTGGGCATCTGGTACTGGGCCGACCGGCCGTCGCTGGCCGTTCCCTGGCAATACGGTATGCGCAGCCTTGTGGCCGCGCTGCCGATCGCGCTGCTGCTGCCGTTGGCACTGGCCGGGATGCGACTGTCTTTTCTGCTCGTTGGTGCGGTCATCACGACGGCAGCCTGGCTGTGGCTGGTTCGGCAGTTGCGGCTCCTGGATGCCGACGAAGTGCCGCTCTTACACCAAAGCCGGCACGCGCCGATCCGTATCGCCCTGAAATATCTCGCGCCCTAAGCGAAAACTGTGACACACAGCTGTCATAGCCACGGTTCACTATGAGCGCATGGCCACGGCAGGCCCTCCGATCAAAGAGACGCAAGCGGTGGTCCGGCTCTGGAATGAGTGGTTCCGGCGCGCGGACGACGCGGAGCTGGCCGACGGCCTGATCAAGATTCGGGAAGCCGGCATCGATCCGTTTGAAGCGGTGTTCGCCACGGGGGTTCGTCGCTTCGAGAAGTCCGGCGAGTATGTCACCGATGGCGCCCTGGGCATCGTGCCCTGGCTGCGCTCGAACTGTAAGCTCTCCGGCGGCGCGGCGGCCGAACGGGTGGGCGTCGCCCGGCAGCTGGAACACCTTCCCGAGACGCAAAAGGCCTTTGCCCACGGCGAGGTGGGCTACCAGCACGTGGCCGTCATGGCCCGCACTGCCGAGCACATCGGCGTCGCTGCGGTGCGCAAAGCCGAGGCCAGCCTGCTGAAGGCGGCCGAGACCATGGACCCCGGCCTGTTCACCGGGGTGGCCAAGAACTTCGAGCATCGAGTGGATGCCGAGGCGGCCCTGGCGGAAGCCAACTGCGCCTACGAGCGTCGCTACCTGCACGTCAGTGAGCCCAGCGATGGCCTGGTGAGGCTGGACGGGCTGCTGGACGTGGAGGGCGGCGCCATCCTGCGCTCCGCCCTGGATGCCCGCATGTTGCCCGGCAAAGACGATGACCGCACCCCGGGCCAACGGCGCGCCGACGCGCTGGTCGACCTCTGCCGGCGAAAGACCGGCGATGGCACGGGGTCGCCGCCCCATCTGATCATCCGGGCGAGTGTCGAGACGCTGATGGGGGCGGCCGGCGCCCCGGCCGGCGAGCTGGAGGCCGGTGGGTCGGTGCCGGCCGAGACCGTGCGCCGGCTGGCTTGCGATGCCGCCCTGACCCGCATCACCGGCAGGGGCGAGCTGGACGCCGAGATCAGCCACGCCTCCCGGAACATCCCTCCGCCCACCCGGCGGGCGGTGGCAGCGCGGGACCGGCGTTGTGTGGCTGGCAGCTGCGATCGCCCGCCGCAGTGGACCGACGTCCATCACCTCCAGCACTGGACTCGCGGCGGTCCGACCAAGCTGCCCAATCTGGTCTTGCTGTGCCGGCGTCACCACCGCATGGTCCATGAAGGGGGCTGGGACCTCCGGCGCGGCGAGCAGGGGCGGTGGGACCTGGTGCCGCCGGTGAGGTTGGTCGCGGCACACGCTCGGTCCGCCTGACTCGCCCGGTGGCTCTGCCTGCTACCTGAAGACGACGGCCATGTTGTCGAAGTCGGCCCAGACGGATTCGAACAACCACTTGCTCACCCAGTACTGGGTGCCGTGCAAGGGGTCATTGACCCGGACCTGGGTGGCCGACACGCCGCTGAGGGTGACCGCGTGCTCGGCATACGAGTACCGAATGGGGCGGCCGTCCCAGGCCGTCCAGGTGCCGACCCAGGGCTTGCTCCAGTTGGTCTCGATCCAGACCTCGACCGGGTGGCCGGCCAGCAGCTCGTTGTAGACCGTCGCCGCCGCGAATCCCTCACCACCGTAGGTGTTGGGCAGCCCGTGGGACTGGGCGATGGCGACGATGGGCGGATAGTAGATGCCGTATCCGGTTGGGGTCCAGTCGTTGCCCCACACGTTCCCCACGAAGTTCGTGTACGGATCTCCCCACTGAAGGACGGTGTGATTCGGACCCATCACCGGGGCACGCGCGTCTACGGATTCGTTCGCGAAGAGCGCAGCGTCGCTGTAGTAGCGCCCGTAGGCGGCCATGCCCATCCGCAAGGCGCTGGTCTCGCAGTCGAGGGTCATGGCCTGCTGGTAGACGGGCACGCCGACCGTCCGATAGCCGGCCGGCACTACCCAGGGGACGATGTCGACCGCCGTCGGCGCCGGCGGCTGGTAGAGAGCATAAAGATGGAGCTCCACGGCTGGCTCGACGGTCGTCGCGACGGTCGAATCTACGGCCTCTCCACGAGGCTGCCCCTCGTGCCAGACCTGGAGACGGGTTGTCGTGACGAACCCGGTCGCGGGGAGTTGCGGAGTGGACGATAGAGCCGGTGGCGGCGGGGCGGCAGGCGAGGGCCCAGTGGCCAGGGTGCCACTCAGCGTCGCAGTCACGATGACCCCCGTGACCAGGTGCGCCAGCCGGAGGGACTTCATCCCCTAACCCCCAAATCGAGATCGAGATTGCGTTCAACCTAGCGGTCGAGTGTTGCGGCGCCAGTTGCATAGGCCGGTGGCGTGGAAGAGGCGTGACCGCCTCGTGCCCGGGGCGCGGCAACCGTGACCGGACCGCGAAGACGAGACCTTAGGGTTCCCGCGGATTTTGTGCGGGATTTCGGCCTAAATCGCGTTTGCACCTGCGAAAGGCTCGAAATTTCCGGTCAAATCCGGGCAGTAATGAGAGGAGGAGTTCGATCGTGAAGACATCGAAGTGGACCGCGTCATCGTTCGCGACCATGTTGCACGAGGAGCTGGAGAAGGCGGCCAATGGGTCACGCCGGACCAGCAGCACGACGTTCAAGCTCAAGAAGACAGACGTCCGCCACGCGGTGGAGTCGGTCTTCGAGCATGCCGTTCACGCCGGAGCCAGCGGACAGCGCGTTCGCTTCCCCGTGATCGGCGCCCTGGCGTGGCGCGAGGTCAAGCCGCGCCGAGCCGGCATGGGCAAGAACCCGTTCACCGGCGAGAGCATCATGCTCAAGGCTCGGCCTGCATCCCGCAAGCCGCGCTGGTCGTTCCCCAAGGCCGTTCGGGAGGCCTACGCCCGCAGCTTCCGCAAAGCCGCTTAGACCTGACTGACTGTCTATCTTGCCGCCCGGCGGAGCGCCCGCCGGGCGGTTCTTTTTGCCCTGGCCTAAGCGCCCTGCTTTCTATACTGAACTATGGGCTGGACGAGCAAACCGATTAGGACGATCGAGATTCCGGAGCCGGCGTTCGAACCCCTGCTAACCCCCGGGCCTGCTCCCGAACCGCAGCGCGAGCCCGAGCGGCAACCGGTACCCATCGAGCGATGATCCCCGCGGTGGGCTACCGCCTGTGGCGCGTCGATCGCGCCGACGGATGGACCGGCACGCACCTGCAGTCCCTGGTGGCGGAGACGCTCTGGCCCCCCCGAGACCGGCTGGTGGCGGCCTGTTCGGCGTGGCTGGCCCACCGGCGTGGCCGACCGGTCGGCCGCTCGGCGCCCCCGCACGTCTCGCCCGCGCCCGAGTGCAGCTGCGGCGCCCACGCGTTCCACGACCTGAGGCAGATGCTGCGGCAGGCGGACGAACTCGAATCCCCGGACGCCGATCGCTTCGTGTTTGGCGGCGCCGTCCTGTGCTGGGGACGGGTCGTGATCCATCCGGAAGGGATCCGGGCCCAGTACGCTCGGCCCCTGGCGCTGTGCCGTCCCCGGGATCGCGAGGTCAGCCTGGTCGTACAGCGGAACTTGCGGGAGGTCGCCGACGCCTACGCCGTGCCACTGATCGAGGCAGACCATCTGGTGGCATATGCCCAGGAATTCGGAACCAGTTATCGCCCGGAGCCGCAGCGGGTCCGGCTGCTGGGGCGAGCCCGGGAGGCGCTGGGCTGGCTGCGCTGGCCGCGCCGCCGGCCCTGATTAGCTTCGTAGTTCAACTCTCAGGATGGCTTCCATCTGTTGGCGAAAGGCCGTGGCCCCAGCGTTGGCCGGGTGACGGACGTAACGGGCGTCCTGGCCCAGGGCAGCAAGGGCAGCCTGGGCAATCCGGCCGACCGCGACTACGACCCGTGGCCGGACAAGCTCAAGAAAATGCTCCATCAGCGCCCGGCTGGCTGCGATCTCGGCGGCCGTCGGGTGCCGGTTCGACAGTTCGCTCCCAGGGCGATACGGGTGGGTAGGCACCGTGTTCCAGAGCACGACCCGCCCCTCCGCACCCAGCCGGTCGAACAGGCCGTGCACGATGGTCCCAGACGGTTCGGACCACACGCGAGTCCGGCACGTCGGTTGGTACGGCATTCCCCACCGGAGCAGGTCACGCTCGCTGGTAAAGGCGATCCCCGACCAGCGCATCCCCTGGTAGCCGGCTGCCTCCCCGACGGCGACGATGTCTGCGTCGCGGCGCTGCTCGAGATAGACGCGCAGATTGGCCCGGCGCATGGCGGGAGCATCGGGCAGGTCGTCTGGGCGGGCGTCGCGATACTGGTTAAAAGTCCGGCCGATCTTCGCCTCGGCCAGCTCGGTCAGCAGCTCATCTAGGCCCGTGGCCGCCGCCCCGCGATCAGGTCCGCCACCAGGCCGGTCCATCCGGTCTGGTGGGAGGCGCCCAGCCCCGCGCCCGTGTCGCCATGAAAATATTCAAAGAACAGGAGGCGGTCCTGCCAGGCCGGGTCTGGCTGGGAGGTTCCGAAAACCGGCCGCCGGCCGTTACCGTCTCTTAAGAACAGCGCAATCAGCCGCCGCCGGAGGTCGTCCGCCACTCGCGCCAGGCTCAACAGCCGCCCGGATCCGGTGGGAAATTCGACTGTAAACTCCGGGCCAAAGTACCGGTCGTAGCGGCGCAAGGCCTCAATGAACAGGTAGTTCAAGGGGAACCAGATGGGTCCCCGCCAATTCGAGTTGCCGCCGAAGAGCCCACTGGTTGACTCGGCCGGCTCGTAATCAAGGCGCGCCACGCCCGAGCCCAGGTCAATCTCGAATGGATGATCCCGGAGCCCTTGCGAGAGCGAGCGCAGGCCGAACGAAGACAAAAACTGACTCTCATCCAGGGCGGACGCGAGGACCCGGCGCACCCGGTCTGGGCCGGCAATCGAGAGCAGGTAATACCCGCCGGTGCCCGGCTTGGCGATGTGATCCAGGACGGCCGCCACCTCGGGGTGATTGGTCACATACCACTCGGCCCGTCGGGCGAAGTCAGGCAGCCGACCCAGCGTCTCCGGGCCCAGCGTAGTGACCGCGTTGAGCGGGATCAGCCCCACCATCGATTTGGCCCGCAGCGGCAGCCGGCGGTCGTCGCCCAGATGCAAGACGTCGTAAAAGAATCCGTCTTCTTCGTTCCAGAGGCCCTGGGCGTCCACCGCCCGCGCGATCAGGGTGAAGTGTTCGAAGAACTTGGTGGCGATGTCCTCGTACGCCGAATCGTGTTCCGCCAGAAGCAATGCCAGTTCCAGCAGGTTCAGGCAGTACATCGCCATCCAGGCCGTCCCGTCGGACTCTTCCAGGTGCCCCATCAGCGGCAAGGCCATGGACCGATCGAACGGGCCGATGTTGTCCAGGCCCAGGAAGCCGCCCTCGAACACGTTGTTGCCTTCTTCGTCCTTGCGATTGATCCACCAGGTGAAGTTCAGCAACAATTTGTGAAACACGCGCTCCAGGAACTCATAGTCCTGCGAGCCGTCGATCTCGAACACCCGCAAGGCCGCCCAGGCGTGCACCGGTGGGTTCACGTCGGAGAACGCCCACTCGTAGGCGGGCAGTTGACCGTTCGGGTGCATGTACCACTCCCGGCAGAGCAGGACTAACTGGTGCTTGGCGTAATCGGGGTCGACGTGCGCCAGGGCGACACAGTGAAACGCCAGGTCCCAGGCGGCGTACCACGGATACTCCCACTTGTCGGGCATGGAGACCACATCGCGATTGTCCAGGTGCGTCCACGCGGCGTTGCGGCCGTGCTGATGGCCGGGCGGCGGGACGGGACCGGCTGGGTCGCCCCGCAGCCATTTTTCGACTTCGAGGTGGTAGTACTGCTTGGACCACAGCATGCCGGCGAAGGCCTGACGCATGACCAGCGCTTCATCGGCCGAGGCGTCGGCCGGCGTGAGCGTCGCGTAGAAGGCGTCCGCTTCGTGCTGGCGCTGGGCCAGCGCCTGGTCGAAGCTCGGCCCGAAGACTGGCTGCCCATCCGTCAGGCGCAGCCGGACGGTGGCCGAGCGCCCCGCCTCGACCACGAGCCGATATCGCAGGGCAGCCTTGGTGCCGATCTGCTCCGGGTTCACCGTCGGCAGGCCGGCGATGACGTAATCGTTGATGCCGTCTTTGGGATACGGCTTCCCCCCGGCGACGCCCCAGAGCCGAGCGGCGTTCGACTCGTTCTCGCAGAAGAGCATGTCGAAGTCCCCATCTCCAGCCAGCACCATGGGCGCCAGCACCCGGTGCTGGGTCGTGATCAGCCGGTCCCCCGCCATCAATCGCGGGCGGCGGTCATCGTATCCCCACGACCACGTATTCCGAAACCAGATAGTCGGCAGGACTTCGAGCGTCGCCGTCTCGGGACCGGCGTTACGGACTGTGAGCCTAATCAAGATATCGTCCGTCGAAGCCTTCGCATATTCCGCCGTAATGTCCCAGTACCGGTTGTCGTTGAAGATACCGGTGTCCAGCAACTCGTACTCCGGGTCCGCCCGGCCGCGGCGGCGATTTTCTTCCAGCAGCTGGGCGTAGGGAAAGGCCGCCTGCGGGTAGACGTATCTCCATTTCATCCAGGAGTGCGTGGGCGTCGAGTCCTGATACCACCAGTATTCTTTGACATCTTCGCCGTGGTTGCCCTCGCTCCCGGTGAGCCCAAAGTGGCGTTCTTTCAGGATTGGATCGCGTCCGTTCCAGAACGCGAACGCCAGGCACAGGATCTGCCGGTCGTCGCAGATCCCACCCATGCCGTCTTCGTTCCAGCGATAGGCGCGGGAGCGGGCGTGGTCGTGTGGAAAGTAATCCCAGGCGTCGCCGGTATCGCTGTAGTCCTCCCGGACGGTGCCCCAGGCGCGCTCGCTGAGGTACGGGCCCCAGCGCTTCCAGGGCGCGCCCGTGGTCCGGTTCTGGCTCAGCCGTTCGCGTTCAGGGTCGGATCTGATCATTCCTGTCCCGACAGGTCCAGCCGGCAGGCGGTGTCCGGCTTCACCATGATGGTCAAACGGCCGGTGCTCGGGTCCCATGCGCGGCTCTGGACACAGGATGCGGAGACCACCGGCGATCCCAGCGTCAGGCTGGACCAGCCAATGACGATGGGGTCATTCGCGTGACCGGCCTGGACCGCAAGGTTCAGGCGGCCGCGCAGCCCGTCGCCGCGGCCAGCTGTCACGCCCCGCGGCGCCGCCACCAGGTAGGGGCGAGCCAGGTGGCGCAGGAACTCCAGATTGACCCGCTCGCCCGATGCGTCCCGAATTCCCCAGTACGGGTTTTCCCGCCATTGCCACCAGGCCCAGCCGATATGGAGGTCATCGGCGTCGTTCAGGGCGGCGTCGGCGTAAGCGGCCGCTCCCGGCTGGGTCAGGTCGTGACCGAATTCGCCGACCCACCATGGCGCACTCAAGGCCTGTGCTTCCCGCGCCCGCTGGGCGAACCGGTCGGCCAGCGGCCCGGGGTCGCCAGTCCAGAAGGGCGGGACCAGGGACCCTTCGTAGACATGGTCGGCATAGACGACGTTGCGCGCCTGGATTGGTCGCACGGCCGTGTTCAACGTGAAGAGCAAGATGCCTTCCAGAAAGAACAGATGATTCGGATCGACCGCGCCCACGGCTTCGATCATGCGCTGGTAAAACGGCCAGAGGAAATATTTCTCGAAAATCTGCGGCGGAATCGGGAGCGGATGGGGTTCGTTGAACAGGTCGTAGCCGGCGACGCCTGACGTGTCCCGAAACCGGGTGGCTACGGCGCGCCAGGCGCGGGCCATCTCGGCCTGCCAGTCGGAGGCCAGCCAGAAGTACGTCTCGGCCGTCCAGGCCGCTGGGGAGAGCGCCGGCCCCCACGAAAACTGGGGCAGGGGATTGATATTCGGCACCAGCGGCAGGGTCGCCCAACCGGGCGCGCCCGAGTAGCCGAATGCCGGGCTCCAGCCGAGCCGAAAGTGCATGTCCAGCACGACATAGAGACCGTGCTGGTTCAGCATGGCGACGCTGGCAGCGATACGTTCCAGGTATTGTGGGTCGATCTGCCCGCGGACGGGTTCCAGCTGCGACCAGTCGATGCCCAGCCGCACCACGTCGAAGCCAGCCTGCTGCATCAGTTGGGCATCACGCTCGTCGAGGCCCGCCGGCGGATGCGCCGGATACGCGACTAGTGCCCCGACGTTGAAGCCACGCAAGAGAACGGTGCGACCCAGGGCGTCCTGGATGCGCCCGTCGCTCACATGCAGCCAGGGCAGCCCGGGATCGCCGGCCGATAGCGTGGCCGCGGGCAGACTAACAGTTAGGACACCGACGGGCGCATAGGCCAGGGCGACCAGCAGGGCCACGATCGTGAGGAGCCCAACCACGGCTGCCCGGGACCGGCTCGGCCGCTTGGCCATTGGCGGACGGACTTACTCCAACGACCCGAGCACCCGGCAGCCCGACGGGCCGGCGATGATGCAGGCGGTCGCCATGCCCAGGAAGAGACCGTGGGCCAGCACGCCCAGGGTCGCATCCAGCGCGCTCGCCAGCCGCGCCGGCTCGGCGATGCCACCCTCGATGCGCAGGTCGATCACGAAGTTGCCATTGTCCGTGACGAACGGACGATCTTCTTCCGCACGTCGCTGCCAGCGGGTGGCCAGCCGCTCGAGACGGCGGGCGGTCTGCAGCCAAAGAAAAGAAGAGATCTCGACTGGGAGAACGCCCTTGCCCAGGCGTGGCACCAGCTTGCTCTCGTCGGCGATGACGATGA
>VBID01000074.1 GCA_005880615.1 Chloroflexota bacterium
AGGAGGCGCTCCTTGCGCTGAACGCCCCCCGTGTAGCCACCCAACCCGCCGCCGGTGCGCACCACCCGATGGCAGGGGATGACAATGGGCATCGGGTTGGCGCCCAGGGCATTGCCCACCGCCCGCGACGCCTTGGGCCGTCCGGTCCGGACCGCCACGTCGCCATAGGTCGAGACCTTGCCATAGGGAATGTGTGCGGTCACCCGAAGCACGTCGCGGCCGAACCCATGCACCAGCCGCCAGTCGATCGGGAACTCGAAGCGGCGGCGGGAACCGGCGAAGTACTCATCCAGCTGGCGGCGCAGGGGATCGAGCCGGCCCGGGGCTTCCAGGATCCGGGGTGAGACATCCTCGGCCAGTTCCACCAGGAGCGCATCCACCGGTTCGTCGGGATAGGCAAGCCGGAGGAGGCCGCGGGTCGAGGCCGCTACCAGCAGCGGACCGAATGGGGAATCGACCGTGGCGTAGGCCACGTCCAGGGCCCCAGTCTCGGCCGCGGTTTGCGCAAATCGGGCAACCGCGCTGGCCGCCTCGCGGCTCAGATCGCCGCGCAGTTTCAGGGTCAGTTCCAATTCACTCATAGGTCGCTCCTCGCAATTTTTTCAGGGCTTCGTGGACGTTGCTTCGAGCCGCCTCTTCGCTGCAGTCGAGGAGCCTTGCAATGTCGCGATAGGGAAGGTCGTTGACAAACCGGTAGATCACGGCGCTCATCTGCTTGGCTGGGAGCCGCCGGACCGCGGTCCAGACCTCGGTGTGGTCAGGATCGGAGGCTGGGGCGGCGGCCTCCGGTAACCGGTCGGTGAGAACGGGATGCTGTGCCTGCCGGCGGTGATGATCCAGCGCCTTGTTTCGCGCAATCGTGAGCAGCCAGCCGCGCAGGTTATCCGAGCGCTCCAGGCGCGGATAGGCCCGCAGGGCCGCCAGGAACGTCTCCTGGAAGCAATCGTCGGCTTCCTGGTGACCGACAGCCGCCACCAGGAATCGATAGACCGCCTCGCGGTTGCGGTCGAGCAGGTCCTGAAAAGGCGGCAGCCTCATGTCTAACTAACGTCCAGCCTAGAGACTTCGTGAGATTTGGAGGGGTCTAGCGTATTCCCGGCCCGTGCTGCAGGGACCGCAACACGCCCAGGTCGTGGAGGTCGCCGGCATCGAGCTGGTAACCAGCGTGGCAGAGAATCTGCACGTCGACCGTCAGGCATCGAACGGGATGGCCTGCGACCTGCCCGACGCCCCGAAATCCTTCGGCCGGGTACGTCCAGCTGGAGTTGTTTGGCTGGGCCTGCACCCCACCTCCGTGCTCGTCCCAGGTGACCGGGTGGAAATCGACCTTGCGCCCGTCCGGCGTGCACATGGTGAAGCTCACCGGCCGGAGGTCCTCCTCGACAGTGAACCCGACCGCTTGTAAAGCCTCGATGGCGCTTGCGACATCATCCACCGCGATCACCACGTTGAGGTCTTCGTGCGGTCGGGTCTGCCGCCCGACCAATGCGTCGACGCCCCACCCGCCGTCCAGCCAACACGTAACTCGGGCATCGGCCAGGACGTCACCGACGGCGACGACGTCGGCCGCCTCCATCTGCGTCTTGTTCACACGCTCCACCTGTCAATCTTGCGTCCAATGTATCGGCGCTGCCGCACGTCTCAGCCAACGGTCAGCTGCGCCGAGTGCGCGCCCGAATCGACCGCTTCGAAGAGCCCCGTATGGCTGTAGCGACAAACGCGTGGCGCACGGGCGGGTTACCCCTTAACCGGACGCTGGAACCAAGCGCGGACTTATCCGTTAGTACAATCGAATGGCGAACTCTGGCGAGCCGCGCCCCCGCAACTGGCTCCTTCTGGGCTCGATCCTTGGAGTAGTCCTGGCGCTCGAGACGGGCTGCCAGCCCAGTGCGACCAGGACCGGAACGGCCTCCCCCAGCTCGATAGCCTCCTCAAGCGCCACACCGGCTCCGCAGGGACCACCGACGAGCGCGCGGCCATCGATTGGCCCAAGCCAGCTCGTCTTGACCGGGGCCTTGCTCACCCACTCAACGGAGCAGCCAGACGGATGCGGCTACCGTAGCGGCCCTCCCAGGCTGCTGTTTGGATCGGACCCCATGCCAGTGGGCAAGGGTGGCGAAGTGGCCAGGGTTCAGTTTGCCATTGTGCTTGGCGCGACGCAGACGGGCAGCTACAACGCGATGATGCCGCTCGGGGAATCAGGCGAAACGCCGCTGCAGATCCGCACGGCCGACTCCCCAACATCGGGCGTGGCGAGCGGGCTGTGGCAGGCGACTCGTGGCACCGTAACGATTTCCGACGCTCGGCATCTCGGGGAGAGCGGAAGCTACGGATGGGCTTCCGGGTCCATCGATGCCCTCACGGAGTCCCGAGACGGTGGATCCGTTCGGATTAGGGGAACATGGCAATGCGTCATCGACTGGGGTGCGAATGGCTAGATACGTCGGCATCATCCTCCTCCTGGCGTGCGCAGGTTGTGGGGTGCCCACTGCCGAGCAGTCACCGAGCGCGTCTCCGCCGGCAACGACTGCTACCGCTTCGCCCACCGTGGCACCATCCGCGTCTCCATCCGGGTCGCCCAGCATCACTCCCTGGATAGCGCGCACCTTCCAGGTTGCGGCGGTTGGCAATGGTGGAAGCGCCAACGTCATGGCGCTGGATAAGAATGCGGTGTATGTCCTGTACCAGCCGCAAACGCAGCAGGGGCCCGGGACCGTGGATGTGATCGGAACCATGCTGGCCCAGATCGATCGGAAGACTGGCACGGTCGTCACAGTTGGGCCGTTTCCCGGGGCCCTCGCGCTGGCCATCGCCGGCGGGGCTCTTTGGGTCGCCGGCGGTTACTCTCCGGACCGGCCAGACGCGAGTTTTCTCGACCGCCTCGATCCGTTTTCGCTTCGGGTGCAGCAGCATCTGTCGCTGCCGCCGCAAACAGGCCAGAATGCTATCTTCGCGACCCTGGCGGGGTCGGGAACCAGCTTGTGGATGGGCTTCGGGCAGACGCTGTATCGGCTGAGCCCGGTCGATGGGCATACCATCGCGACCCAACCGATTGGGGCGGATGCTGCCGTCACGAGTCTGTCGATTAATCCAGCGGGCACGGTCCTGTATCTGGGCGCCAATCGCTATGCGATGACTAGCCCGACTGTTTATGAATGGAGCGTAGCCAGCGGGGCGCTGCTCGCCTCGAGCTCCGCGGCCGGCGGGCAGGGCCTCGGCGGCGTCCAGGTGGCGGCGGCGACCGATGGGGTCTGGGTGAGCTTCGCCACCGGGATGATGGGCGCGGTTGGGCACTTGCGGGCGAGCGGCCTCCAACCACTCCCCACCGCCGGTGAGCGGCATAGCAATGGCGTCCGGGTTTTCTTGGCCGATGGCGTGCTCTGGACAACCGACGGGATGACCGGACTTCTCACCTGCGCGGACCCGGCTACCGGAGCCACTCGCGCCAGCACGGCGATGCCGTTCGGCGGTGTTGTGATCGGCGACGCTCAGGGCGTCTACCTGGGTGGGTACGAGGCCGTCTACCTGCTGCATCCGGATCCGGCCTGCGGCATCTCGTAGGGTCTCCGCCCGTCGCTCTCACGTCATTCACACCTGGCTCACAACTGGCGGGCACCATGGTGGTGTCGGATCAACCAACCGCAAAGAAAGGAGAAGACAGATGAATCGGCGTGGGTTCGGAATCGTCTGGGGTCTGGTCACCCTGGTGGTGGCCGCGATCGTGGGCGTGGTCGCGTACAACGCTGGGGCGTCCTCAGCAGTAACGAGCGCGGCGGGGGAGGCGGGGCGCGTCGTCTATGTGCCCGGCTATGGGTTCGGGTTCGGTTTCTTCTGGATCTTCCCGCTGCTGTTCTTCCTCTTCATCTTCTTCGGCCTGTTTGGCCGGTGGGGGAGAGGATACGGGCGAGGTGGGTGGTACGGGAAGGGCTACGGCGACCCGCAGTCCAGGCTCGACAGCTGGCACCAGCAGGCGCACGGCACGCCGGCGCCCAAAACTGGTGATCAGCCGCAGCAGGACCAGCCCGGTCAGTAGGCACTCTGACTGTCCCTCCCCCCCTGTGGGGGAGGGACAGGGAGGGGGGTCTCTGCGACCATTCCGCAGAGGGAAGGCGGCGAGAATCTTACGATGACGCTCGTGAAGCGGATCCTCCTGGTCGACGATGAACCGCGGCTCGTCCAGCTGGTTCGCGACTACCTGGAGCACGGCGGCTTCGGGGTGGTGACGGCCAGCGATGGCCCGACCGCCCTTCGGGCCGCCTCGACGCAGCACCCGGATCTGATCGTCCTCGACCTGGGCCTCCCGGGCCTCGATGGGCTCGACGTGATGCGAACGCTGCGCAAGACCGGCGAGGTCCCCATCATCGTGCTCACCGCTCGGGGCGAGGAGTCCGACAAGGTCGCCGGGCTGGAGCTGGGCGCGGACGACTACCTGACCAAGCCCTTCAGTCCGAAGGAGTTGGTCGCCCGAGTCCGGTCGGTCCTCCGCCGGGCTGATGGGCTGAAGGCGCCGGCCGAGGTCATCCGAGTGGGCGATGAGGTCGAGCTGCACGTCCCGTCTATGCAGCTGACCATCGGTGACCGCCGAATCGAGCTGACCGCCACCGAGTTCCAGCTGCTCGCCATCATGGCGCGCCAACCCGGCCGGATCTTC
Source organism: Chloroflexota bacterium (assembly GCA_005880615.1). GTDB lineage: Bacteria > Chloroflexota > Dormibacteria > CF-121 > CF-121 > CF-121. The sequence goes on from VBID01000074.1 coordinate 4,652, forward strand.
AACCGCGCCCAGCTGCTGGATGCTGTGCGCGGCGTGGCGTTCGACTCCTACGAGCGCGCCATCGACGCCCACATCAAGAACATGCGCCGGAAGATCGAGCCGGACCCTCGCAATCCCCGCTACCTGCAGACGGTGTTCGGGGTGGGTTATCGCTTCGCGGATCCGCACCTGTGAGCGGGCCTCGTTGGAAATACCGACGCTACGGTCCGCCTCCGGGACGGCGGCCACCCTGGTGGCCGGAAGGCGAGACCTGGCCTCCCACCGGACCGCCGCCCTGGGCGAGGCGCCGGGGCCGGTTCATGTGGCGGTTCGGCGCCTTCTTCCTGGGCGCGGTGCTGATCACGGCGATGGTGGGGACCGTCGGCGTGTGGCTGGTCGCCAACGCGCTCGGCCTGGTCAGCAGCCCGCCGCTGCTCAGGCTGGTCTCCATCGCGGTGGTGGTGCTCGGGGCGCTGGCGCTCGCCAGCGGTGGACGTGCCTTTCGGCGAATGGCTACCCGCTTCGGCGACCTGGTCGAGGCCGCCAGCCGAATCGAATCCGGCGACTACACCGTCCGGGTGGCGGAACGTGGACCGGGCGACATGCGCGCGGTCAGTCGCGCATTCAACGCCATGAGCGCGCGACTGGAGGCGACCGAGGCGCGGCGGCGCACCTTCCTGGCCGACGTGACGCATGAGCTGCGCACGCCGCTCTCCATCATTCGTGGGCAGGCCGAGGCCATCGGCGACGGCGTTTATCCAGCCGACCCCGGTCATGTCGCGCCGATTCTGGATGCCACTACCACCCTCGAGCGGCTGGTTGAGGATCTGGGCACGCTGGCGCTCTCCGAAACGCGCAGCCTGGTGCTGGCTCGCGAGCCGGTCGACCTGGCTGTGCTGGTCAATTCCACCCTATCGTCGCTGACGGCCACCGCCGAAGCCGCCGAGGTCAGGCTGGATGAGGACATAGCCGCTGACCTCCCGCCCGTTGAGGCCGATCCCGCACGTCTCAGCGGGGTCCTGCGCAACCTGCTGGCCAACGCCATCCGCTACACGCCGGCCGGTGGGTCGGTACGCGTCACGGCGCAGCGGTCGGGAGACCAGGTGATCGTCGAGGTGCGCGACACGGGCGCTGGCATTGCACCCGAGCTGCTCCCGCGCGTCTTCGAGCGCTTCGTGAAGGGTCCGGGGTCAACGGGATCGGGGCTGGGGCTGGCGATCGCGCAGGACATCGTCCAGGCCCACGGCGGGACCATCGAGGCAACCAGTCAGGAGGGGAAGGGGACAACCGTCCGCTTCACGCTGCCGATCCGCGCTTAGGCTCAGACTCTCCCTCCCCCTTGCGGGGAGGGGCAGGGGAGGGGGTCTCGCAGTCCGAAAATCGACTTCGGGCGTGCCGGCCATTACGATCACCTTGGGATGAAAGGCACGCGCGCACGCGCCAACGGAAAGGCGGCCCTGTCGGCCCTGAAGGCCAGCGATCGGAAGCTGGCCAGATTGATCGACGCCGTCGAGCCTATCCATCCGCAAGCGTGGCGCAAGGGCCGCCCGGTCGACAACGCCTTCAGCGTCCTGATCTACTCCATCATCGGCCAGCAGATCTCGGGATACGCCGCGGACGCCATCGCCGCCCGGTTCCGCGGTCTGTTCGGGGGCCGAATGCCGACGCCGGCCGAGCTGCTGGCCACCGACGTCGCCGCCCTCAAGAGCGTCGGGCTGTCGAGCGCCAAGACCACCTATATCCGGTCACTGGCCGAGCACGTCGTCTCCGGTGCGCTCGACATCGACCACATCGATACGGTGCCCGACGACGAGGTCCGTCGCCAGATTACCTCGGTCAAGGGACTCGGTCCCTGGACTGCCGACATGTTCCTGCTCATCCACCTGCAGCGGCCCGACGTGCTGTCGGGTGGCGATCTGGGGATCCGCCAGGCCGTGCAGCGTCTCTACAAGCTCGACCACCTGCCCAGTGTCAAAGAGGTGGACGAAATCGGCCGGAAGTGGCGGCCACACCGGTCCCTGGCCGGCTTCTATCTTTGGGCGTCGAACCGGACAGTCCCGGCCGCGCGGGCGACCGCAAAATCGCGGCGCTAGGTAACTTTCAGGACCTCGTCACCAATCCGGGCCTTGCCGGTGACCTTGAAGGCGACTTCCTGGTCGGGCCCGGCCTGCTGCACCTTTTGGTGGTCGACCTCAAGCGAGTCGACCGGCTGGCTGAAGTCAGTGGTGTGGCCTTTGACCCGGATCGTATCGCCCACCTTCAGCGCTCCGGTCAGCTTCACCGCCGCCACTTCGAGGTGACCGAAATAGTGCGTCACCTTGCCGATAGGCTGTTCCATCCACCTATCTTGTAGCACGAAAAAAGGGCCGGCGGCGCGCCGGCCCCTTAGCTGCTGGCTAGCTCAGCGAACTGAGGTTGCGAACCTCCGCCTTGTTGGGCGCTTGCGTGCCCTCCAGGTGAAGGTAGCTCCGGACCTCCTGGACCCCGGGCAGGCTGGCGACGCGCTCCTGCACCTGGCGAATCTGCTCCGGGCGCTGGAGCTGACCGCGCAGGGTCACCCGACCTCCAGCGACGTCCAGGTTGAGGTTCCCCTTGGGAACCTCGGGATCGCGGAACAGCTCGGTCTCCACCCGGTCGCGCAGGGTGTTGTCATCCAGGTTGGTTCGAGCCGGCACCAGATGGGTGACCTTCTTCGACCAGCCGCTGGTTTGAGCCCGAACGCCGCGCAGCCAGTGCTCGGCCCGGCGGCTTGTATGACGCGCGAACCCCCCGGCGCGATCG
>VBID01000019.1 GCA_005880615.1 Chloroflexota bacterium
GCCTAGCCGGCAACGCGGGCGACGCGCATTCTGTCGATGGCCGCCACGTTGAATCCCTTCGCGATCAGCCAGATCGGCAGGAGGAGTTCGAACAGGCCTCCGGGAACGAGCCCGACCAGTCCGACGCCACCCACCGTGTCGACGACGCCGAGCATGTCCAGCACCGCCGCCAGCAACAGCGCCGGGTAGCCGATGAGTCCGAGCACCGAGAACGCTCCCGGAACGAGCCTGGTCCTGAACAGCATGTAGCTCAGCGCTACGCCACCGACGGCGGTGTAGACGTAGACAAGCATGACTGTCTAGTGGCGCAACCCAACCAGAACGGCGCCGAGTTCACGATTCGCCCCGCTGGCGGTCGTTCCACTCAGGGTCACCAGCAAGAGCCCGCCGAGGCCGAAACCGACCGCCGCGATGGCGAGCCCCGCAATTCGCATGCCCGCGTAGCCAAGCGCCAGCGCCGGATGCTGCCGTATCAGGATCGGATACAGCGCCACCGCGATCCCGACGGTGGCGACTCCCTCGATGAGCCCAATCAGTGTCGCCGCGATCATGCGCTGCGAGTGCTCAGCGACAGCCGCCAAGAAATCATGCGAGCTCAGGAGCGGGGTCATCAGCGCATTGCTGAGGATGAAGGTCGCGGTCGAAATGAGAAACAGCGCTCCTACGAGCACGGCAGTTCTTCTGTTCGGATCCGTAACCGGGATCGGCTTACCCGGATTCTGTGCGGTCGTGGGCGCGTGGCCGTTGGTCGTCGTAGTCCACACTAACTCCTGAACAAGTCGATGAGGGGTGGGGAATGAGCAAAGACGCCAAGGCTCGGCAGGCCAAGCTTCCTCGGATCCTGGTTATCGAAGCCAATCCCGGCTACCGGTCCGTCATCAGCAATGTCGTCGAAATGGCGGGAGGCCAGTGGGACAGCGTGTCAGAGATCGAACAAGGCCGGAAGCTCCTCGAGGGAACCCGGAAATATGCCCTAGTCATCATTGGAGTCGACGCCGAATCCCGGATCGATCCCGAGGTGCTGAAGGAGATTCGTTCACTCGCCCAGACACCCTTGATCATCCTCGACGAAACCGATAAGGGAGCGCTGGAGACCTTCGAGGCAGGAGCTGACCAAATCCTCCCCAAACCGTTCGTGCCGGACGCACTCATCGGAGCCATAAAGGTGGAGCTCCGTGGGCCCAGTCCCAGTTCGCTGGTCCCGCTGGCGACGCGGATCGAACTTGGTGGGCTGGTGTTCGACGCGGAACGACGGATCGTGCTGCGGGGCGAGACCGTTGGTGGAGTTCACGAAACGTGAATGGGAAGTCCTGTCATTCTTCCTGGCGAGTCCCAATCAGTATTTCCGTGCCGAGGAGATTCTCGCCCAAACCTGGGGCACTGACTCTTCGGAGGAGCAACTCCGCACCTATATCACCCGAATGCGCCAGAAGCTGGCTCCCTTTCAGACCTGGTGCAAGTTGATTACGGAAAAAGGCCGAGGCTACTGCCTGGTTCTTGAGGCAGCCCCGGACAAACAATAGGGTTGGCTACGCACTGCCCGCCATCCCTTGAGCGCCCCGTAAGATTCCGCCTGGCTTTTACGACTAAGGCCGGACCGCCGTCCGACGGCAAACCCAAGCGGCTGAGCGAGCCTCGTCAACGCCTGTTACGCTTGTCGGCCAGCGTGCGGCGGTTCCTCACGGCGGCCCTGCTGGCGGGTAGCGCCACGCTGGCGCTCAGCATCGGCGCCGACGCCCATTCCCTGGTGCGCATGTCGGACCCACCCGATGGAGCCAGGCTGGCGCGCGCGCCGAGCGTGGTCCTCATCACGTTCACCGAGGCGCCGGATCCGAAGCTCTCGCAGGTCCAGATCCTGGACACTTCCGGTCGCCAGGTAGCCGGCGGGCCAGCGTCAGCTGTGCCCGGCGCTCCGACGACCGTCGCCATCACGCTCCCGCCCCTTGGCGACGGGGTTTACACGGTGAGCTGGCGCACCGTCTCCGCCATTGACGGTCACGTCGCAACCGGTGTCTTCGCCTTTGCGGTCGGCGCCCAGCCAGTGCCACCGATTCCGCTGGCCGTCGCCACACCCGCTGCCCCGCCGTCACCGCTCGGGGTCACCGGTCGATGGGGTCTCGACGCCGGTTATGGGCTGCTCCTGGGCGGCGCCTGGGTCGATCTACTGGCCCTCCAGGATTTCTCTCTCGCGGTATTGCTCGTTGTCGGTGTTGGCGACGTGCTTGCGCTGATGGGGGCGCTTATGGTCGCTGAGGCGGCGCGCGAGAATGCCGGCGTCGATTGGTCGTTTTTCCTTGGCACGTCGCTGGCGCATGGGATGGAACTCGTGATCCTGCCGATCGTCGCAGCCGGCGTCGCGGTGCTGGCCGCTTGGAGGCTGCAGGGAAGTCCTCGCCGGGTAGCGCTCGGAATCTGCGCCGGGCTCAGCGCCCTCGCCATCCTGGCCAATGCGACCGTGAGCCACGCCGCCTCCAGTCCGCTTGCCTGGCTCATGATCCCCGCCCACTGGCTGCACGTGTTGAGCTACGCGGTCTGGATCGGCGGACTGGCAGCCGTGTTGGTCGGCATCCGGGGTCTACCCACGATCGACAAGGCGCGCGCGGTGGGCCGCTTCTCCGTGGTCGCCGGCTTCGCCTTTGCTGCCATGATTCTGACGGGACTGGTTCGCGGGATCGACGAGGTCGGCAGTTGGTCGAACCTGTTTGCGACGACCTTCGGTTGGTTGCTGCTCGCGAAGACCGCGCTCTTCTTCACCATCGCGCCCCTGGCGGCGGCGAACCGCTGGCGCTACGTGCGAATGGCCGTTGCCGGCATTCCCCGCCTGCGCTGGGTATCTCGAGGAGAGCTGGTGCTGGCTGCGGTGATCATGGTCGCCGCGGCGTTTCTTACCACGCTGCCGCCACCGAGCTTCGTTCCAGCGGTGGCTTCCCAAAATTTCCCGCATGTCGTCGTGGAAGGCGTCGACTACGGCACCGCCGTCCGGGTGAAACTTGACGTGGCCCCGGGATACCCCGGCCTGAACCGGTTCACGGTGACGGTCCGCGAGGACAAAACGGGCAGGCCGGTCAGCGGGGCCCGCCTGTTCCTGCTGTTCGATCTCCCTGCCCGCCCGGAGATCGGCGAATCCGTCCTCGAGCTGCGAAGCCTGGGTAATGGGATCTACAGCGCGGAGGGCGTCAGGCTATCGCTGGCCGGGAGCTGGACGGTGACCGTGGTCGTGGAAACGTCCACCACCTCCTACGACGCCGTGCTACCGATCAAGACGGCCGAGCGGCCCTAGCGATGCGGAGCGCGTCCGCCGGCGGGACCTTGGGCCTGTCCATTTCAGGACCGATGGCCCCGTCGCAGATACACAGCAACCGGAATGCTTGCCTCAACACTGATCTGAGGAGCTCGCATGAAAAATCTGTCGACAACCCGTTCCCTTTCGGCCCTGGCTTTATTCGGCGCGGTCGCCATCCTTGCGTCGTGCGGTGGGGGGTCGAATGGGTCAAATTCGAACGGGAGCGCGGCGGGCCTGCCGAGCACCGCCACGGTCACGATCCCAAAGGCCGATCGTTTTGAGCCATTTCTCCTCGAGATCGCGGCCGGAGGGGCGGTGACGTTCACCAACCAGGATGCCGATGCACATACCGTCGTTTCCATGCCAACCGACCCGGTCGACTTCAAGCTGTTGGTGGAGTCGGGCAAGTCGGTCAAACAGACATTCAGCCAGCCAGGGATCTACGGCTACTACTGCGATGCGCACTCCGATTACGATCGGGTGACGGGGTTGATCAAAGCCAAGAAGGGCGCGGACGCCTATCCCATCTCGATGTACGGGGTCATCCTGGTGGCGGGCGACAGCCTGCCCCTCTACGCGGAAAAGGCCAAGATCGTGATGCCGTCTGCCGACCGCTTCGAGCCGCTCGCCATCGCTGTCAAACGGGGCACCCAGGTCACCTGGTCCAACCTCGACAGCGATGCCCATACGGTCCTCACCGACCCCGGCGAGAGCCTCCAGTTCAAATTCGTCGTCCCGGCCAATGGCCAGGCCTCCTACACCTTCGATAAGGCCGGTATCTATCCCTACTTCTGCGACGCGCATGCGACATGGAACAGCGAGCTGAAGCGTGTGCAAGCCAGAGTGGGGAGCTCGGAGTACCCGGCGGCTATGGAAGGCATCGTCTTCGTCCTTCCCTGACCCCCATCGGGGCGGGGGGAACGGACTGAAGCACGTCAGGGCGCCGGTGCCCCGGCCCGTTCTTCGATGTGCTTCGCGATGTCGCCCGCCATTCCACGCAGGTTCGCGGCAATCTCGGTGACCGCGCCCAGCTGCGGGTCGGCGGCCAGATCGCTGGCGACGTCGCCCAGGGCCTCGAGGCGCTCCTTGAGGATCTTCCAGGCCGCCTGGCGGTGAGGAAGGATGAAGAACGCCGGCCGCACCACCTCGAGCGTCGGCCCTGCGGTGCGTCCGGGCTGCGCCGGCCCGATCGGCAGGCTGGTGAGGACCGGGCCGAGTTTGCGCATCGTCCAGTTCATCAGGTGCTTGGCCGTCCTAGCCAGCGTGTTGAGCTCGGCATCGGTCTCGCCGTGATGCACGTAATAGCGCGACAGCACCTGGAGGATCACTTCGTAGACCGCGTTGTTGAGGTCCTGGACGCGAGCCGTCCGCCGGTCTTCGATCACGATGCCGGACTCGACATCCGGCGGGAGGCGTACATAGGCCGGGTCGACCGGGCGCGCCGGCTTGAACGTCGGGTCTACCGCCTGGATGGCGAGGAAGTCCTCGAGGATCCCGACGAACTTGCCGAAATGGGACTTGACCCAGTCGCCGCGGGCCCCCTCGCCCTGTTCGACGATAATCTCGATCGCCTTCTGCCCCGCGGCCAGATCGGTGATGGCCAGCAGCTCGGGCCACTCAAAGATATCGGTAACGGCTTGCGCCCGGGGCGGCCCGATGAAGACCGCGGCCTCGCCGTAGCGATCGCAGAGGTGATCGAGTCCCGCCGCGATGCCGCGGTAAAGATGACCGACCGTCGCCCAGTCCTCGGGCTCGCCGATCAGCGGCTGATCGTCGACCGTGAGCGGGCGGACGTGCTGGAGCGCCCCGAAGCCTTCGGCGTCATCGAGCGCCATCCCCTCCGGGCGCTCGAGGTACATGAAGTGCCGCAGGGCGCGCTCCCCGAACGGGACCAGGGCAATCTGGACGCCCTCCGGGTACCAGCGGGAGAGGATGGGGAAGTTCGGCCGCTCGAAGTGGGGCGCCGCGCCCACCGCCGTCAGGATGTTGGTAGCCAGCGCCAGGTGCAGCATCTCCTGCTTGATCACGTCGATCAGCGTTTTCTCCCAGGCCTGGATGCGGCTGAGCTGCTCGGGGGTTAGCCCCTCGTCCAGGCCGCGCTTCAAGGAGAACTGGGCGTAGAGGTATTCGCACATCAGGCCGTGCTCGATCTCGCACGCCTCGCCCAGCAGGTAGACAAGCTCTTCGCGGGTGGCGATCTTGAGCGGCGGCTCGGCCACCTGGCCGTTGGGGCGCTTCACGTGATCAGGGCTGAGCGGCCATCCGCAGGAACGCGGCGCCGCGGGCCTCCAGGTAGATCGCCGTCGGTGTCTCCACGATCCGGGCAATCACCGCCTGGCACGCTGGACAGCGCAGCACGACGCCGGGCGCCTGGGTAAACACCATCAAGGCCCCCATCTCCGCTTCCCGGGCGCAGGCGGCGCAGCGGGCCATGGCCATGGTCATGTCGCGGCCGAAAATCTGCTGCAGCTGGCCCGCGATCGCGTTCCCATCCACCATCAGGGCCGTATTCATGTCTCCCTCATCGGTCTCCATCGTTCTGCCTCCTCAGGCTCCACTTGGACCAAAGCGTTCGGTACGAATTTGTTCGGTGGGCAGCTCCATCTGCACCAGCGCGTTAGCGACGGCCTCCACCAGCAGCGTCGGTCCGCAGACGTAGACACGAGCTCGCTTGTCAAATGGCTGGATGACTTCGCCCAGCATGGCGGCATCGATTCGACGGCGATAGCCGGTCCAGCCGGCCGGTGGCTGCCGGGTGAAGGTAAAGAACACCTCCAGGGTCCGGTCGCTGGCCGCCAGAGCGTCGAGCTCGTCGCGATAGATCACATCGTCTGCGGTTCGGCTGCTGTAGAGCATTCTCGTGGGCATCGTCGCGTGCTGGGCCGCGCGGTGGCGCAGCATCGCCATCAGCGGCACCACGCCCGATCCGCCGGCGATCACGAGCAGCGGGCCGCCCAGGGCCACCTCCCAGACAAAATACCCACCGATCGGTCCGCGGACCTCGAGCCGGTCGCCCAGCACCAGCACGTCATGCAGGTAGGGCGAGACCTCCCCATCGGCAATGCGTTCCACGGTCAGCTCGAGCTCCCCGACGCGCTCGGGCGCGGACGCGATGGAGTAACTGCGCTGCGTCTGGTACCCGTCCGGCGCGGTCAGGCGGATGTCGTAGTGCTGACCCGGCCGGTGGGCCATCCACTTGGGGAGCGCGAGCGTGAAGCTCTTGGTCTTCAGGGTTTCGGGCCGAATCGCGGTGACGGTCCCCGCCTGCCATTGGAGAACGGGCTGCTCCATCAGTCGCCGCTGTAGCGCTCTTCCTTCCAGGGGTCTCCATGGATGTGATAACCGAGCGACTCCCAGAAGCCGGGCTGGTCGCGTTCCATGAAGCGGAGACCCCGAACCCATTTGGCACTCTTCCAGAAATAGAGGTGGGGCACCACCAGTCGGGCCGGCCCGCCGTGCTCGGGGGCCAGCGGCTTGTCGTCGAACTGGTAGGCGACGAATGCCTGCCCGTTCACCATCTCGTTGAGGGGAACGTTCGTGGTGTAGCCGCCATCGCTGAACGCCATGACATATTGAGCTGCCGGGTCGACCCGAACCGTCTCCAGCAGGGTGTCGACCGTAACGCCCACCCAGTTGGTGTCGAGCTTGGTCCACTTGGTCACGCAGCTGATGTCGACTGTGAAGGTCTCCGTGGGGAGTTTCTGAAATGCCGCCCAGCTCCAGGTCACCGGCGACCGGACCAGGCCCTCCATGGTGAAGGACCATTTATCGAGCGGGGTATGCGGCGTGGGCCCCGCCGAGAGAACCGGGAAATCGGTGACCAGGTACTGCCCGGGTGGAAGGCGGCTCTCCACTTCGGCCGGCCGCCGACGTCCAAGGAAGCCCCGTGAGATCAATCCGGCCATCGCGTACCTCCTCAGGAGAGCTGTCTGACGCTGGCTAAACCCGGTGCTCGTCGCACCAACGCTAACGTATCTGGCGTTGTTCCTGAGACCCCCTGCCCAACCCTCCCCGCAAGGGGGAGGGAGAATTCGGCTAATCGCCTGCACGCCCCGTTCCTTCCTGCTCCATCTCGACCCTCCCCACTGAGGGGAGGGGCATGTCAGTCCTTTTCTCCTTCCGCTCCCTGCGTCACGTCTGCGACGGTTACCAAGAGGTCCCAGGTGTTGCGCAGGGAAACGACTAGGAGGAGAACGGTGCTAATCAGGAGCCACGTGAACGCCGAACTTTGCGATGACAGCAGGAGGATGCCGGCCACGATGATGGCCAGATAGCTGACCGCGCTCACGCCGAAACGCAGCACCACCCGCACGCGTTGCATTGGGCTCATTTCGAAGGTCCATTCCCGGGGCCGGCCCGCCGCGATCAGGCTTGGTGCGGCGACGACAAGGCTGACGATGCCCGCGCCGATGAGCTGTGAGGCGGCTGCCGACTGACTCTGCGGGATCACCATGAACAGGGCCACGAAGAGCACCGCGCCGAAATTGGCCAGCGTCACGCGGGCGAGGCTGCGGACTTCCGAGCTGGTGACCACGATCCGCAGGTGCAAAGACAGGCCGACGAACAGCAGACCCACCAGGGTTGCGGAAGCCGTCCCGGCAAGGATGTAGAAATCGTGCCAGCCGCTCACCGCCGTCTGATACGCCACGTGCCAGTAGTCTGACAGGGCCCCGATCCCCCTCCCCTCGGGGTGGAGAGTTACGCCTTGTCGATACTAACCATCCAGTTAATGTCGAATTTGTCCGCGAGCCATCCAATCTGGGCGCCCGAAGGCTGCACGGTCAGTTGCCCTGCAAGGCTGCCACGACCTTCGCGATCACGGCCGCTGAGGCCGGGGCGTAATCGTCCGGGAATTCGGCTTCGACCGCGCTCATGCCGTGGTACGGGCCGGTTCCTTTGCCTCCACCTCGACGAACTCGCCTTCGATGTTGATCAGGATCTCGTGGCTGACGATGTACTTGCCGTCCAGCATCGCGTCGAAGCTCATGCCGAAGTCCTTGCGATTGATCTTGGTCTCGGCGGCGTAGCCAATCCGGTGGCCCATCATGGGATCGTTGAATTCCCCGTACTTGACCACATTGAGGGTCACCGGATGGGTGACGCCCTTAATGGTCAGATCGCCAGTCAGCGTGCCCCGATCGGGGGCCTTCTGGACGATCTTGGTGCTCTTGAACGCGATCGTCGGGTACTTTTCCACCTCGAGGAAGTTGGAGGACCGCAGATCGTTGTCTCGTTGCGCATTGTGGGTGCGGATGCTGGCGGTATTGATAGTGACGTCGACGGTCGAGCGTTCCGGCTGCTCAGGATTGAGCTGACCGGTTGCCGTCACCTCGGCAAAATGGCCGCGGATGGTCATCATGCCCAGATGCTTGGCCGAGAACTCGACTTGCGTGTGCATCGGGTCAAACTTCCAGGTTCCCATCACATGCCTCCTCGGATACGGGTACGGCAGCCAAGGTACCATTATAGGCTTACTTTTTGCAAGTTCCTGCAGTAATGAGCGGGCGGCACTACACTACCTAAGTGGCCCGCAAGCTAAGCGACCACGTGCGGGAATGCGACGAGCGCCTCACCCAGGCCTTCGCTTTACTGGGGAAGCGCTGGTCGGGCTTGATTCTGGGGCTGCTGCTCCAGGGTCCGGCGCACTTTGCCGTGCTGGCACGAACAATTCCAGGCATCAGCGAGCGGATACTATCCGACCGCCTTAACGAACTGGCCAAGGCGGGTTTGATCGATCGGAGGGTGCTCGATGGTCCGCCGCTGGGGGTCGTCTACCAGCTCACCGAAAGTGGCCGCGCGATGGGACCTGGCCTCCTCAAGTTGGGCGAGTGGGCCGAACGGTACATGGCGCCAGCGGCTCGGACTCGCGCCCGTCAACCATCACGCCGTCGGCTCCTGACAAGCGGCAAGCTCCGTTAGGAAAGCACTGACCGTGGACGAGTCGGAGGAGGCTCGGGATGCGTTTCGGGCGCCCTCAACGCTTGGTAGGCGATCTCCATGGCTCGCATCAGACGCTTGGATGAGGCGAATTTGCCTTCCGCGAGTACGACGGGATACAGGTTCATCTCGCGGACCTTATCCATGATCGCGTGCGTGCTGACGCTGGCCCGTTCTTGTTCCACATAGGTACAACTCATTCCTGGGCGCGTACCTGTGAATGGCCGAGCCCTGCATTTGCCCGTCCCCTACCCTCCCCCAGAGGAGGGGCAGTTTGGGCTACTCCTCCCCCAAAGGGGGGTGACACCTGGCCGCTCGTTATGACGTGCGGACAGGGATTCGGGTGGTGCCCTGGGAGGCAAACCAGCTGATCGTCTCGGCAATCGCGCGGGGGTGGGGAGTCGGTTGGCCCCCAAACGCTCGGGCGAACTTGCTGTGGTCGACCACCCAGGGTCGCTCCGATTGGTAGAGCGTTTCGGAGACGGCACGCATCGGTGGGATGACGAGGCCCAGCAGGCGGATGGCAAATGTGGGGGCGACCTGGAGTCGAGGCGACCGCTGCAGGTGCTGGAAGACGAGGTCGATGAACTGTCGGGTAGTGATGGTTTCGGCGCTGGGGACGTGCCACACCTCTCCCAGGGCCTCGTCCCGCTCCGCCAGCGTGACGAGTCCGGCCGCGAAATCCTCGATGAAGGTGTTGGTGTGCGGTGCGTCCGGATTGCCGAGAGCTTGGGCTGGCTTGCCCGCCAGCGCCCGCCCGAAAACGACGTCACCGGCCTTTGACTGGCGGGCGTGCGGACCGTAGAAGTCAGACGCCCGGCCGATAGTCGCCCGCACCCTGCCGGCCCCGTGGGCGTTCATCAGCGTGGTGGCGACCTCCGCCCGCGCCCGGGTGGTGGGACCGATGGGGCGGTAGGGCAGGCCTTCCCTGACCGGACCATCTACCGGCCCGTATGCGTACAGGTTGTCTCCGTAGACCACCCGGGCCCCGGCCGCGGCCGCGCCTTCGATGATCCCGTTCATGATCGGCGGGAGGGTCTTCGTCCACTGGCCGTAGGGACCGCTGGCGCAATGAAACACAACGCTGGCGCCCTCACTGGCCTGGCCCGCGGCCGCCGGATCGGTCACGTCTGCGGCCACCACGTCCACGCCCGGCGGAGCGTCCGCCTTCCCGCTTCGATTCACGAGTCGGACGGGCTTGCCCAATGAGCTCAGTCGTCGCGCCACCGCGAGCCCCAGCGGTCCTGCCCCAAAGATGACGTTCTCTGGCATGGGCAATAGCCAGTCTAGATCAGCCGAGCGCTTCACCACGTGCGGCCGTCGGTCGAGCGGTGGCGTCCCCAGACGTCCCGTCTCGGTGGGGACTTATGGCCCTGACCGGGCCTCGCTTACCTAGGCAATCTGAGAGAGATGGAACCGCAGGTCTCCGTGGTGGAGAGCCGTCAGGTCCTCCTGATCGAGCCCGATGAAGCCGAGCGCGAACGCTTCGGCGGCTGGCTCGAGGAAGCGGGCTTCCAGCCCGTCAACTGCCCGGGTCCCCACCTCCCCGGCTACACCTGCCTGGGCGTGCAGGGACTCCCGTGTGCTCTTCGAGAGGCGGCGGACGTGGTCGTGGTGGACACTCGCACGCTGCCTGGAATTGCCAAGCATGGAACGCCGGCGTGGCGGCTGCTCCGTTATTACCTGTCCGCCGGCAAGCCGGTAGTCGTGATTGCAGAGAAGTATCACCCTGACCGCTCCTTCCGCCCCGAGCAGGTGTTCAGCCTCCGCCCAAATCCCGGTCGAGAGTCGCTGCTGCTCGCGGTCCGTCAGCTGTTGAGGCGGGCAGGGTCCTGGTAAAGCGGTCCGGCGAAGCCGAGGCCCGTTGCAAGGTCTGCGGAGCACCGCTCCCGGGTTGGCTCCCGGGCATGCCCATGATCTGCGCCGACCATAACCCCAACCGTCTTCGCCGGCCCCCGAATGCAGACGAGAAGCCAGAGTCCTCCTCGGCGTCGTGACCGAGGATACTGAGGTCGATGCCTGAAGACGACAGATTGGCAGCGCGCGGGCCAGACATCATCGCCCCGCCCCCGGTGCTCTTCGCGGGACCGTGGCTTGTCGGGTTTCTGCTGGACCTATTGGTCCAGCTGCCGCGACTCCCTTTTGCCCTTCGTCTTTTGGGGCTGCCCCTGACGGCGGCGGGGGTGGCGCTGATCGGCTGGTTCTTCGTGACCATGCGGCGAGCAGGCACGCCGGTCGATCCGCGGGAAGCGCCCACGGCCCTGGTCCAGTGGGGGCCTTTTCGGTTTACTCGCAACCCGGCCTACATCGGCTGGACCCTGACCTACCTCGGGCTTACCCTCCTGGCTGGGGGCCGGTGGGCCCTGGTCCTGTCGCCCGCTGTCCTGTTTGCCGTGGATCGGGGAGTGATCCGGCGCGAAGAGGGCTATCTGGAGAGGCAGTTCGGCGCCGGCTACCGCGAGTACCTGGGCCGTGTCCGCCGCTGGCTCTAGCGTGCCGGCACGTTCGGCCGCGGCTATGATCGACTCGGTGTGAGTGGAATGGGCGCTCGCTGGGGCGGGGATTCCGCCCGAGTCGCGGCGGATGTGGCTGCGGCGGCGGCGGCTTCCTCATCGTGCTCACGGTGGGAATCGTGATGAGTATCTTCAACGCCGACCTCGGGCTTGGCGCGTCGGTCAGGATCCCATTTACCGATAGCAACCTCACCGTGGCCGGCTCGATCGGCGCGAAGGAGAGGGCGCCCGATGTCCTCCCCGGTTACACCCACGGTCGGCTCGGCGGAAACCAGAACTTCATCAACAACTCGGCGACCCTGACCATCGGCCCCGCCGAAGGAACGGCGCTACTCGTGATCGGCAAGCAGGACGGAGCACCGGTGATCGACCTGCACCTGGTGCTCAGCCGATAGCGCCTCTGGGCGCGGCAGTCACTGGAATCAAACTGGTGCCGCGACAATAGGCGGAATGGAATCGCACGACTGGGATCAGCGGTACCGGGGAACGACGCTCCTCTGGACCGAGCGACCCAACCAATTCCTGGTCGAAGAGGTGAGTGGCTTGCCTCCAGGCCGGGCGCTCGACCTGGGGGCCGGCGAAGGCCGCAATGCCGTCTGGCTGGCGGAGCACGGATGGCAGGTGACGGCCGTCGATTTCTCGCAGGTGGCCCTGGAGCGGGCCGCGGCGGTGGCCAAACGCGCCGGCGTGCAGGTCGACTGGGTGGCAGCCGACCTGACCGACTACACCCCAGCGGCCGCCGCGTTTGATCTCGTCGTCATCCTCTATCTACACCTCCCGCCGGACGCTCGACAGCGGGTCCTCGACCAGGCGGGGTTGGCGCTGCGCCCGGGTGGGCGGCTCGTGATCGTCGGCCATGACCTCCAGAATCTGGCCGCCGGCCACGGCGGTCCACAGGATCCCAGCGTGCTGTACACGCCAGGCGGGATCGCCGCCGAGCTCTCTGGGCTGACTATCGTACGCAGCCAAACGGTGAAACGCCAGGCGCACTCGGTGGCGGGCACGGCCACGGCCTTTGACGCCCTGGTGGTCGCCGTGAAGCCGGGCACCCAGCCCGCCAACCTAGGCGTCACGGCACGCTGGTCGGGAACGCCGTTCCAGTTTGACATCACCGGCCCGCGCGGACAGATGGTGGTCGTCGATGAGCCCCCACCGCGGGGATTGGATCGGGGCATGAAGCCCAGCGAGATGCTGCTGGGGGCGGTCGCTACCTGCTCGGCGATCAGCGCGGTCTCGCTCCTGCAGAAGATGCGCCAGCCAGTGCGGTCGCTGTTCATCCGGGCGGAAGGAACCCAGCAGCCCGACTGGCCGAGGGCGTTCACCGACATCCACCTGCAGTTCGTAATTGGTGGGGATGGGCCATTCGACCAGACACTGGTCAAAAAGGCGATCGACCTGGCGACCACGCGCTACTGCCCCGTCAGCGCCACCATCGAGCTGGGTCAGGGCGGCTGCCGCATCGACGCCGGCTTCACGATCGTCCAGGACATGCCCACCGGGCCCGAGTAGCCACTTTAGGCTCCCTCGGTCATCAGGCTCGTGCAGTCGGCACAAGCCACCTAGGCACAGTCCGGCTCCCCAGGCACGTTGATCACCGCATGGAAGGTGGTGGCCTTCCGCTCTTGCTTCGGCAGCGCAGTGTTTCGCAGTACCTCGGCCACGCCAGCCGGCGACCCAGCAGCGGCGCCTGGGCAATCGGGAGGTAAACCTGCCGTGGGTACTCTGCAAGCGGAGACAAGCGCGACCAGTACGGTCGAAGCTTCGCACGGCTTCGGCCTCATTAATCGAGTCAGCGAGACGGCGACCCTCGGAGCCCAGCTCGACGCCGTCCGTCACCGGCTGAGCGGGTCACTTGAGCTTCGAGGCGAGGCTGGCATCGGCAAGACCGCCCTCCTCGAGCGCGCCATGATCCTTGCTGAGCCGAGCACGAACGGCGGCGGACCTATTTCCACCTAAGCCACCCCCACCCTGCCTCCCCCTGAGGGGGAGGGACGCGGTTAGGTCAGGCCACCTTGCGAGCCTGTGCCCCCAGGAGGGAGAGCACGGCCACCTCTTCGGCTGGGTGCCCCTCATCGCCTGGTCGGGCGGACGATTCGGCGGCTTCCGCGACGCCCTTCTCCCACGCATGGAAGAGCGTCCCGTCAAGGAAGCCCTGGATCACGGCCGGGTGGACATAGCATTTCTTGCAGATGGCGACGGTGTTCCCCAGCTGCTTGGCGACTGCCTTGATGGCGGCGCTGACCAGTCGCGCACCCTGGCGCGGGGTTTCAAATGGCCCCAGTTCCTGGAGCTCCCGGACCGCCAGGACGGTGCCGGCCCAGGTGCGGAACTCTTTGGCGGTGAAGCCTTGGCCGCTGATCTCGCGAAGGTAGGCGTTGACGTCGTCCGAGCTGATCGAGCGGGGCTTCCGGTCGCCGTTGACGTACTGGAATAGTTCTTCCCCGGGCAGGTCGGTCATTCGCCCGATGATCCGAGCCAGCTGCCGGTCGCGGATGGAGATCTTGTGGAACTTCCCTGACTTCCCCTTGAACTTGAACTCCACCTTGGTGCCGGTGACGTCGACGTGGTCGGGGGTCATGGTCGTCAACCCGTACGATTCGTTCAGCCGGGCGTAGGCCTCGTTGCCGATCCGGATGCTGGTCAGGTCCATCAGTCGAACCACGGTGGCCAGCACCTTCTCGCGGGGCAGCCCCTGCTTGCGAAGGTCGCTCATCACTCGGTGCCGGATCCGTGGCAGCGCCTGGCCGAAGTCGAGCATCCGGTCGAACTTGTTGTCGTCGCGGAACTCCCGCCAGGTGGGGTGGTAGCGGTACTGCTTGCGCTTCCTGGCGTCGCGGCCGGTGGCCTGGATGTGGCCCAGCGGTTCTGTGGAGATCCAGA
Source organism: Chloroflexota bacterium (assembly GCA_005880615.1). Classification (GTDB taxonomy): domain Bacteria; phylum Chloroflexota; class Dormibacteria; order CF-121; family CF-121; genus CF-121. The sequence goes on from VBID01000019.1 coordinate 14,614, forward strand.
CGTCGCTCCAGGCCGGCGGGATCCCGATCTTCTTGATGCGCTGGATCTCGCCTTCATCGGTGATCTCGGCGCCATCTGTTCCGATGTAGACGAAGCCGTCGTCGCGACGCTGCCGGCGGATGCCGGGGAAGGCGTCGGAGACGTAGCGCAAACCGGCTTCGTGGGCCGTTTGGACCGGATCGTCCATCTCCGCTACGACGCCGATGCCCTCCGCTTTCTTCCTCGGGTCATCCACTCGCTCCCTCGCCGTCATGATCTCCACCTTACCCACGAGATGGCTGTTACCCAAACATCACGCCGTGGTCACCCCCGCGCGATGCCTGGGCGGGGCCGGTCGTTAGCTCCCTGGACCCGACGACCGAAGCAGGCCAACGACGATCTCCTGGCGCTCATCGGAACCGTCGCGCGCTGAGCTCCGCGCTGCCAACCCGTAGAATCCTGCCGTGGCGGACATGGCCGCGGTGCAACGGTGGCTGGACGCCTACGTCGCAGCCGGGCGGAGTAACGACCGAGCGGAAATCACGGCGCTGTTCACGGAGGACGCGGTCTATCGCCCACTTCCCTACGACCAGCCCTTACGCGGCGGGGAGGCGATTGCCAGGGCCTGGATCGCCGACCCCGATCCACCCGGCAGCTGGACGGCGGACTACCAGGCCGTCGCCGCGACCGGCGAGGTTGGCGTGGGGCGGGGGGTCACCCGGTACCGGGCGGGGGGCGGAAGACCGGAGCGGGAGTACGCCAACGTGTTCGTCTTGCGGTTCGACGAGCAGGGACGGTGCCGCGACTACGTGGAATGGTGGGTGAAGCGGCCCGGAAAGTCATCTGGAAGCTAGGGAAGACACCCCCACCCTCACCCTCCCCTCAGGGGAGGGACATCCTGGGATGCTTAGGCGAGGTCGCGGCGACGGACGATCAGTGCCGAGACGACACTGAAGACGAGCAAATAGATCGCCACCGCCAGGGCGCCGCGCCCGGCGCTCACCAACGGCGCGGGCACACCCCGCTGGGGAATGCTGCCGCGGAAGGCCGCGACGATCCCGCCGCCGTTGACGCCCGGCAGGATGGGGAGCACCTCCTTCAGTCCTGGAACGCCCCGCAGGAGACCCGCGATCAAGCCCTCGACCACAAACACGTAGACCAGGCCCGCCCCGATAGAGCCGGCGACACCGCGGAAAAGCACGGCGAGCACCAGCCCGAAAGCGGTCCAGGTCGCCAGGATCAACCAGGCGGCGCCGATTGCCTTCAGGATGTCCGCCAACGGCGCAAATGACGACGTACTGCCATCGATTTGCACCAGGACCAGGCTGGTGAGGGCGGCCGCGCCGAACAGGGCCAGCGCGAGCACCAGGGCCACCAGGATAAGTAGGAGCAGCTTGCCCAGGAACACCTCCAGCCGCGCCGGTCCCTGAACCAGAATGGTTTGCCAGGTCAGCCACGAGTACTCGTTACCCGCGCTGAGCGCCCCCATGATCAGCACGATGGCAATACCCAACCGGTTGACGTCGGCCAGGACGGTTGAGAGCAGGTTCTCCGGAAAAGCGATCCGCTTCAAGACATTGGGCGGAGGACCGCCTTCCGTGTTGAACCCCGGCGGCGGATGGGTCGAGATCGCGTAGGTCAGGATGTAGGAGAAGGCCAGCAGCGTCGCCACCAGGATGATGACCATTACCCAGTTGGCCGGTCGCTTTCGGAACTTCAGCCACTCGGCGCGAAGGCTGGCGATCATGGCGGCTTCGGTCCCTCCTCAGTGAGCTGCAGGAAGACCTCCTCCAACGAGCGTTCCGCCCGACGGAGCTCACTGACGTCGATGCCATCGGCCACCAGCTGCCGGTTCACCTCGGCCGCCCGGCTGGGGTCGACGTTGAGCTGAAACCGGCCGTCCACCAGCCGGACCTTGTCGGCGCCCAGGAGCTGCGCGAGCACGGTTTGGGCCCGCTCCACCGGGGTGGCCAACACCTCCAGCAACGCCTGGCCACGCAGCTCGTCCACGGTGCCTTCGGTGATCAGGCGGCCCCGCTGGATCACCCCGACCCGATCGCAAGTTTGCTCGACCTCGCTCAGCAGATGGCTGGAGAGGAGGACGGCTCGGTCGGAGCTGGCCATGTGTTTGATCAGGTTGCGCATCTCGACCGTGCCCTGCGGGTCCAGGCCGGCGGTCGGCTCGTCGAGAATCAGCAGCTCGGGTTCTTTCATCAACGCGGCGGCCACCCCCAGCCGCTGCTTCATCCCGGTGGAGTAGGTCTTGAACTTGTGGTGGGCTGCCTCCTTGAGGTCGACCTCCTCCAGAGCTGTCTCGACCACCTTCCCGCCGAGGCCGGTGTACCGCGCCATCACCCGCAGGTTGTCGCGGCCGGATAGGTAGGGATAGAAGGCCGATTGCTCCACCAGCGCCCCCAGGCGGGCCAGCCCGGCCGGCGCGCCTGGGGGATGACCGGCCACCACCGCACTGCCGGCCGTGGGCCGCAACAGCCCGACCAGCATGCGCATCGTGGTCGTCTTCCCGGCTCCGTTAGGCCCCAAGAAGCCATACACTTCGCCGCGCCGCACGCTCAGATTCAGGTTGTCGACGGCCAGCACACCGGTGCGGTACCGCTTGCTCAGGCCGTGGGTCTCGACGACGGTCTCGATGGCTATCTCGCTGCGGCTTTTCTCTCCGCAATCTTGCGCTGACGGGCGGCCCTGGCCCTCTTCAATGCGGCAAGCAGCTTCGGGCTGGCGCCACCACTGCGGCGCCGGCGCTTTACTCTTCCGTTTGTCGCGCGCCCACCAATGCCCTGCAGTGCTGTCAATGCTCGATCTACCGCATCAATCTCGGTCTGCAGCTGCTGCCGGCTGCTTAGGAGCACTAGTCGTGCCCGATCGAGTACAACGTTCGTTTTAGCCATCAGCCACCTTCCTTCACAAGTTCCGCACCACGAATGATACTGTTCCCAAGCAGCATGCGAGACTCCTGTCGAAGGAAGCTCCCGCGTGCCCACTACCTGTCCCCACCTTCCTTTGTTTGGACCCGGAGTAGTCCATTGCGAGTGGCGAGCTCGGAAACGACTGTCGGCGTTGACGTCCGACAGTTTCCGCGCAGCTGGCTGACGCCGAGTACGGGCGCCTTACTGGCGCCCCTCCCCTGCCCCTCCCCAAAGGGGAGGGGATAAGAAGGCCCTCCCCGCAACGGGGGGAGATGCAGCCGCGGACTGTAACTTGCGCGCGTAATTAGCTGCGTCTCGCTGGCAGCACCTGGGGGAAGAAGGAGGACGCATGACAACGACCCTGTTCCGCCGCAGCGCCACGCTCTTGATTGCGATCCCGCTAGCTCTGTGGACGGTCGCGCAACCGGCCATGGCCGCCGAGCGGGGCCTGGTCCGGGGCGCCTATCTGCAGACCAACCTGGTGTCGAACATCCCGGGAATGGCAGCGGTGACCGATCCCAACCTGAAGAACCCCTGGGGCCTTTCGTCAAGCTCGGGCAGCCCGATCTGGGCCTCTGACAACAATGCCGGGGTCGCTACCCTCTACAGCATCGCCAATGGGGCGGCGACACCCGTCCCGCTGGTGGTCCAGATCCCGGCACCCGGCAATCTTCCTGGCGGGGCACCAACCGGAACGGTCTTCAGCGGGTCCGGTAACTTCGAGGTCTCGGAGAAGGGGAAGTCGGGTCCGAGCCTATTCCTCTTCGCCACCGAGGACGGCACCATCGTCGGGTGGAGTCCTGGCGTCGACCTGTTCCACGGGATCATCGCGGTCGACAACTCGACCGCCGTGGACAGCGCCGGCGACGTCGGCGCCGTCTACAAGGGCCTGGCCATCGACTCGGCGTCGGCGGGGACCCGCCTCTACGCGGCTAACTTCCGCTTCGGCACAGTCGACGTGTTCGATAGCACGTTCACGCCGGTGAAGCGCGCCGGGTCGTTCTCGGATCCGGGCATCCCGGCCGGCTTCGCTCCCTTCGGCATCCAGAACCTGGGCGGGCAGCTGTATGTGACCTACGCCAAGCAGAACGACGCCAAGCATGACGACGTCAAAGGGCTGGGCAATGGCTACGTCGACGTCTTCGACCTGAACGGCAGCCTGGTCCGGCGATTTGCCTCGCAGGGCACGCTGAACTCGCCCTGGGGTCTGGCTATCGCGCCCAGTACCTTTGGACACTTCCACGATGACCTGCTGGTGGGCAACTTCGGCGACGGCCGTATCAACGGCTTCGACCTGGCGTCCGGTGCCTTCACGGGTCAGCTGGGCGACGGCCTGGGCGGGGCGATCCAGATCGACGGCCTGTGGGGTCTTCGGGTGGGCAACGGCGGCCGGGGTGGTGACCCGAATTTCGTATACTTCGCTGCCGGTATCAACGACGAAGCCGACGGCTTGTTCGGCTCCATCCAGACGCTCAACTGATCGTCGCCAGTGACACGAGGGAGGCCTACCCCCCAGTAGCCTCCCTCTTCTCTTTCCTACTCGACCGCCGGGACGCAGTAGCCGCCGCGCACGTAAATCGAGGTCGAAGGGCCGCCCCCAGTACAGAGCTCGTCGTCCACCAGGAGCTTGCCGCCCGTCTGGATGATGACCAGGTCCACCTTGATCGCCTGCGGCCCGGAGCCCAGAACCACGTGGGCGACGCCGCCAGTCTGGCTCGGGGTGGCCGTCACGTCCATCGAGAATTCCGGATTCGGGCAGGGACACAGGGTGATCCCGGGCTGCGCCAGGCGGGCTTTGAGGCGCGCGGTGTATGGGCAGCGCGAGGTATTGCCGTCGCTTCCACAGACGGCGTAGTAGCCGAATTGGGGAATCAAGGGGAACGTTCGTTTGGCCACGGCCACCAGGTCCGCCGGAGCCACGCTCCGTGACGTGGTGGGCGACAGACTGCTCTCGCTCGCAGGGCCGCTGCATGCCGCCAAGAGAATGCCCAACCCCATCGCCGGAACCAGTTGCCGGCCTCTCATGGTGCCCCCCAGGTTTGACTGTCTCGATCGCCGCTCGTCGTGGCGAACATCATACGGCGCTCTCGTAACCTCTTCGCGGACTAATCCGTTGTTCGATCCAGTCGCCGAGCACCTGCTCCGCTCGCGACGCAAGTCCTAGAGGGAGGCGTCCCCCCCGCCTCCCTCCTCTTTTGCCGGCGGAGTAGCCTTGGTCCGAATGCCGCGCTCGAAGACAGCCCTGGAAGGCGGCGATCGAACGGTCCGGCTCGGGGGACTGAGCTTCCACTACCGCGACTGGGGTCGCGCAGGCATGCCCGCCATCGTGGTGCTCCACGGGCTCGGACATAACGCCTCTCGATGGGATGCTGTTGCGGCCGCGCAGGCCGATGGACGACGTCTGCTGGTCCTGGATCAGCGCGGCCATGGCCGGAGTGAATGGACGGCGCAGTATTCCTTCGCCCTCATGCGCGATGACCTAGCGGCGTTCGTGGATGCACTCGGATTGCGCAGCGTCGACCTGGTCGGCCACTCGATGGGAGGCACGATCGCTTACCTGTACGCGGTAGCCCAGCCGGCTGCGTTGCGGCGCCTGATCATCGTCGACACGGCTCCTCCTGATCCTGGCAGCTGGCCGTACACGGAACGCCCAACCCCGCCCGCCGAATTTGCCAATTTTGAGGAAGGGCTCGGCTTCTTGAAACGGCGCGCCCCCGAAATTGAGGAACAGAGGCTGCGCCGCCACCTGGAGCAGAGCCTGGTCCAGCTCCAAAGTGGTCGCTGGCGGTGGCAGTTCGATCCGGTCATGGCCGATGCCATCAGTAACGACCTAGCCACCGCTGCTCCGTTGATCTGGCAGGACCTCCATCGGATCTCGGTCCCGACCTTGCTGCTGTGGGCGCGGAACAGCTTTGTCCCTCGGGAACGTATGGAGCGGGTCAGGGCCGCCATCCCGACCTGCAGCCTGGTCGAGATTCCCAACAGCACCCACGATGTGAACATCGACAACCCCGACGCGCTCGTCAGTGCGGTGCGGAGCTTTCTTGCCTGAGCGGCCCCGTCAGCAGGGCCCGCTCCGCACGTAGATCGAGGTCGAGCCGGCGCCGCCCGTGCAGAGTTCGTCGTCAACGAGGAATTGGCCACCCGACCGGACGATAACGAGGTCCAGCTTGATCGGTGCGCTCCCGTAACCTAGCACGACGTGGGCGATGCCTCCCGTCTGGGTAGGGGTTGCGGTCACGTCCAGCGATGATGCTGGGTTCTGGCAGCGACAGAGCGTGAGCTTGGCTGCCGCCATGTGGGCCTTCAGGCGCTCCGTGTACGGACACTGCGACGGATCGCCGGTGAGTCCACAAACCGCGTAATAGTTGTACTGGGCTATGTACGGGAACGTAACTTTCGCCACAGCGACTAGATCTTGCGCCACGACCGGTGGCGGGCTGGGCGATGGACTGGAGGTCGTGGACGTCTCTCCGCACGCCGCAAGCAGAGCGCCGGCCGCGATCGCTGGAGCGATGAGCCTGAGCTTCATCCCGGCTCCCATCTCGATAGTCATGCCGAAGCCAACGCCGCCTCGGGGGGAATTGGTTACGCCGCCCTATTGGATGGGGACGGGTGGTGCGGGCGCCGGAATATGACCCAGCTGGATGAGCAGCCCGAACATATCGATCGCGCCCCAGTGCTCGGCGAGCTTGTCACCCTCGAAGCGCACGCAGTCGAGGGCCTCGAAGGTTGCCCTCTTGCCGGTTGGCGGCTTCCCCATCATCTCGCCTGTGTTCGTGCCCGAGAACTCGACCCGGGCCCATAGCTTGTCCCCGGACACGCCAGAGTCGCGGACGGTGACGCGTAGATCCGGAAACGCCGTGCGTATGGCTGTGATGATGATCTTCACGCCTTCTCGTCCCTTTCCCTGGCCAGGTCCCGGTTCATGCTCAATGAAGTTGGGCATGAAGTAGGTATCGACGGCCTTCAGATCTCCCCTCGAGAACGCCTCGTCGATTGCGCGTTGAAAGATCGCCGCGTAGTCGGTGGCCATGGCTTCCTCCTCAGGTCGAAACCGTTTGGGTAGCCTTGATCTCCCGTTCCAGGCAGTCGGCGAAGCGCTGCGCCATCCGCTGCGAGATGTCCTGCATGATCGACGACCGACCGAACTGGGCCACCAGGCCGGTCACGCCGATGTCCGACTCCATGGTCACCACCGTCTCCGCGCCCTCCTGGTGCATTTCAGCCTTGACCCGGGCGGTGGCGCCGCCCCGACCCTTCGACTCCTGGCCTTCAGCGCGAAGCTTGGCGGTATGGGTCTGCTCATCGACCTCGTCCAGAAAGACTCTTCCGCGATAGGCTACCTCGATCGGGCCCAGCTTGACTCCGATCTTGCCGGCATAGGTCTTGTCGTCGATTACCTCGGTGAGCTCGGCACCGGGGACGCAGGGCGCCATCTTCTGCACATCGAGCATGTAGCGCCAGACCACCTCGATCGGTGCCGCGACTTTGAAGGTGGTGGTGACGATCACCATGTCATGGTAACGCCCCCCTAGACCCTCGCGTGCCTTGGCTCCGCGACCCCCTCCCCAACCCTCCCCGCAAGGGGGAGGGAGAAATCGTTAGCCGGCAAGCGCGACCCCCTCCCCGACCCTCCCCACAAGGGGGCGGGAGAAATCGTTAGCCCGCAAGCGCGACCCCCTCCCCGACCCTCCCCACAAGGGGGAGGGAGAAATAAACGTCCGC
>VBID01000237.1 GCA_005880615.1 Chloroflexota bacterium
AGAAGGATGAGGGGACGCAAAAGGTGATGTCGCAGCATCGGGTTCCTCCTTCAGCTTATGGTAAGTCTTCGGGGGCGTAGAAGCAGTATAATTCGGTAATTATACGGCGTCAATAGGCTTGATCTTCACTTGTAGCAGGTCTGTGATTCTGTCCGCTAAGTGTTCTGTGAAAGTGTCCGCTAGGCTGGCTATACGGTGACAAATGAGCGTCTCCAAGGGTGGTCGGCGGCGGGCTTCCAGAAAGTGGCCGAAACGGGCTTGGTGGTGTTATTGGTAACGGGTAGTGGCGGCGCTGGCTTCTCGCGGACCGTACCGCGGCGCTTGGTGCGCAGGTCTGCACCTTGTGTGGCCTGGCTAGCGATACAACGTCCCTGGTAGTGGACAGAGGCGCTACCGTCGAGGTGTTCACGGACCTCGACGCGGGCGCGGGCGTACGAGCGGCGCTGAGGGCCAGGCGGGACAGCGATGGCACGGCCCTCAAGCGTGACGACGTTGTCCGGGCCGACGGTGCGCCAGTAACGGAAGCAGAAGACGTCCGCCGGACGCTTGCCCACTGGGAGGCGGCGGTAGACCGAACCTGGCACGGCGGCGTTCTGCCTGAAGCGGACGTTATGCCGTGACAGAAGAGCAGGGAGTGCGGCGTTGGCCTGCTCAAGAGTGCTGACGTTGGCCAGCCGTAGCTCCTGGTAGAGGCGGTCCTGGAGAGTGCGCCAGAGGCGTTCGACGCGGCCCTTGGCCTGAGGCGAGCGGGCGCCGATCCAGGCGATGTCGAGCTCGTCGAGGACGCGCCTCACCTGAGTGGGCTGTGGCTTGCCGGCGAGCTGCTCCTCCAAGGTCAGTGGGTCCCTCGTCCCAGACTGGAAGATCTTGTGGCGGTCGCTGTAGAGAGCGAGCGGGACACCCCGCCGACGCACCACTCCCCGCAAGAGCAGGAGGTACCCCTGCGCGTCTTCCTGCTCTCGGAAGAGAGCGTACGGAACGTCGCCGCTGGCATCATCAATCGCTCCCACAAGAGTGAGCCAGGGCCTACTTGGACCCAGCCACTGGTGGCGGCTGCCATCGACTTGTAGCAGCATCCCGGCCTGGGGCATTCGCTCGCGGCGTGAGCGGTGACGCGACGCTCGCCGCTGCTGCGGGCTGCGCCGTCCAGCCGCTCGCAGGATGCGCCGCACGGAGGATCGGCTCAAAGCAATCGCTTCCCGCTCGGCCAGCAACTCCGTCAGGTGTTGATCATTGCAGCCAGCATAGAGCCCCTCAGCGAGCGCAATCACGCGATCGCGCAAGCCGGCAGCGAGAGCATGGGCCCGTCGCCGCCCCCGGTTGCCGTGCACCAGCGCCGCTGGCCCATCTCTCACAAACGCACGTCTGAGGCGCCTTACGTGCCGCTGCGACAGACCCATCAGTTCCGCCGCCTCACCGGCGGCCAACCTCCCTTCTATCACCCCTGTCAGAATCACTGCTCGTCGTTGTTCCTTCCTGTTCATCGTGATGTCCTTCATGTGGACAGAATCACAGAACTGTTAGACCGGACAAAGTCTCAGACCATCTACAGGTTGGCAACGGTAGCGTAACGCTTGTTGTGTAAATAGAGAGGGGGCGTACCCTTTCCAGCAAGAACGATCAGAGCTAGGAAAGGAGAACGCCCATGCAAAGAGTAAAGGCACTAGACGAATTGACGCCAGCGGATCTTTGGCGGGAGGTGCCGGAGAACGAGGAGGAGTTCTGGCAGGACACAAGGGAGAAGCATCTTCTTCTTGTGAAAGGGCTGGTGGAGGGTGTGCTTGAAGAAGAGATGACGGTGCTGCTGGCTGCGGGCCGGTACAGGCGGGTGGAGGACCGGCGCGGCTATCGCCACGGGGTCTACGAGCGTGACCCAGGGCCAGGTGAACCAGGCGATCCGTGAAACCTTCCTGGCCGGCGTGTCCACAAGACGAGTGGGAGAAGTCTTGCGGGGGCTTTTGGGCGAAGGGGTGAGCGCCCAGACTGTGTCCCGCGTAACCCGCAGCCTGGATCGCGAGGTGGAACGGTTCCGGGCAGCGCCCATCGCCGACGACATCCTCTACTTGCTTTTGGACGGCGTCTATCTGCGCGTCAAGAGCGCTACTGGCGTGCAGCGGAAGCTGGTGCTATGCGCATACGGCATCAGCGTAATGGGTGAGCGGCGGCTCCTGGACTTTCGTTTGGCGACGGCGGAGGGTGCAGCGCAGTGGGAAGCGTTCCTGAGCCAATTGCGCGAGCGAGGCCTTTGCGGGACCAAACTTAAGCTCATCGTCACTGACGGCTGCAAGGGGCTCCATGCCGCTCTGGAGGCTGTCTACCCTTACGTGCAGCGTCAGCACTGTTGGGTGCACAAACTGCGCAATGTCGCCGCTCTCCTTAAGCGCCGCCAGCAGGAAGAGTGTCTGCTAGGAGCGCGAGCGATCTACCAGTCGCAAACCAGAAGCGCCGCCACCGCTGCCTACTGGCAGTGGGCGAAACGTTGGCGCCAAGAGGCGCCCAAGGCCGTCGCCTGCCTGGAACGCGACCTCGAAACTCTCCTGAGCTTCCTGGCCTGCCCACCAGAACACCAGCGCATGGCGCGCACCACCAACGCTATCGAACGCTGCTTCAGGGAGGTACGCAGACGCACCCGCCCCATGAGCTGCTTTAACAACAACGCCAGCTGTGAAAGGATAATCTATGCTGTGTTCAGCCACCTCAATCGAAACTGGGAGGGCCGTCCCCTGACTCTATTTACACACAAGTAGTTACGCTACCAACTCGTTCGGTACATTCCGCTACACCGACCTCCTTTCGGTGCTAGGATGTTGAGTGTAAGACGGGAGACGGGCTGCGGCCAGCGGATCGCAGTCCGTTTTCTGTTTGTAGAGGCGCTGTAAGAACGCCAGAGGTGTCAGGTAGCCGAGGGATTGGTGGGGGAAGCCGGCGCAGTTCTTGTATGGAGTCTGGCCAATCGATGACGTTGTAGAACTCCTCCCGGTGCGTACGTTGTGCGCGCTCGACGCAACCGTTGAGTTTTGGGGAGCGTGGCGGCAGGACGAAGAGGCGAATGTCGTGGTGCTGGCAGAGCAGCTCGAAGTCAGCCTTGAACTCGCTGCCTCCGTCGACCTGGATCGCCCTGACCGTGAATGGCGGGCGAGAGAGTAGCTCCGCCAGAAATTCACCTGCCGATCGCGCGGTAGCTTGGTAGTAGACGCCAACCACGTCCCATTTGCTGACCACATCGCGAGCGGTGAAGTGCTTGCGGATGACTCCAGGCAGCGGGCGGATGTCAGCACTGTCTACCTGCACGAGATCGCCCGGTTCTTTTGGTATGTAGTCTTTGGGCTTGCGTATGGCGTAGGGGCGCGAACGCGGACGCGAGATGCGCCAGGGGTCCTTGTGCGGCGCCTCAATCAGCAGACCTTGCTTCTTGAGGGCGGAAATGATGCGGCCAACCTTAGATGTTGAGCATTGCCAGCCTACAGCTTGGAGCAGCGGCGCTAGCTTGTCTTTGCCCCAACCAGGATGCCGTTCCCGCAGCACCCGCACTGCTTGAACGAGCTCGTGGCCCCACCTAGGCTGGCGAACCCGGCGCGGGCGGCGGCTGCGTTCCTCCAGGCCTGCCGGCCCCAGGCGCTGATAGCGCCGCAGCCACATGTAGAAGGTGGAACTGCTCATGCCCCAGTGCCGGCAAGTGAGGCGTACGCGCCGACCATGCTCTTCGTACCACCGGATCCTCCTGAGTCGCTCACGCGCTCCTTTCGACAGCGGTCGTGGTTGTCCAGCCCTCGTCTCGTTTGCCTGCTGAGGCAGCAGTCGCGCTATCGCAGCTGCCCCAGGGATCACCGCTCCGTATACCTGCATAGGCACTCCTCTCTCGAGTCGCTTCATGCCTATTGTGGTGTATCGGGATGTATCTGAACGAGATCATGCAAGGTCGACCGCTTTGCACAAAATCGCATTGCGCCGCTGCTCGCGTCGGTCGATTTAGCTCGGTATTAAGAAGCGACGGCTGAGCCGGTCCTCGCGCCCACGGTAAACGGATCGTCGATTACAAATAACCACGTCCCGTCCGCCTGTCCTCGCGCCGCTTCAACCGCGTACCCCGACATCAACATGGCGGGCATCTTCCATTC
>VBID01000239.1 GCA_005880615.1 Chloroflexota bacterium
CGCGCTGCGCGCCGCGCAGCTTCTTCAGCACCAGCATCCCCACGCCTTCCGCGCGCACGAAGCCGTCGGCGTGCTTCGAGAAGGCCTGGCAGCGGCCCGTGACGCTCAGCATCCCCGCCTTGCTGAGCCCGATATGGCCGTCCGGGGTCAGGATCGTGTTCACCCCACCGGCGACCGCAAGGTCGCATTGATCCGCATGCAATGCCGAGATCGCGCGATGCAGTGCAACCAGCGAGCTCGAGCAGGCCGTCTCCACCGGCTCGCTCGGGCCATGCAGGTTGAGGACGTAGCTCATCCAGTTCGGCCCGAGCGAAGGCAGTATCCCGACTGGACTGATCGTGCCGCCGGCTTGCGTCACCAGTCCGCCGTAGCCGCTGTTCGCCGTCCCGATGAACAACGCCGTCCGGCTGCCCGAGAGGCTGTGCGCGGAGTAGCCGGCATCCTCCAGCGCCTTCCACACATGCGTCATCAGCAGCCGCTGCTGCGGGTCCATCAGCTCCGCCTCGCGCGGCGAGATGCCAAAGAAGAGCGGATCGAACTCGTCCACCCCCTCGATGAACCCGCCCCACTTCACGTTCGTCTGGTTCCCGTCCTCCCGCGGGTCGCCGTAGATCGCCCGCCAGTCCCACCGCTCCGCCGGAATCTCGCTGATGCAATCGCGCTCCGCGACCAGGTTGTCCCAGAAGGCCGCAATGTCCCGCGCCATCGGAAAGCACCCGCTCATCCCGATGATTGCGATCTTGTCCCTCTCGGGAAGCGAGCCCCTCGCCTCCACCGCCCCGCGCACGCGCACCCGTCCCCGCCGCCGCCGCGCCGCCGCCGGCCGCGCCGCGCTCGCCGCCTCACCGGGGCCAGCCGCGGCAACCGAAAACCTCGCCCGCAGGGTGGGGTAGCTCTCGACTAGATGCTGCGCCAGCTGCGCCAGCGTCGGATGCTCGTAAAACACCGGCGGCCTCAGCGCCAGCTCGTACACCTCGTTCAGCCGCCGCGCCAGCTGCGTGAAGCTGATCGAGTCAAAGCCGTACTCATTCAGCGCGCGCTCGGCGTCGAGATCCGCCACATCCACCTTGATCAGCCGCGACACTTCCTGCGCGAGCGACGCCCGCACCCGATCCAGCACCGAGCCCGCTTCGGCCGCGCCGGCTCCCGACCGCTGTCCCTCGGCCCGCGTGGCCTCGCGCCCCGTCGCCTGCAGCGTGGCCTTCGGCCGCACCTGCGCGACCACCGCCTGCCGCACCACCCCGTCGCTTGCCGCCGCGATGACCTGCTGGCCCAGCCCCGCCGCCTGCCCCGCCGGGAAGCCGATCGACCCGAAGCCCTCGCGCTCCAGCACTCCACGCCAGGACTCGCTCGACAGCCCCGGCGAGCCCCGCAGCCGCAGCGCCACATCCTCCGCCAGCCACCAGCCGTCCAGGCAATCACCACGTCGTACGCGCCCGCCTCGATCCCTTGCCCCTCGGGCGCCTGCTCGACGTCGAACAGCCGATAACTCAGGAAGGGATGCTGGGCGCCATAAGCCTCTCGCGCATGAAGCAGAAACGCCTGCGAGAGATCCGTATAGCAGTACTCCGCCACCTGCTCCCGATAGGGCGCCAGGCCCGCCAACACCCGCACGCTCGTGCCGCCCGTCCCCGCCCCGATCTCCAGGATCCGGACCCGCGCCCCCGCCTCCTGCGTCAGCCGCGCCTCGATGTAGCGCACCACCGTCTCGCGCACCACGTCGTTGAAGTAGTCCGCGACCGGATTGTCCTTGTAGATCCCCTCGACCAGCGACATCGCGCCGTTCGGGAACATCACGTCCGTCGCACGGACCCGGCCCGTCAAGATCTCCGGCAGAGCGTGAAGCGTCTTCTCCAGCAGCACGCACTGCGCGCCGAGGTACGGGCTCGCCGTCCACCGCCCCTTGCTGCCCTCCCACTCTCGCCACGCCGAGGCCACGTCCAGTGCTGGTGCCGCCAATCTGGTGCTGTTCTCGGCCAGGACCTGCCGGCTCTCCTCGAGCCAGCGCCCGTACTTCTCCAAGATGACCGTCGAGGGCGATGCCTCCAGCAGCCCCATCTCGGCAAGCTCGGCCCGCAGAAGCGCCAGCGCGCCCCCATCAAACCCCGCCCCCTCCGGCGGACAACCGGGTGGCTCGATCGCGCGCGCCGACACTTCAATCACAACCGTATCGCCCACCGGATAGACGCCTCGCCGTGACGGATATGGGCCTGCATGTTCGGCCGACACGGTCCGAAGATCTCGACGCGCTCCAGCGCGAACGCCAGAGCGGGTGCCTCGCCTCCCTCATCGGCCATCAGGCCAGGCACCCCCTGCAGGGCGGCGTCCACGACGCTGGGATGCAGGACGTAGTCCGCCGCATCCGTCACGCCGTCTGGCAAGGGAATACACGCCAGGGCTTGCGCAGGAGCGGAGCCATCCAGACGTGGTGTCTCGCGTGGAGTGACGAGGATGGCGCGGCCCTCGCTGTAGACCGGCGCCTCTTCCTCCTCGCCCTCGCCGTAGATCTCGAAGGCGATCGCGCCGTCCTCTTCCGGCGTCAGCGCTATGTGCAGCGCGAGCCGTTCCTCCCCCGCCACCACCGGACGCACGAACACCACGTGCTCCAGGCAGATCCTCTGCCCGTCCTCCACGCCGCCCACCGCCTGCTCGACCGCGGCCCGCGCCAGCTCAAGCTGCGCCGCGGCGGGCAGCACCTTCCGCCCGCCGACCACGTGATCCCGGAAGAAGTACTCCTCGCCCGTGAACGTCGAGCTGAACCGCGCCCCGTCCAGGTCCGACGTGTTCCGGTGCAGCAACGGGTGCAGACGCGACGCCGCGTCCGTCCCCGATCCCGCCCTCGACCGCTCCGTTGGGCCGGCCGGCACCCAATAGCGTTCGCGCGCAAACGGGTAGGTGGGCAGGCTGATCCGTCGCGGCCTCTCGTCGCCATACAGCAGCGACCAGTCCACCGCCAGCCCCTTCACCCACCACTCCGCCAGCCGCGACAGCTTGCCCTTGGCGATCCAGCCGGCGACGACCTGCTGCACATCCTCGTCGGCCAAGACCGCCAGCGCTTCCTTGGCGTGCCGGACGTCCCCTCGGTACACGCCGTCACCCGCTTCGCCGTCGCGGTGGCGGCGCAGCCTCGACGTGAGCTCCTCGAGCCCCTTAACCATCAGCGCCAGCCGCACGTCCATCGCCTCGCGGCCGACTTGCAGCGTGTAGGCGATGTCACTCAGATCCGCGTCCGTGAACCCGTCCCGCTCCAGCGCAGCCTGCAGTTGCGCCACACGCTCACGCAGCCGTTCGTCGGTCTTCGCCGACACGACGATCACCCACGGACCAGTCGCCCTCGCGACGGTCTCGCGCCGCGCCGGCGCGACATACTCTTCGAGCACCACATGCGCATTCACCCCGCCGACACCGAACGAGCTCACCCCCGCGCGCCGCGGCACGGGGCGTCCCTCGCGGTCCGGCAGGGTGTTCCAGGGACGGCTCTCCTGCACGATGTAGAAGGGACTGTCCGCCAACTCGATGTACGGGTTGATCTCCTCGCTGTGCAGGCTCTTGACCAGCGTCTGGTGCTTCATCTGCAGAAGCACCTTGATCACCCCGGCCACCCCCGCCGCCAGCTCCAGGTGCCCGATGTTCGTCTTGACCGAGCCCAGCCCGCAGCGCCCCGCCGCGACCACTTCACCGTGCGCGTCCGCCAGGTCCTTG
>VBID01000020.1 GCA_005880615.1 Chloroflexota bacterium
GGCCCCCACCGGGACCAACGTGGTTGCCATCCTGGGCAACTCCGACTACAGCATCTACGGCTCCATCTACGGTCCGGCCGACAACATGCAGATCGCGGGCGGGGGCAGCGGCTGGGGAGTGGGGCAGATCGTGGCCTGGACGATCAAGATCAACGGCGTGGGCAACGTGAACGAGACCTTTGACCCGACCAAGATCCCGGTGATCAAGGGCCTGATCCAGTAGCCGTCACCGATCCGTTACTTCTGGCGACGGTTTCGTGACGAACTCCCCCGCCCTTTGTACCCGGCGTGGCCGTAATACTCGCCGTACGCGGGCGTCTTTATGGTAGTGCTCGTGCTCAGGGGAGTTCGTCGGACGCGCGCTCATGGGAGCAGCGCCCAGTCACTGGTCGAGTTCGCATTGATCGTCCCAGTCCTGGTGCTGCTGTTTCTGGGCGCCGTGGACCTGACCCGGGCGTTCTACTACTACATCGCGCTGGACAACGCCAGTCGGGCGACGGCCCGGGTGCTGATCGACTATCCGGCGGAGTACGACGACACGTCGGGGTGCACGGCCGGCCACAACGAAGGGCTGCCCTACGTCAATGTCAGCTGCGCCAGCGGCACCCTGGTCATCTCCCCGGCGGCCAACGCAAACGGCAGTCCCCCGACCCGCGAACCCGGCCGCCAGCCGCTCACCGTGACCGCCAAGACTGACTTCACCCCATTGACCTTCATCATCCAGAACTTCACCGGCAATCCCATCACGATTCAGGCCTCGACGACCTGGTTGACGTGGTACTGATGTTGCGCACTCTTCGACGCGTTACGGAACGACGGGCAGGCCAAGCCCTGGTCGAGTTCGCTGTGGTAATCCCCGTGTTCTTCCTGCTCATGCTCGGAATTCTCGACCTCGGCCGGATCGGCCTCTATTTCGTGGCGGCGTCGGACCTGGCCCGGAGCGGTGCTCGCTATGCCGCCAACTACGACAACGGGGGCGGTTTCACGGATGCCCAGGTCGTCGCCTATGTCAAACAGCAAGCGGACGGGTTGACCATGGCCAACCTGACCCAGGCCTCATGTACCCCCGCCACCCCTCCAAATCCGATCACGGGGGCGACCGCCTCCTGCTACAAGCCGCCAGCCGGCAGCAGCTACATCTTCATCGACCGGACGAGTGCGACCGGGGTCAAGGTCAGCATCGTTTACACGTTCGAAGCCACCACGCCAATGGTGCGGGCCTTCTTCCAAACGTACTATCTGGAGGCCTCGGCGACCATGGTGACGGAGTACTGATGATTATCCGCACCCGACGCCAGCAGGAGGGCCAGGTCGTTCTGATCTTCGCGCTAGCGTCGGTCGCCCTTTTCGGGGTGGCCGGCCTCGCCATCGACGGAGGCCGCGCCCTGATGGACCAGCGCAACCTGCAGAACGCGGTCGACGGAGCGGCACTCACAGGCGCTAACGACCTGGGCCCGGGAACGGATTCCCAATCCCAGGCGAACTCGATGGATGATGCGGTGTATTCTCTCGAGCAATCGCTCGGGATCTCCTTCGCGACCAACTACGGCGGTCTCGGGCACCGGCTCCTCGGACAACAGTGCAGTCGCGAGGCATGCTGGTCGGGCACAGTCCCGGTCGGCCCCTATAACGCCAGCAATGCCGCCAGCCCCTGCTGTGTCAACTGGCTGGACTCCACCGGCACCTACACCCTGAACATCACGACCCCCTACACCTTCGGTGGGACCACCGAGCCAGAGGCCTTCATGAAGGTCGACCTGGTCCACCAGCTTCCGGTCCTGATTGCCGGCTCCATCATCCCGAACATCAACGTCCACGTGCAGTCGACCGCCCGGAACTACGCCCTCCCGTATGCCATCTTCACGTTTAAGTGGAACGACCCGAACGCCATCAATGAGAACGGTGGTGGCGGACTCACGGCCACCAAACGCATCGGCACCAACGGCACCGCTAGCATGCCCACCGGCGGCGGAGGCTCGCTCACCTTCACCTGCCCAGGCGGCAAGTACGGCGGCGATCTCTGGACGCTCCGGGCTCTTTCCGGCGGCTCTCCCATCACGGCCGGCTCGTGGAGCGATCGCGCCGGCTGCCCCGGCGGACTGGCCGCGTCGGACCAACTGTTGAGCCGCCCGGTGGTTCCGCCCAACATGCATTTGCCCGATGATCCGTGCCTGACCAGCACGACGGCCAACTGTACGGGCGTCTGGGCGGTTCCGGAGGCTGCCGTTTCCGTGACCGGGACCCAGATGCTGCAGCCGACTCGCAGCTCGATCCCAGGCAGCCCGATCGGCCCACGGTATAGCCTCGTCGACGTTACCAGTGGGGCCACGCTGTATCTGCAGCCCGGCGTCTACTACTTTGAAGGCTCGCTCTCCGGATCGGGTCTCAATATCCACAGCGGTGGCACGGTGGCGACGGGAGAGTGTTACGGGGGAGCCATCCCCGGAGGTTGCGTTTCGAGCAACCGATCGATCTGCACTGCCGGCCTCGGCTATGCTGGCCTGACCACGCCGGGCGCTCCAGCGAGCTTCGCCTGCCCGACCACCAGCGACTGGGGAGTGCTGCTCGTCTTCTGGCCGTCGGGTACCGATATCGGCTGCACCGAGAAACAGTATCCGACGGCGAGCGGGAATTACTACTGCGACCAGGGCACGACGCCACCTTCCGGCGGCTTGAACAGTCTGAGTGTCCAGGGTAGTGCGACCCTCTACGTCAGTTCGTCCACCATGTATCACAATGTCGCCATCTACGTGAATCCGAACCACGCCCGGGGGACGACGACCAACTACACCGTCACAGGAGGGCTCTCGGGCGCCTTCGTCAGCTACTGCAACCTGAACTTCGCGTCAATCGCCGCCTGCACGGCTAGGACCGGCAACGGTAGCACGGTCATGAACGTCCAGGGTGGGTCCAACACCAGTATCGTCGGGGCTCTTTTCGCGCCGGACGACAACAGCTTCCTCGGCGGTGGATCGGGCGGCAAGGGCTACGGCCAGATTCTGAACTACTTCCTCCACTTCCAGGGGAGCGGTGCCATCAACGAGGCGTATAACCCACTGGCCCTCGCCTACTCCCCGGTCATCGTCCAGTAGCGCGAGACCGCGTCCGTATAATCCGCGGTGTCGCCCCCTTAGCTCAGTGGACCAGAGCATCCGCCTTCTAAGCGGAGGGTCAGAGGTTCGAATCCTCTAGGGGGCGCCAGGAACGGTGTTCGCCAGCCGGTCGATCGGTTCCCATGGCTGTCGTGAAATGGGTGGCCTGGCGCACTCTTTGCCGATGCTCCTCAAGTCTGCCGGCGGCGCTTGTGCGCGGCGAACTCTAGGAACCGCTCGATGGCCTCCAGTACCCGCGAAGCCGCGGTCGCTGATGCTGGCCCTGACCCGCATTGCTCAGCGCGACCGCGTACCTGGCGGTCCTCTGCTAAAGCGCCTGGGTGTGCGGCAACAGGACCGCGTGCCAAGGGTCGCCCTGTCATTGCGGACCGGGTGATCAACTACAGGCCGAGCCAACCAGCCGGTCGGGCCGGCGAGCCGGCCTCCATTCCCAGCATTGCGGAACACCATACGGATGCAGCGGCAGCGTAACGCTTGTCGCAAGGTGTGCGAGACGGCGATACGGTTGTGCCCGCTCTGTAACGCGGTCCAGGCGGCCCACGTCACATACCACTGGCACACTAGGTCACATCGACCTCGGAGAAAAGGAAAGGAAATCATGCGCAAGCTGCTGATCACCGCCGCCGCCGGAGCCGGGCTTCTGATGACTACGGTCGCCGCCAACGCCGCGACGCCCGCGGGCACCTACACCCACAGCCAGGGCAGCTACAGCCTTTGCGTGACCAACAACGTGGTGGACTCGGGCGCCACCCAGATGGTCCAGGTTGACCTGGGCGGTCTGCCGAAGCAGCCGGGTTCCCTGACGAGCCCCGCCGGCTGGTCGGCGAGCACCTCATCCGCTGGCGGTGTCTGGACAATCAGCTGGACGACCTTCGGCAACGGCGTCAACAACGGCGCGCAGCTCTGCGGCTTCGGCTTCAAAGATCACGGACGGCAGCTCACGGCGGCCCTACCGGTGACCATTACTGAGATGACGCCGAGCGGCACCTTCTTCGAAACACTGCTCTCGACCGCAGTTCGGATCTAACCACCTGCTCAGCTAGCTTTCAGAGGAGCGCCTGCGGGCGCTCCTCTTGCGTTCCCGGCCGATTCGGGCCGCCTCCTCCGGTTTGTGAGAATCTTGTAGGGCAGACACCCCGTGGGAGGAGCGGACTATGGCGAAGAATCCCCTGTTCGAGCTATACGAGGCGGGTACCAGCGTCTGGCTGGATAACATGCGGCGGAGCTACATCACCTCGGGCGAGCTCCAGCGGATGATCGAAGAGGATGCCGTGGTGGGAATGACCTCGAACCCCACCATCTTCGAGAAGGCCATCGGCGGGAGCAGCGACTACGACGAGTCGATCCAGAAGCTGGTGGCCGCCGGCGTCGCGGGCGACGACCTGTTTTTGAGTCTGATGGTCGAGGACATCCAGATGGCGGCCGACTTGCTGAAGCCGATCTACGATCGCACCCAGCGCAAGGACGGATACATCAGCATCGAGGTGCCGCCCGGCCTAGCCAACGACACCGAGGGCACCATCAAGATGGCCCACGAGCTCTTCCGGCGGGTCGGCCGGCCCAACATATTCGTCAAGATTCCGGCCACCCCAGAGGGCTTGCCCGCCATCGAGCAGTGCCTGGCCGACGGGGTGAACATCAACATCACTCTGCTCTTCTCGGTCAAGGTCTACGAGGAGGTGGCGCGGGCATACCTGCGGGCCTTGCAGCGACGCCTGCAAGCCGGGCAGTCCATCGACGTGGCGTCGGTGGCCAGCTTCTTCGTGAGCCGGGTCGACACCGCGGTCGACAAGCTGCTGGAAGCCAGGATCGCCGCCGCCTCGGACGGGCCAGACCGGCAGCGGCTCCAGTCGCTGCTGGGCAAGGCCGCCGTGGCCAACGCCAAGCTCGCCTACCAATCCTTCAACCGCCTCTTCAATGGCCCGGAATTCGAGGAGCTCCGGGCGCACGGAACCAGGGTGCAGCGCTGCCTGTGGGCCAGCACCGGGACCAAGAATCCGCATTACAGCGACGTCAAGTACGTGGAAGAGCTGATCGGGCACGAGACCGTCAACACCATGCCGGAACAGACGCTGCGGGCGTTCAAGGAGCACGGCGAGATCCGCCTGAGTCTGGATGAAAACGTCGAGGGCGCCCAGGAGACGATGCGCCAGCTGGCCGAGATCGGCATCGATGTCGACCGGGTCACCAAGGACCTGGAGCTCGATGGCGTCAAGCTCTTCGCCGATTCCATTGCCAAGCTGAAAGAGGAGATCGAGAAGAAGAAGGAAGCGCTGCAGCGCGGCTCGGTCGGCCACTACACGGCCAGCCTGGGCGGCCTCAGCGGGGCGGTCGACGGCAGGCTGCGTCAGCTGGATGACCAGGCGGTGCCGCGGCGCATCCAGGAGAAAGATGCCAGCCTCTGGAAATCCGATCCCGCGGCCCAGGCCGAGATCAAAGAACGCCTCGGCTGGCTGACCGTGGTGGACCAGATGGAGGAGCGCGTCCCGGACCTTCTCCGGCTACGCGATGAGCTTTACCAGGAGGGATTCACCGCCGCGGTCCTGATGGGAATGGGCGGCAGCAGCCTCGCGCCGGAGGTCTTCCGCACTACCTTCGGTACGGGGCAGGGCGGTCTCGACCTGCACGTCCTGGACACCACCGACCCGGCCGCCATCATCGCCCTGCAGGAATCCGTCGACCTGAAGAAGACGGCCTTCATCGTGGCCTCCAAGTCCGGCACTACGACCGAGACCCTCTCCCACTACCAGTTCTTCCTGGTTGAGACCAAGTCGAACACCAATCAGTTCATCGCCATCACCGACCCGGGGACCCCGCTGGCGGCCATGGCGGAGCGGACCTTCCGCCAAGTCTTCCTGAACCCGCCCGACATCGGCGGGCGCTACTCGGCCCTGTCCTATTTCGGCCTGGTCCCGGCAGCATTGGGTGGCATTGACGTGGGTGCGGTGCTCGACCGCACCCAGATGATGGTGCACGCCTGCGCCCCCTCGGTGCCCGCATCCGAGAACCCGGGAGCCTGGCTGGGAGCGGTCCTCGGTGAAGCGGCCCTCGCCGGACGAGACAAGGTGACCATCATCGCGCCGGCCCGGGCCCCTCGGTTCGGCCTCTGGGCCGAACAGCTCCTGGCGGAGAGCACCGGGAAGGAGGGCAAGGGCCTGATCCCGGTAGCCGATGAGCCGCTGGGCTCGCCGGAGGTCTACGGCGACGATCGCCTCTTCGTGCGGCTGGCGCTGGAGGGCGAGGCCGACCCGTCGGAGCCGGCGCTGGCGGCCCTGGCCGCGGCCGGTCACCCGGTCGTCACCCTGACAATGCGCGATCCCCTGGACCTGGGAGCGGCGTTCTTCCAGTGGGAGTACGCCACCGCCGTGGCGGGCGCCATCCTGGGCATCAATGCCTTTGACCAGCCCAACGTGCAGGAGGCCAAGGACATCACCAGGCAGGTCTTGAGCCAGCGCCGGCCGGCAACGGTGGGGGAAGGGATCTCCTGGGCCGGGCAGGCCGGGTCGACCCTGGACGCGGCGATCCAGGCGTTGCTCGCCCAGGTGAAGCCGCACGACTATGTGGCGTTGATGGCCTACGTGGCGCCGGCCGCCGAGGCGGACCGGGCGCTGACGGCTATCCGGGTCGCCATCCGTGACCAGCACCGGGTCGCCACCACGGTGGGCTACGGTCCGCGGTTCCTGCATTCCACGGGGCAGCTGCACAAGGGAGGACCCAACACCGGGGTCTTCCTGCAGATCGTGGGAGATGACCCGAACGACCTCCCGATCCCGGGCGCGACCTACAGCTTCGGCCAGCTCAAACAGGCCCAGGCCCTGGGCGACTACATGGCGCTGCGCAACCACGGCCGGCGCGTGCTCCGGGTCCAGGTCCACGACGTCGCCGAGGGGTTGGCGCGCATCGGCCAGGCCGTCGGCGCGACGGTTCCCGTGGAGTAGCCGGATGCAGCTCGGCATGATCGGGCTGGGCCGCATGGGGGCTGGCATGACCCAGCGTCTGCTGCAGGGGGGCCACCAGGTGGTGGTCTACGACCGCAGTGGCGACGCGATCGAGGGCGTGGCCCAGCAGGGCGCCCTTGCCAGCCACAGCTTGGAGGACATGGGCCGCCAGCTGAAACCGCCCCGGCTGTTCTGGTTGATGATCCCGGCCGGCGCCCCGGTGGACGACACCATCCAGCGGTTGCAGGCTTCGCTATCGCCGGGTGACGTCATTGTCGACGGCGGCAACTCCAACTACAAAGACTCGGTCCGCCGCGCCGAAGACCTGCGCAGCAAGCAGGTCGAATTTCTGGATGTGGGCGTGAGCGGCGGCGTGTGGGGGCTCACGGTCGGCTTCTGCCTGATGGCCGGGGGCTCGGAAGCGACCTTCACGTTCGCCGAGCCAATCTTCAAGACGCTGGCGCCCGAGGATGGCTACGCGTATGTGGGACCGAGCGGCGCCGGGCACTACGCCAAGATGGTCCACAATGCCATGGAGTACGGCATCATGCAGGCCTATGCCGAAGGGTTCGAGATCCTGAAGGCCTCCCCGTACCCCTTTGCCATGCCGCAGCTGGCCAAGCTCTGGAACCACGGCAGTGTCATCCGCTCCTGGTTGCTCGAGTTGACGCAGGCCGCCTTCGAGCGGGACCCCGAGCTGCGCGGCATCAAGGGCTGGGTGGAGGATTCCGGCGAGGGCCGCTGGACGCTGCAGGAGGCGATCGACCACGCGGTCCCGGCGCCGTCCATCGCGTCCAGCCTGTTCGTCCGGTTCCGCTCGCGGCAGGAGGACACGTTTACCGCCAAGGTGCTGGCCGCCCTGCGGAATGAGTTCGGCGGGCACCCCATCAAGCCGGAATAGGGAGGCTGCCATGGCCCAAGCGCCCGTCCTGGAGCGAAATCCGCTGCGTGATGGACTGGTGCTGGCCCGCACCCCGGATCCGTGCGCCATGGTCATCTTCGGGGCCACCGGCGATCTGACGCACCGCAAACTAATGCCGGCGCTCTACAACCTGGCGCTCAACCACTACCTCCCGCAGGGGTTCACGGTGGTGGGCGCCGCCCACTCGCCGCTCTCGGACGAAGAGTTCCGCAGCCAGATGCGCGACGCCGTGGGGAAGTATTCGCGGACGCAGCCGATCGACTCAGAAGTCTGGCGCAGCTTCAGCGGAGGGCTGCACTACGTGAGCATGGCATTCGAGGACCCGAGCGGCTACGCGCGGATCAGCTCGGTCCTGCAGGACGTGGACGGGACGCGGGGGACCGCCGGCAACCGGGTGTTCTACATGGCCACGCTGCCCGGCGTCTTCACCACCGTCGTTCGGTCGCTGGGGACGGCGGGGCTGTCCCAAACGGCGGGCTGGACCCGGGTGGTCATCGAGAAGCCCTTCGGCCATGACCTGGCCAGTGCCCAGGCGCTCAACACCGCGGTCCACGAGGTGTTCAAGGAGCCGCAGGTCTACCGCATCGATCATTACCTGGGGAAAGAGACCGTCCAGAACGTCATGGTCTTCCGGTTCGCGAATGGCATCTTCGAGCCCATCTGGAACCGGCGCTATGTCGACCACATGCAGATCACCGTTGCCGAAGACATCGGGATCGAGCAGCGGGGCGCCTACTACGAGCAGACCGGCGCCCTCCGGGACATCGCCCAGAACCATCTCCTGCAGCTGCTCAGCATCACCGGCATGGAGGCCCCGGCCAACTTCGACGCCGAGACCGTCCGGGACGAGAAGGTCAAGGTGCTGAAGTCCATCCGGCCGGTAGACGTGGCCCACGATGTGGTGCGTGGCCAGTACGGGCCGGGATGGGTCGCCGGCCAGGAGGTTAAGGGCTACCGCCAGGAAGCGGAGGTGAGCCCGACTAGCCTCACCGAGACCTACGGCGCGCTCCGACTCTACATTGATAACTGGCGGTGGGCGGACACGCCCTTCTACCTCCGTACCGGCAAGCGCCTCCCCACCCGCGCGTCGGAGATCGCCATCACCTTCAAGAAGGCGCCGCATCAGCCATTCGCCAAGACGGTGGTGCAGGAACTGAGCCCCAACGTGCTGGTGATGCGCATCCAGCCGCACGAAGGCGCGTCGTTGAAGATCGCGGCCAAGGTCCCGGGTCCGACTATGCGGCTGCGCACGGTGAACATGGACTTCTTCTATGGCTCGTCGTTCCTGGTGGAGTCGCCGGACGCGTACGAGCGTCTGATCCTCGACTGCATGCTGGGGGATCCCACGCTGTTCGCCCGCGAAGATGAGGTCGAGCGCGCCTGGCAATTGACCGATGAGATCGAGCGAGGCTGGGCGGCCGAGCCCCCGCCGGACTTCCCGAACTACGCCGCCGGCACCTGGGGGCCGGAGGCGGCCGACGCCCTCATGGAGCGGGACGGTCGCCGCTGGCGGCGGCCATGAGCGGCGACCACGGCGAGGTCCAGACCCAGCCGATGGTCGACATCCATGCCATCGAGGAGGAACTGGCGCAGGTTCGCTGGAAGCTGAAGCCGGACGGCGAGATCGGCGAAGCGGAGATGCATGCCGCGGCCGAGGCGCGCGCCAGCGTCCTCAACTTGATCACGGTCGTGGAGTCGGAGTCGCGCTACCGCTCGATCACCCAGGTGCTGGACGAGCTGGCCGTCCACCACCCCTCCCGCACGCTAGTGCTGCTGGCCCAGGAAGAACGCGCGGCCATGAAGCTGGAGGCGGGCGTCGTCGCGGAAGCCCACCTGGATAGCGGCCATCGGGTGGTCACCGAGCAGGTCTTGCTGCACGCCCACGGTGCCATCGCGGAGCACCTCGCCAGCCTGGTGCAACCGCTCTTGATTCCGGACCTGCCGATCATGCTGTGGTGGCCCGGCCGTCCCGATTTCGATAGCCGGCTCTTCAACGAGCTCTCCGACCTCGGCGACCGGCTGGTGGTCGATACCGATGAGGGCTTCGCGCCTACGGACCTGGCCCGTCTGCTGCAGGTGGCTCGGCGTCGTAGTCAGGGGTGCGCCATTGGCGACTTCAACTGGGCGCGGCTGCTGCCCTGGCGGCAACTGGCCGCCCAGTTCTTCGACATGCCGACCACCCTGGCGCGCCTCGCCGGCTTGCATGGGGTGACGGTGTGGTACGGGGCAGATGGCCCCAGCACCCAGGCGCTCCTCCTGGCCGGCTGGGTGGAGAGCCGAATGGCGTCGGTGGGGATCACCGTCGGGCGGGTGGTGCGGGCCGACCCGGCGTTCCCGCCGGGCGTCGGCCGGCTGATGCTCTACAGCGACGGCTCGGACGAGCGCTCCCGGTTTTCGATCACCAAGCTCCCCGGCGGCCGACTGGCCACCGAGATGCGCCTCGGCGACGAGGACGTGGGCGGCCGCACCGTCCGGCTGGAGCACCGCGGGGCGGCCGAGCTGCTGGCGATTGAGCTGACCCTGCCCGGGCATGACCCGGTGTACGAAGAAGCGCTGGCAGCCGCGGCCCGTGGCTGAGGCGCTGCAGCCGGTGATCGTCGTCCCCGGGCCCGAAGCCATGGCCGAAACCGCCGCCCGCTGGATTGCCGACACCATCAAGGCGTCGGTGGCGGCCCGCGCCCGCTGCTTCCTGGCGCTCGCTGGCGGCGAGACGCCGCGCGCCTGCTACCGGGTGCTCGGCGGCCCCGGCTTTCGCAACGACGTACCCTGGTCCGCGGTCGAGATCTACTGGTCAGACGAGCGGCTGGTCCCGCTGGACGACCCTGCCAGCAACTACGCGATGGCCCGGGCGGCCCTGCTCGACCACGTGCCGATTCCGGCCAGGCAGATCCACCCGGCTCCGGTCGAGCAACCGGATGGCGCGCTGGCGGCCGAGGCCTACGCCCGCGAGCTGGGCGCGCTGCCGCGCGATACCAGCGACCGGCCCCGCTTCGACCTGATCTTGCTCGGCCTGGGCGAGGACGGCCATACTGCCTCCCTCTTCCCGGGCGATCCGGTGCTGCTCGAGGAGCGCGCCTGGGTGCGGGCGGTTCGAGCCAGCAAACCGCCGCCGGACCGGCTGACTTTGACCCTGCCCCTGATCAATGCCAGCCGGGCGGTCCTCTTCCTGGTCCAGGGCGCCGCCAAACGGAGCGCGCTGCAGGCCGTTCGGCGCCGGGATCCCCGGGTTCCGGCCAGCCTGGTCCAGCCGGTGGATGGGGAACTCCGCTTCATCGTCGACCGGGAAGCCCTGGTCGAAGACCCAGCCACGGTCTGAGCCCGGATTCGGGCTAGGCTTGGGGTTGTGAGCCGGACCATCGACTGGGACGGTCGCGACATCCTGATCATCGACCAGACTCGGTTGCCACATGACGAGCGCACCGTCCGCCTCCATCGCGTGGAGGAACTGGCGGAGGCCATCACGCGACTTCGCGTGCGAGGGGCGCCCGCCCTTGGCGTGGCCGGGGCGCTTGGTCTCGCGCTCGCCATCCGGCGGGCCCAGGAAGCGGGCCAGGACATCGGGTCGGCAGTCGACGCTGCCGCAGGCACCCTGGCCGCCACCCGCCCGACGGCGACTAACCTGGCCTGGGGGATCAACCAGGCTCGGGAGGCTCTGTCGGCAGGCCCAGAGGCCGTCGTGCAGCGGGCCGTGCAGCTGCTCGAAGCCGATGTCGCCATCAATCGGGCACTGGCTCAACGGGGCGCGGACCTGCTCGGCGAGCGACAGGCGGATCTCGGTCGATCGCTGCGACTGCTGACCCACTGCAATACCGGCTCGCTGGCCTGCGTGGAGTGGGGCACGGCGCTAGGGATCATCCGGGCTGCCCATGAGCGGGGCGGCGTGGCCGACGTCCTGGTGACCGAGACGCGTCCCCTGCTGCAGGGCGCCCGCCTGACCACTTGGGAGCTCGAACGGTTGGGTATTCCGTATCGGGTGGTCGTGGACGGTGCCGCGCCGGCACTCATGCAGCGGGGCCGCGTGGACGCCGTGGTGGTCGGGGCCGACCGGGTGGCAGCCAATGGCGACGTCGCCAACAAGATCGGCACCTTCAGCCTGGCGCTGGCCGCCCGGCAGGCAGCCATCCCATTCATCGTGGCGGCGCCGGAGTCAACCCTGGATCCCGCCACGGCGACCGGCCTGGATATCCTGATCGAGGAGCGGCCAGAGGACGAAATTCTGTCGGTCAATGGCCATCGAGTCGCGCCCGCCGGCGCCCGTGCCTTGAATCCGGCCTTTGACGTCACCCCGGCCGGGCTCGTCACGGCGATCGTGACCGAGCGGCGGGTCATCCGTCCCGCCCTGGGGGAGGGCGTGATCGGGTGAAAGCGCTGACCGCCGCGAGCCTGCGCCGGCGGATCGTCGACGTGGCACAACGCCTGCGAGCGCAGGAACTGGTGGTCGGGACTTCGGGGAATGTGAGCGCCCGCGAGCCTGGCCGGAACGACTGTTGGATCACGCCGTCGGGGGTCGCCTTTGACCGGCTCCAGCCGAACGACCTGGTTCTGGTCGACCTAGACGGCCAGGTTCGCGACGGCACCCTCACGCCATCGAGCGATACCGCCGTGCACCTCGCCATTTATCGGAGCCGGCCGGAGGTCGACGCCGTGATCCACACGCATTCGCCCTACGCCACGGCGTTCGCCGTTGTCCAGCTCGACATTCCGCCGGTCCTGGTCGAGGCGGCCGGTTTCCTGGGCGGCTCGGTCCGCAGCGACGGAACGATCGGACGGGACCGGGCGGTCCTGCTGCCGAACCACGGCGTCCTCGCCGTCGGCGAAACGATCGACGCCGCCCTGGCCGCCGCGGTGATGGTCGAGCACATGGCTCGGGTCGCCTTCCTAGCGTCGCTGCTCGGCGAACCCCATCATGTCCCGAAAACAGAGATCGAGCGGATGCATGCGTTTCTTCATACCGAGTACGGACAACGCTGATCCGCAAAGCCCGGAATCGGGCTAGGGCGCCGGCACGGTCGCGTAAACCTGCTGTTGGTAAGGCGGCGTGAGGTCACCGCCCGGCACCGCGCCGGCCTGGAGGGTGGGGGACGTCGAGACGAACAGCACATGTGCGAAGGTGCCCTGCTTGGTCGTCGTCATGGTGCCCCCAAAGTAATCGCCGATGAAGGTCGTGGAGGCGCCCAACCCGCCGGGCAGGGCCGGATTGGTGTTTGGGTCCCAACCGTCCTGGGTGATGCGCCGGTTTGCGCCCAGTGGCGCTCCGTTCGCGGTGTAGAACTGGATGGTCACGTTGATGCAGGTGTCGAGCCTGCCGGCGTTGGCCCCGGCATCGGCCGGGCAGGCCAGACGGCGATCGTAAAACGCCACCGCCAGGACCCCGCTGGGCGCGGCCATGATCTTGGCCTGGGTGGTGTCGCCCGAAACGGCATCGTCGACCTGGCCGAGGGCCTGCCAGCTGGCGCCCTCGTCAAGCGATTCGGCCAGCAGTTGGTTGCGGTTGGGCGTGCCGGTGCCGAACTGTTCGTAGGCGATGAAGAGGCGGCCGTTGACCGGGTCGGCGGTGATGGAGTAGGGCGTGCCGTCGCGGTAGGTGTCCGGTAGGGACTGCCCGCTCTGGTTCGCAACGGTGCTCTCGATCAGCTGGCCTGGTGCGCTGAAGCTCTGGCCGTTGTCATGGGATACCAGGACGCCGAAGGCGCTGGTGGCGTAGCTCTGTTTGGGCGGCAGGAGGTCGAAGCTGTAAAAAAGGCTGCCGGTGGGCCCGGTGAAGACGTAGGGGTCCCCGGGAAAGTGCGGTGAAACCCCGGACACCACCGCGGTTGGAGCCGTGAAGGTGGCCCCATAGTCGTTGGAGACGGCGAACACGTCCTGGGCGCTGAACGACGCGCCGTCCAGCCGGATCCACGCGGCGTAGACGGAGCCCTTGTGGTGTCCGTAAGTGTCGGCCCCCACCCACTGCTTGTCGGCGCTGACGCCCAATCCACCGCTCTGGTAGGTGGCGAGCTGCACGGGCGCCTCCCAATCGATGCCGACGTGGTCCCTTCCCTTGAGCGAGCGGGAGAGGAAGACCGCGTCGTTCAGGTGCAGCGGTTCTGTTTGGCCGACGCTCCAGTTGTGCGACCCGTTGCGCTCGATGACGAAGTTGAAGGCGAGCACGAGGGCGTAGAGGTTACCCTCGCTGTCGAAGGCCAGGGTGGGGTCCGTGGCGGCGGCCCACTGGTCGTATCCGGGCAATTCGCCGGTAGACCAGGTCTTGCCGCCGTCTTCAGACTCATACCACTCGAGGTCGAACAGGTAGTCGTGGGGAGACCAGAAGACCTTGGACAGCCCGACCAGGTGATTGGGATTCGTCGGGTCCACTTGGAGATCGCTCTCGCTCTTGTCGTTGCTGGTAGCCGACCAACGGCGTGCGCAGACATTCGGGTCTCGCAACCAGTCCGCCGCGGCGGGGCATGCTCTGGTTACCGGCGCCGTCGATGCCTGCACGTTGGCGATGCCGGCGTTGCTGGTCGCGTACCCGCCCGCCGCCAGTGCTGAAGGGGCGCCGAGCAGCGGGGCGCCCAAGCTGGCGAGCATCGCCATGACCGTGCTCCAATGGCGCACTTTCCTTCTCCTCCTTGACCTGAGTCAGTCGGGGTGCGGCTTGACCAGCGCGGCGCCCATCGCGTGGTAGCCACCGTCGACGTGCACGATCTCGCCGGTGGTGGCCGGCGCCAGGTCTGACAGCAGCACGCAAGCCATCTTGGCCACCGGAGTGCGGTCGCTCGTGTCCCAGCCCAGCGGCGACCGGCTGCTCCAGCTGTCGCGGAACTGGCCGAACCCCGGGATGCCCTTGGCCGCCATGGTTTCCAACGGCCCGGCGGCCAGCGCGTTGACGCGGATTCGATACTGGCCCAGGTCGCGCGCCAGGTAGCGGGTGACCGACTCCAGGGCGGTTTTGCACACGCCCATCCAGTCGTAGGCCGGCCAGGCCTGCGTGGAGTTGTCGAAATCGAGGCTGACGATGCTGCCCCCGCGCTCCCGCATCAACGGCAGGAAGGCCTGGGCCAGCGCCTTTAGCGAGTAGGCGCTGATCCGAAACGCGGTGGCGACGCTTTCCCATGGCGTCGTCAGGAACCGGCCGCCAAGCGCATCTTCGGGGGCGAAGGCGATGGCGTGCACGAAACCGTCGAGGCTGCCCCATCGCCGCCGCAGCTCTTCGGCCACGGTGGCGATCTGCGGTTCGTTGGTCACGTCCAGCTCCAGGATGTCGGGCGTCTTCGTCATCCGGCGCGCGCTCTTCTGCGTCAGGCTCATGGCGCGGCCGAAGCTGGTGAGGACGATGTTGGCGCCTTCGGCCTGCGCCTGCTCGGCGATGGCGTACGCGATGCTGGCTGGGGTCAGGACGCCGGTGACCAGGATCTTCTTCCCAGCCAGGATCATGGCTGGGTTATCGTAGCCGATACCCTCTCGGCGAGGGGGACGAGACTTAAACCGGCTAGATGGCGACCGGCGCCCGGCGCGCCCGAATCCATGCCTCGAGCTGGCGCACCAGGTGAGCCACTTCGATCGGTTTCGAGAGGTGGCCGATGCAGCCGGCCTCGAAGGCGCCGCGGACTTCGTCCGGATCCTTGCTGGCGGTGAGGGCGATGACCGGAATCTCGGAGGTGACGGGATTTGCCTGCAGCGCGCGCGTGGCTTCGATGCCGTCACAGACGGGCATGTGGAGGTCCATCAAGATAAGATCGGGTTGCCATTGGCGCGCGGCCTCGATCGCCTGGAGTCCATCCTGGGCCGTTCGCACGATGTAGCCATCGAGCTCGAGCAGCCGTCGCATCAGGGCACGCGCCGCCGGCCCATCATCGGCGACCAGGATCCGCATCAATCGCGCTCTCCCGCCCGGTCGGCCGGGGCGAGGGGCCCGTGCCGCTCTCCAGGCCTGATCGGCGCGTCGTCGTCGAGACCGGGGAGTGCCTGCGCCAGGCGATTGCGCAGTCGTGTCTCAAGTTCGATCTGGATCCATGCCTCCCGCGTCAGATTGGCTGAGAGCGCCATGGTCCAAGCCTACCCGGCGGGGGCGAAAGAGTCGCGGTCCATGGGAAGCGTCTTTCAACAGTGCACTTGCAGGGGGGCGCCACTCCTACCCGGACAGCAGCGCGTACTTGGCGGCGCGGGCGACCGCTTCGAGTTTGGAGTGGGCGTCCAGCTTCTCGAGGATGTGCTGGACGTGTCCGCGCACGGTGGTGAAGCCGATTGAGAGGCGATCCGCGATGGCCCGATTATCGAGACCGTCGGCCATCAATTGCAGGATCTCCTTCTCCCGAGGCGTGAGCTCGGCGAGCAGCCGGCTCCGCTCCGCCTCATCCCGGGACTGCTCCTGGGCGCGAGCCAGGAGGCCAGCCAGCTGGGCGGCGGGAATCAGCATCTCCCCCTCGGCGGCTCGCCGAATGGCCGCGGCGACCTCGGTCGCAGCGCGGGACTTGGACAGATAGCCGCACCCACCGGCTCGGACGGCGGCAATCAGCGTGTCCTCTCCATCGTCAGTGCTCAGAAAGACCACGGGGACCGCTCGATGCTGTCGCCGAATCTGGGCGGTCGCATCGGCGCCCGTCCCGTCCGGCAGGCGGAAGTCCATCAGGATGACATCGGGGTGCACTGCCCCGTCCAGCCGGACGGCCTCTGCCACGGTTCCGGCAACCCCGACCGATCGGATGTCGCTGGTGGCGCCCAGCAGAGCCTCGAGGCCCTCCGCCACCAGCCGGTGATCTTCGACGATGAGCACCCGGATCGGCTCAGCCGGCTGCGTCTCTGGCATGCGCTGTCGAGGGGGTAACGAGAGGTCCGGGACCACCTTGCGCGGGCCGCTCGTGACGGTCACGCGACTGAGTTGTCACTTTGCGGCGACGAGAACCTCACCATGTTCCCTTGCAGGCATTCGTGCGTTGCGGATGATATTCGAGATATGGAACCAGGCGACCGCCGATCGCTGGGGTCCCTGATCTCGCGGCTTCGCTGGGCGGGGGTCATGCTCAGCCTCCTCCTCACCTTCTTCGTCACTCCCGTGCCACTGTCGCGTCCGGCGGCCCTGGGGGTAACTCTGGCCATCGCGTTGTACAACCTGCCCGCCTCGCTGGTCGGCCGCCTGGGGCCACGGCTGGTGGAGCCGAGCCTGGTCCTGGGTCTGGCCGGGGACTTCTGCGCGTGCACCGCCTGGTTGCTGCTGACCGGCGGTGATACCCAGACCACTTTCCTCATCTACACCCTGGTGGCCATCGAAGCAGCCGCCGCATACGGCTGGATAGGGGCGGTGGGGTTTCTCGTCGGCTTCCTGGTGGTGCTGGGCGCCCGGGTCTGGGAGGTGGCGGCCGTGTTCAGCGCGAGCCCGCCCACCTGGGCCTATCTGGTCCGTAGCGCGGTGGTGCTCGGGGTGGCCGTGGCCAGCGCGGTCATCGCCACCCGGTTACAGGCACTGCGCCAGGGGTTGGCTGCCGGCAACCTGGCACTCGAGCGGGAGCGCGAGCGGTGGCGGCGGGAAGCAACCGATCGCCGGCAGGCGGAGGAAGCGCTCGACGCCAGCCAACATCGTCTGCTTACGATGGTCCAGAGCGCGCCGGTCGTGCTCCTGGCCATTGACCGCACGGGCCAGATCACGTTCTGCGAGGGGGCGGGCCTGGCGGCGCTGGGCCGGCAGCCGGGGCAATGGGTCGGCTGGTCCGTGAAGGAGTTGTATGCCGATCGCCCTGAGGTGCTCGAGTATGTCCGCCGGGCGTTGTCGGGGCAGACCGTGCAGGCAACGATCCGGGATGCGGACCGCACGCTGGCGGTGAGTTACGGTCCCTCGCGCGACGGCCACGGCCAACTGGTGGGCGCCATCTGGGTCGCGCTCGATATCACCGAGGCCAAGCAGGTGGAGGCGGCCCTGCACGAGCAGACCGACCTCTACGAGGCGCTGATCCAAGCCCAGAGCGACCTGGGCGACCTGGTGATCGTCTCCGAGGGCGAGAAGCCGATCTTCATGAATGCCGCCATCCCGCAGGTGACCGGCTACAGCCGTGCCGAGCTGGGCGCCATGGCGTCGCTTTACGACCTGGTTCCCGCCGAGGACCGCGAGGAGCTCAAGGCCCGCATCGCCCAAATCATGAAGACGCCCGGCCCCTCTCGCTTCGATGCGGCGATCCGGCACAAGGACGGCCGGCGAATCGAGTTGGAGGCGGCCCAGCTGACGACCAGTGTGGGCAGCCGGGCGCGGACCTTCACCATCGCCCGCGATGTCACCGCCCGCCACCAGGTGGAGGCGCAGCGCCAGGCCCTGCTCACCCGGCTGGTCACCGTCCAGGAGGAAGAACGACGGCAGATCGCCAACGGCATTCACGACGATTCGATCCAGACCATGTTTGCAGTGAAGATCCGGCTCCATCTGCTGCGGGCGGAGACCAGGGACCAGCGCCACCTGGACATGCTGGCCCAGGTGAACCTCACCATCGATCAGGCCATCACGCGCCTGCGCCGCCTGCTCTTCGACCTGCGGCCGGTCGCGCTCGACCAGGAGGGGCTGGTGCCGGCCATCCGCATGTACCTGGACCAGATGCGCGCCGACGGAGGCCCGGACTATGAGGTCGAGGAGGACCTGGAAGGGGAACCGAGTCAGGAGGCGCGCGCGATCATCTACCGGATCGCCCAGGAGGTCCTGGCCAATGTCCGCAAACACGCCCAGGCGACGCGGGTGACGGTCTCACTGGCATCCCAGCCCGACGGCATCCTGGTCCACATCAAGGACAATGGACGCGGCTTCGTGCTCGAGGAAGCGACTCGCGCCCGTCCAGGACACCTCGGACTGGCGGCCATGCGCGAGCGCGCGGAAATGGCCGGTGGCTGGCTCCAGATGGAAAGCGCGCCGGGCGCAGGGGCCGGAGTCGAATACTGGATCCCAGTGGCCCAAGCCTCGGCCAAGGTGGCTGCGTAGATCCCGACGCGGTTCCGCTGCCTTTGCAGGGGGCGGAGACGGTGCCAAATGAGGGCGACCTTGCCTCCTCCGGTCGATAGGCTTCTTCCATGAAGAGCGGCCAGGCGGTCAACGAGCCAGTAGCGATCAGCCGAGGAAGCTGCTCCCCCTTTGCCTCGCCCATCCGCCGTCGCACCGCCCGCCCATTCTTCGTTCTCCGGGGGATGGCTGCCGTGTACGAGGACCCCGATCTCCTGTTCTCCCTCCCCACCCAGGTCGCAGGTGCCGGTGGTGGCGGGCACCGGGAGCGGACCTGCGCCGGCCTGGATGAGGGGTCCTTCGAGTTCTTCTCGCCGACCTCCAGCCCGAACTAAGAGTGGGGTAAGTGGGAAACCGGGCCCGGCCCGGATGTGGCGATGGGCGTCGGACTGGGGCTAGCGGTCACCCTGTCCTGCTGGACATCCTGGAGGACCCGGTTGGAGAGGGGGGCGAAGTGCCGCAGGGGGGGTCACCGGGTAGTCGGCCAGGCTCAGCCCGTGCACGTTGATGCCGAGGACGGTCAGGGCTGGAATGGTCGACGGACGCTCTCCCGCCTCCTCCAAAAGTCGTCGGCCCTGCATTTGCCGGGTGCCCAGGCAAGGCGGACGCAGGGCGAGAAGTGCGGCAGCCAGGGCTAGGCTTTGGGCATGATCAGTGCTTCAGAACGGCCGCTGACCAGCCAACTCTGGGCCCGCCGCGCGGGCAGCCTCTTCACTGTGCGGAGCCTTCCGGAGCGAAACTGGAAGGTCCCTGGCGGAAACGTGTCGTTGCTCGGCACTGCCCAGGTGGCTCGAGAAGGCTCCCGGCGGATGGTCCTCCAGCACCCGCACGAACGGGCGCTTCTGTGCGCCATCCAGGAGGCCTACGTGCACCGGACCGGATCGCCGGCGGTCGCCGCCCTGGTCGACGTCCTGGGCTTGAAACGGATAAGCAGGGACGCGGTTGGACAGACCTCGAACGAACTGGACCGCCCGCTCCTCGGATTTCTCCGTCGACCGATTAGCGGGGTCCACCCGTACCTCCTGCTCGAGACAGTCGTGGTGCCGGTGAAAACCAGCGGCGGGGTCCGCCCCGCGACCGTCGTGCTCGCGATCGGCGTGCGCGGCTCAGGCCGCCGGGAGGTGCTCGGTGCCGATGTCACGGAGGAGCTGAACGCCGGTGTGTGGCTGCAGTTTCTGCGCGGCCTGTGCCGCCGCGGCCTGGATGGCGTTCGGCTGGTGACGGCCGACGATCATGCCGGCCTGCAGCTGGCGCTGCGGGTGGTTCTGCCCACGGCAGCCTGGCAGCATTGCTTGACCCATTTCTTGCGCGATGCCGTCGAGGCCGTTCCGGCATCGGCGCGCCAGTTCGCGGCGGCGACGCTCCGGCGGGTCTTCGCTCAGCCCGACCGGGAGGCGGCCCGCCGGTCAATCGAGCGTGTAACGCGGCGCATTGCTCGACGCAACCCGGGGCTCGCCCAACTGTTGCGGCAAGCCGACCCCGCGTGCCTGACCTACTTCGGCTTCCCGGCGGCGCACCGCCGCCAGATCTGGTCCACGAACGTCGAACGGCTGGTAGGCGAGCTCAGGCATCGGTTCGAGCTGGTGGGCACCTTCCCCAGCCGCCGGGCGCTGGTGCGCCTGGTGGCCGAGGTCCTCGAGCAGCAGGACGCCGGATGGAAAGCAGCCGGTCCGTACTGTCGCGCCGCGTCGGAGTCCGTCCTCTCCGTGCGGGAGATGG
The DNA here is from genome assembly GCA_005880615.1 of Chloroflexota bacterium. Classification (GTDB taxonomy): domain Bacteria; phylum Chloroflexota; class Dormibacteria; order CF-121; family CF-121; genus CF-121. The sequence continues at coordinate 20,647 of VBID01000020.1, forward strand.
TCCAGCCATTCCGCCAGATCAACGTTCGCTCTTCGGGCGGGGCGCTGGTCGGAGCGGCGGTGTGATGGCCCCGGCCGTGACCGTGTATGACGCGACAGCTCTGGAGTCCGTCGCGGCGCAGACGGAGTTCGAGTTGCGCCGAGCGCCGGAACGCCTGGCCCGCTGGCGGCTAGCAACACTCGATTGGCTGCTCCGCCAGCTGGAGGAGCTCAGGCTTGCCGGAGACGGGCTGTTTCCGACGGAGCTGCGGACCTTGATCGTGTCGTTCGCCGCGGCCCACGACCCGGAGCTGTTGGAGGAGCTGGCCGACACGTCGGCCTCTCAGCTAAACCAGGTGCACGATGCCGTGTTCGACGCCCAGGGACGGGTCATGGTCGAACTGTCGGAGCTTCGCAAGACCCCGAGCTGGCGAGACGTCGAGCGACTGCTCACCGAGGCCAATCGCGATGACCGGGAGGTGGCAGCCTGATGCCGAATGACCCGGGCCGCCCGCCGCCCGATTTGTTGTCCCCTCCCTTGGGGGAGGGCTAGGGAGGGTGCCGCTCTCCCAAGCCCGGATTCGGGCTAGGAAGCCAGGGTGGAGATGGGTGGCATAAGGGATTTGAACCCTCGACCCCCAGATCCACAATCTGGTGCTCTAACCAGCTGAGCTAATGCCACCGCGGCAGTCCTGAATTATCGCAGGAATTCCCTCCTGCGACCCCGGCCGTTCGAATTGGGGAATGGCCGCGTTATAAGATATGGGCGCCTTGAGAAAGCCGCCCGAGGTCGCCCTGCTCAAGCGGGCCAAAGCACTGGAGCCGGGAGCCCTCGCCGAGATCTATGAGCGCCATATTGACTCGATCTACCGCTACATCTATATACGGGTCCGCAACCAGGCCGACGCGGAAGATCTCACGGGGCAGGTGTTCCTCAAGATGATCGATGCCTTGCCGGGGTACCGGCTGCAGGGGGTGCCATTCTCCACCTGGCTCTACCGGATCGCCCATAACCTGGTGGTCGACCGGTACCGGCGCTCGGCCCGGACGCCGCTGGAGCTCTCCGAGCATCTTCCCGATGCCAGCCCATTGGGGGCCCCGGAGGTCCGCCTGCAACTCGGCGAGGATCGGCGGATCCTGGCGGCCGCCCTCGGCCACTTGACTGACGACCAGCGCCAGCTCATCTTGCTGCGCTTCGTCGAGAACCGAGAGGTCGAGCAGATCGCCCGCATCATGAACCGCACCCACGGCGCCATCCACGCCATGCAGCACCGCGCCCTGGTCAGCCTCCGGCGGCTGCTCGCGGACTCACCCGCGGTGGAGGCGCGCCGTGCCTGATTTCGCCACGCGCCTCGACCGCTGCCTGGACGCCCTCCGGGACGGTCGGAGCCTGCACCGGGTCCTCCAGAAGTCCCCCGGGGAGCGCGACGACTTGATCGACCTCCTGCGGGTGTCTACCGACGTCGCCCAACTCCAGCTGCCGGCGCCCGATCCAGCCTTCAAGCTCCGGACGCGAAACCTGATGCTGGCGGTGGCCGCCCATCGGCGGGCATCGGCCGCCCGGTCGCGATGGGTGGCTCGGCCGGTCTTCCGGCTGGCGCTCGCCGTCGGGCTGAGTGGCGCCTTGCTGGGTGCCGGGATCGTGGCTGCCTCCGCGCAGAGCCTGCCGGGTGATCCCCTGTACCAGGTCAAGCGCGGCATGGAGCGGGTGCAGCTCAGTCTGACCCTAGACCCCGCGGCCAAGGCCCGGCTGCGCATGCAGCTGGCCACCCGCCGGGTGTCGGAAGCGGGGCAGCTGAGCGCGCAGGGCCGAGTAGCCGAAGCCCTCTCTCTGATCACGGCATTCGATAGCGACGTCGCCGAGCTGGGCAGGCAGGTGGTGGCGGCGCCGCTGCAGCCGGCCGATGCGGGTCGCCTGGAACGCGATGTCAGCCAGGGGCAGGCTGAAGCGGACGGCGGCCTGGAAGCCGTTGCCGCCGAGCTGGCGGCCCGCGGTCACAGCGAAGCCGCCGCCAGTGTGCAGCACTCGGAGCGCGAGGCGGACCAAACGTTCAGCGGAGCCAAGAAGGCCCTGCACGATCACGGCGCGAAGGGTTCCGCGAGGCCCAGCCCCTCGCCGGATAACTAAACCTCGCTCAGGCGGGTCTCAGCCGGCGTTCCGCGAAAAAGTCGCGCAACAGCACGGCCGAAGGCTCGGCCAGCAGGCCTGACGTGACCGCGACTCGGTGATTATTGGCCGGATGGTGGAGGACATCGTAGACGGAGTCCACCGCCCCTTTTTTGGGGTCGGAGGCGCCATAGACGAGCCGCTGCAGGCGAGCCAGTACCATCGCCCCGGCGCACATCGGGCACGGCTCCAGCGTCACGTAGAGGGTCATGCCGTCCAACCGCCAGGACCCCGCCCAGCGGGCCGCCTGTTGCAGTACCAGCATCTCGGCGTGGGCGGTCGCGTCCGGGATGCTCTCCATCTGGTTATGGGCTTCGGCGACCACCGAGCCGTCCCGGGTAATGACGGCCCCCACCGGCACCTCGCCCAGCGTGGCGGCCTGACGGGCCTGCTGCAACGCCCGCTCCATGTAGTGCGCGTCGTCTCGAGCGGTGGCGTCGATGAGGGCATTGTATAGTCGGGCGGTGTTAGGGAGCCGCCAACCGGGTAAGGATGAAATCAATGTACTGGCGTCATGACTGGGCGTTCTCCGGGGACAAGCCGAAGGTCAAGGTCGAGTGGCGGCTGCTGCGCCGCGTCTTTGCCTACTTCTTGCCCTATTGGCCCAGCGCCCTGGTGGTGCTGGCCTGCATCGGCGTCGCCGCGGCGGTGGGGCTGGTCCCCGCCATCGTCACCCGGACGCTAATCGATTACCTGGATCCGAGGCGGCACGGGCACGTCAGCTTTGTCATCGTCCTGATCCTGGCCCTGGTGGCCGCCTCCGTGGCGGGCGGGCTGATCGGCGTGCTGCAGTCGTATTTCAGCAACCGGATCAGCCAGAGCATCATGTTTGATCTTCGTAACCAGCTGTTCGGGCGGATGCTGAGCCAGTCGGTCGCCTTCTTCACCCGCACCCGCACCGGTGATGTGATGTCCCGGCTCAGCAACGACGTGAACGGCGTCCAGAGCGTGGTGTCGGACACCATCTTCAGCCTGATCAACAACCTGGTCGTGCTGGGGAGCACGGTCGCCCTGATGATCGCCTACGACTGGCGGCTGACCATCGCCGCCTTACTGGTGATCCCGGCGTTTGTGCTGCCCACGCAGCGGGTGGGCCGGACCACGTTCGACGCCCGCAAACAGACGCAAAGCAAGCTCTCGGAGCTGACCGCCTACATGCAGGAAGTGCTGGGCATCTCCGGCATCCTGCTGGTCAAGGCGTTTGTCACCCAGGCCCGCGAGGCCGCCCGATTCCGGCGCTTGAATGCGGACTTGCGCGACCTCAACGTCCGCCAGGCGATGATCGGACGCTGGTTCTTCATGTTGATGGGCGTGCTGGGGACCGCCGGTCCCGCCGTCCTCTGGCTCTTCGGTGGCTACCTGGTGCTCACCGGCCAGGCCTCGGTCGGGGTGGTGGTGACGTTCGCCACCGTCCTGCTCAGCCGCCTGTATGGGCCGGTCGCGTCGCTGGCCAACCTCCAGGTCAACGTGATCGGGTCGCTGGCGCTCTTCCAACGTTTGTTCGAGTATCTCGATCTCCCTATCGAGATCGAGGATCGGTCCGGTGCCACCGTCCTGCAGCACGCCCGCGGGGCGGCCGCCTTCGAGCAGGTGACCTTTACCTACTCGTCGGCTGTCGAACCGGCGCTGCGGGATGTGTCGTTTTCCATCGAGCCCGGCCAGCTGGCCGCCCTGGTGGGGCCGAGCGGCGCCGGCAAGACCACGGTGACGAGCCTGTTGCCCCGCTTCTACGACCCGCAGCAGGGCACCATTCGGATCGACGGCCACGACATCCGCGACCTGACCCTGGAGTCGCTCGGGCTGCAGATCGGGATGGTCTTCCAGGACACGTACCTGTTCCATTCCAGCGTACGGGAGAACCTTCTCTATGCGCGTCCGGACGCGACTGAGGCCGAAATGATCGCGGCCGCCACCGCCGCCCACGCGCACGAGTTCATCGCGGCGCTCCCGGACGGGTACGACACGGTGGTGGGGGAGCGCGGTCACCGGCTGAGCGGTGGCGAGAAGCAGCGGGTGGCGATCGCCCGGGTTATCCTCAAGGACCCGCGCATCCTGATCCTGGACGAGGCCACGTCCAACCTCGACTCGGAGTCCGAGTACCTGATCCAGGCGGCGCTGAAGCCATTGTTCCGCGGCCGCACGTCCATCGTCATCGCCCACCGCCTGTCGACCATCCTGGCGGCCGACGTAATCCTGGTCTTCGACCGCGGCCGCCTGGTGGAACAAGGGAACCACTACCGGCTCCTGCAGCAGGGCGGGCTCTACGCCCGGCTGTACGAGCGCCAATTCCAACCCCTGGAGCGCGCCGCAGGCGAGCTACTCGCCTAGCAACCGAAATCTCTCTATGAAAGCGGGCCGGATGTCAAGGGGGTTATGGCGGTAGTCCGAAGAACCGTCGTGGAGCCGAGCTCATCTCTCTATGGCACCTTGCTGGGTGACCGGGTGGGATAGGAGCTGCGGGGGCGCATTTCCCTCAAGGGCCGTCAGGCGGCCACAGATTTGGCGGCACCTCCCGGAGCGAAGGATTGATTCCGTGTGAGCATGTACCAGACGGCCTTGGCCAGCTGGCGAGCGACATCGACGGTGGCGACATTGCTGCCGCGTTGCCGGCCCAAGCGTCGCTTGATGGTTTGGTAGCGAGGGCGATAGGCGGGCAGCATGGCGGCATGTTGGGCGGCTTCAATCAGCGCCCAGCGGAGTCGCGATCCCCGGATTGCTTCACCAGCGGGCACCGCCCGGTGTAGCTGATCAGCTTGGTCGGGGAGGCAAAGCGGTGGATGTCGCCGATTTCGGAGGCGATGGTGTAGGCCAGCACCCAGCCGATCCCGGGCACGGTGCGGAGCAAGACCACGGAGGGATGATCGGCTCCCATCGCTCGCAGTTCCCGCTCCCGCTCGTCGATCTGGCCGTCCAACTGGTCGATCAGCTGCAGGGCCGCGGTCACCGAGCCTAGCCAGGGTTCAGGCAAGGCCAGGGCCGTCAGCAGCTGGCGGCCGCTCACCCCGAACAAGTCCGAGACGGGGCAGGCATGACCAAAGCTCATCAGGGTTGAGTGGATGCGGTTCTTGAGCGCCGTGCGGTGGTGCACGAGGTGCAGCCGCCAGCGAGCCCGCTCCCGCTCGGCGCGGACGCCAGGGTCGGGCAACCAGATGGCCGGGATCAGGTCTCGACGCGACAGCTCGGCCAGCACCCAGGCGTCGATCTTGTCGGTTTTGCAGGCCAGCGGCGCCAGGCCCTTCGCCTTGATCGCATCCGCGATGGCCACCTCCCAGCCGGCCAGCTCCAGCTGGTCGTGGACAAACCGGGCTCCCGTCATGGATTCGATGGCGGCCTGCACGGGCTGCCGGTAGCGGGCCACCCGGCCGACCAAGTCCAGCAGGCCGTCGGCCGTGGGCATCACCGCCAGGTGTTCCACTCGTGCTCCCTGGTCGGTGAGCAGCTGCACCTCGAGGCGTTTGCGACTGAGGTCGAGTCCTGCGTGCATCATATTGGTGGGCCTCCTTGCCCTGAGTTCCTGACACCAAAGAGTGTCCACTCTTTTTGAGCCATGGCCGGGAGGTCCGCTTTCATGACCATTCCCTCCCTCCCCCTGAGGGGGAGGGAGGGAAGGCGGTATTCCGAGGGGCTGTGAGTCGAAATGGACCGGAGGGGGCGAGATTCGAACTCGCGGTGGCTTGCACCACACAGCTTTTCGAGAGCTGCACCTTAAACCGCTCGGACACCCCTCCGCGGCAGGCCCATTTTACGAACAAGGCGGTGCGCGCCAGCTGGGGAATCAGCCCTGGCTAATTCGTGGTCTTCTGCCGAGCCCGGTGGCGGGCCAC
>VBID01000075.1 GCA_005880615.1 Chloroflexota bacterium
TGCTTCGTCCCGCTGTCGCCTTCGCCTTGGCGGGCTCCTTCTCCACCCAGTGGAGGGTCCGGTTGACGGCTTTCTTCCAGCCGGCCAGGCCATCTTCGCGCTGCTTGCGGGTCCATTGCGGCTCGAAGACCTTGTCCACCTGCCAGTTCTTGCGCAGCTCTTCCAGCGTGCTCCAGAACCCGGTGGCAAGTCCCGCCCCGTAGGCGGCCCCCAGGGAGGTCGTCTCCTGGACGGTCGGACGGATGACCGGGACGCCCAGCACGTCGGCCTGCAGCTGCATCAGGAAGTCGTTCTTGACGGCGCCGCCGTCGACCTTCAACTTCTTCAGCTTGACGCCGGAGTCCTTCTCCATGGCATCCGCCACTTCCTTGGTCTGGTAGCAGATGGCCTCCAGCGTCGCCCGCACCAGGTGCGCCCGGTTCGCATAGCGAGTCAGTCCGACCACGGCCCCGCGCGCATACATGTCCCAATGCGGGGCGAACAGGCCAGAGAAGGCCGGCACGAAATAGATCCCGCCCGAATCCTTGACGGACTTCGCGATCTCCTCGGTCTCGTCGGCGCTCTTGATGATCCCCAGGTTGTCGCGCAGCCACTGGACGGCTGCCCCGGTGATGGCGATCGAGCCTTCCAGGGCGTAGGTAGACTTGCCCGACTCGAGGCCGTAGGCGGCCGTGGTCAGCAGCCCGCTCTTGGATGGCACCGCCGTCGTTCCGGTGTTCAGCAGCATGAAGTTGCCAGTGCCGTACGTGTTCTTGGCCTCGCCGGGTGAGTAGCAGGTCTGGCCAAAGAGGGCCGCCTGCTGGTCGCCCAGGTCCGCGCACACCGGCACCGCTCCGCCCACCGGGCCATTCCGCCGGGTGGTGCCATAGAACTTCTTGTCGCTCGACGGCCGGATCTGCGGCAGCATGGCCCGCGGCACGCGCAGCTTCTTGAGCAGCTCGTCGTCCCACTCCAGCTTCCTGAGGTCCATCAGCATGGTCCGGGAGGCATTGCTGTAGTCGGTGACGTGGGCCCCGCCGTTGGGACCGCCGGTCAGCCACCAGATGACCCAGGTATCGATGTTGCCGAATAGCACATCACCCTTTTCGGCGGCGGCCCGGGTGCCCTTGACGTGGTCCAGGATCCACTGGATCTTGGGCCCGGAGAAGTAGGTGGCGACCACCAGGCCGGTCTTCCGCTTGACGACGGGCTCGAACTTCTCGTCGATCAGCTTCTGGCAGATGTCGCGGGTCCGGGTGTCCTGCCACACGATCGCGTTGTGCACCGGATTGCCGGTCTTCTTCTCCCAGACGACGGTGGTTTCACGCTGGTTGGTGACGCCGATGCCCGAGATTTCGTCGGCCGTGATGGCCTTCTTGGCCATGGAGGCCTTGATGACTTGCTGGGTCTTGTCCCAGATCTCCATCGGGTTGTGCTCGACCCAGCCGGGCTGGGGATAGATCTGCTCGTGCTCCTGGTAGTCCGACGAGACCACTTTGCCATCGTGGCTGAAGACCATGAACCGGGTGCCGGTGGTGCCCTGGTCGACGGCAGCCGCGTACTTCTTTTCCGCCATTCCGCTCTCCCTCCCTGCGACTAACTGGTTGCTGTCTTCGCCCCCTGGGGAACCTCCGCGAGTGCTTCGCTCAACGTTCGCAGCATGTAGTACGAGGACGTGGCGCCCGGATCCTGGTGACCGATGCTCCGGTCTCCCAGGTAGCTGGCTCGCCCTTTGAGCGCTTTCAAGGGGATGGTGCCCTTCATCCCGGTCTCCGCCGCCTCGGCGGCGCTGGAGAGCGCCTCGCCGATCGATGCCCCCTCCTGCACCCGCGCTTTGGCCCGCGCGATGGCGGGCGTCAGGGCGTCCACCATCGTCTTGTCCTTCAGGTTCGCCTTGCCCCGCTCGACGACGCCTTTCAGTCCGGCCTCTAGGGCCGAGACCAGGTCCTCCCTCGACACGTCGCTCTTCCCGTCCAGGGCCGCCCCCGCGCGCAGGAAGAAGGTGCCGTAGAGCGGCCCGCCGGCACCGCCGACCGAGCCCACCAGGGCCATGCCGGTGGTCTTCAGCAGCGTCCCCGCATCCTTATTCTTGACCGGCTCGATCTTGACCAGCACGGTCTGGAAGCCCCGGTCCATGTTGATGCCGTGGTCGCCGTCGCCGATGGCCGCGTCGAGCCCCGTCAGGTACTGCTTCTGCTCGGCGATGACCCCCGCATAGCGTTCCAGCCAGTCAACCAGCTGGGCGGTGGTCACAGCCATGGATCGACTCTACACTCCCCAGCGGAGGGCCGGGGTGTGCACCGGCGCGTCCCAGAATTTGGTCGTTTCGGCATCGAGCTTCAGCAGCGTTACCGAGCACCCCGCCATCTCGAGGGACGTGATGTACGATCCCACCAGCCAGCGAGCCGGCTTGATCCCTTCCTTCTGCAGGTAGCGATTGACGGCGTTGGCCACGACGTAGAGCTCGATCAGAGGCGTGCCGCCCATGCCGTTGACAAAGGCGATCACCTCATCGCCGCGCTTGTACGGCAGGTCCTTGACCACCGTGCTGGTCAGGATCTCGGCGATCTCGTCCGCGGCCCTGAGCTTGGTGCGCTCCCGGCCCGGCTCGCCATGGATGCCGATGCCCAGTTCCATCTCGTCGTCGGCGATCTCGAAAGTGACCTTGCCCGCCGCCGGGACGATACACGACGTGAGGGCCATGCCCATGCTGCGGCCGTTGGCGTTCACTTTCTTGGCCAGCGCGGTGGCTTTCTCCAGGTCGTACCCGGCTTCGGCCGCCCCGCCCACGACCTTCTCCAGGAGGACAGTGACGCCCACGCCGCGACGCCCAGCCGTGTACAGGCTGTCCTGGACCGCTACGTCATCGTTGGTGATGACGGCATTGACCTTGGCCCCTTCCCCACGGGCCAGCTCGGCCGCCATCTCGAAGTTCATGATGTCGCCCGTGTAGTTCTTGACCACGTGCAGGACGCCGGCGCCGCCGTCGACTGCCTTGGTCGCCCGGGCCATCTGGTCCGGTGTCGGCGAGGTGAACACGGCCCCCGGGCAGGCAGCATCGAGCATGCCCAGCCCCACGTAGCCGCCGTGCATGGGCTCGTGGCCGCTGCCACCGCCGGACACCAGCCCCACCTTCCCCTTCTTGGGGGGGTCCTTGCGGATGATCACATTGGGGTCGTACTCCACCCGGATGAGGTCGGCATGCGCCGCCGCCATTCCGGCGAGGGCATCCTTGACCTCGCTCTCCGGGCTGTTGATCAGTTTCTTCAGTCGCGTCGCCGTCGTTACATCTGCCATCACGACCTCCTCTATTTGCTCGCCTTCGGCAAGATCCGTCGGAACATGAACAGCCCAATGCCCTTCCCCATCAGCAACCCGAGCCCGATGGCCCCCAGGTTGATGCCCAGCAGGACCGGGTTGAACGGGGAATTGATCAGCGCCAGCCCAACGGCTCCAAACGCCAGTCCAGCGCCGCCGACCAGGAGCATGCGGTTCAGGCGATGCATGCGTTGCTCCTGCGGCGACCGTTCTCGCGACGGCCGGGCGGGCGAGGGGTTGCCCCCCCGCCCGTCCTGGATCGATCCGAGCCGTCGCTTCAAGCGTCGAGACACACGACCTCGACTAAGCCCGCGCCCGCTCGGGTTCCCGGACTGGTGTCGCAGGCCCCACCGGCGCAGCCAGGTGCTGATGGATGAACGTGTCGTAGACCCAGGCCCCCAGGGGCCCGCCCACCAATGGGAATATCGACGAGACAATGATGTTGGAGTTCGGACCCGGAATAGCGTTCGAGCCGTACCCGATGAGGAGCATCCAGATCCGGGGCCCGAAATCACGGGCCGGGTTCAAGGACGCCATCTCGATCGGGGAGAAGAGGCCCACCAGGGCCGCCACGACGAACCCGATCGCCACGGGTGCCAGGTTCGCCGCCGACGGGATCCGGTCTTCCACGATCCCCAGGATGCACATGACCAGCAGGGCGGTGATGATGATCTCGGTGCCGATCCCTACCCACATGGGCACCTGGTTATTGATCGCGTCGGCGTTGTACCCGACGAGTAGCGGATGCGGCCAGTTGGCGCTGAAGATCAGCCCGCTCTCGATCCCGTTCACGCCGCCCCGCACGATGTGCTTGGCGTTCTCGTAGTGGACGATAATCCCGTTCCAGACGAAAGACACCGCCGCGGCCGCGAGAAAAGCTCCCACGACCTGCGAGACGATATAGCCGGGGACCTTCGACCAGGGAAATCCGCGACGCCAGGCGAGCGAGAGGGTTACGGCCGGGTTCAGGTGCGCCCCGGAAACCGCGCCAGCCACGTAAATGGCCAGCGTGACGGCGAAACCCCAGAAAAAGCCGGCGCCCAACAATCCCGCATTGAAGCCGTTATTTCCGGCCACGGCATAGGCCACGAACGTATCGCCGAGGAAAACGAGAACGAAGGTTCCGAGCACTTCGGCGAGGTACTTTTTAGTCCAGCCTTCTGACACTGCCATCGATTCCTCCTCCCTTACAAATGCGACGCCGTTCGATGATGGCTCCCCCTCGGGTCCCTCCCCGTCTTCACCTCCTTCCGACAGGCGCGGGCAACGAAAAAGTCCTCACCTGCACGCTCCAGTCGGAGCGCAGAGGTCAGGACTTTTCCTTTCAGTGTCCCGCCGGTCGCTGTCCGCCTGTCATAGCACAGCGGATGAAGCCTGTCAATACTAATCGCGAATCCACCGGGCTACGTCTGAAAGTCTTGCCAGACCTCGCGCCGCGAGCTGCTTACCACCTCGGCGCCAGCTGCCAGGATCCGCTGTGCCTGTTCACTCGTAGTCACATATCCCGTCCCCCAGAGCGGCACCGAGGTCACGGCCCGGACCGTGGCCACCACGTGCGGGATGGCGAGCGCCGGAGCGATGGCCAGCGCTTGGGGCGCCGGCGACGCCAGCGTTCGCAGCCCCGTTTCGAGCCCGGTGGAATCCAGGGCGTGAATCCGCTGGATGGTACGCAGCCGAAACCGACTGGCGTCTTTCAGCACATGCGGCTTGACGGAGAGCACGCCCGAGAGGCCGAGGTCGGTGGCCACGAAGGCGAGGGCGGCGCTGTCTGGAGCCAGCCCCTCGACGCCATCCAGGTTGACGAAGATCGCGATCCCCTGACGGGCGGATATCGCCAGCGGTCCCACCATCGCCAGCAGGCTGCCGCGCTCCACCAGCACCTGGCGGTAGCCGAGGTCCAGCGCTTGATGAAGGGAGGCGGCGTCTCTCACCGCGGGCAGCAGGACCCCCGACAGCCCGGGCGTTCTTACTGCCACAGCGCCACCGACCCGGTTGTGATCGCGCGCGCGCCCGCCCCCAGGATGGCCGCCCGCTGGCCGGCGTCGGTGATCAGGCCACCCACGATCATGGGGGCGGCGACCCGACCGCGAAGCAGATCGGCGATCTCCGGAAAGATCACCCCCGGCAGAACCTCGACAATGTCCGGCTGGGCGCGTTCAATCGCCGTCAGCGCCGACGGCAGGCCCAGGTCATCGTGCAGCAGCAGCCGCTGGACCGCGATCACGCGGTCGGCCTTGGCGGCGGCGATCAGGTTCCCGTGGGAGCTGACGATGCCGTTGACACCGATCTCGCGAGCCAGGAAGGCCACGCCGGCCCGGTCCTTGCCCAGCCCGGCGATGAGGTCGATGTGGACGAACGCCATCTTGCCGCGCGCCTGTACCGCCCACACCAGCGGTCCGAGGTGAAAGGCCGGGGCGCGCAGGAAAAAGATGGCCGGCACGGGCGAGGCCAGCGCCTGGGGAAGGTCTTCCGCCCGCCGAATGGTGGCCGCCACCGGTACCCGCTCGAAGGCCTCGAGCAGGCGAGACACGGATCGGTCGGCCGCCAGCGGCCGAACGGGTGACTGGCTCGAGCGAACCGCCATCGCCATGCTCCTCCCTCGTCATTCTGCGCTTGACCGATGGGGCAAGGCAGGGCAGACTACGCTAGCAAGAAGGAGGAGGGAACGCTGGAGCGACCGCTGACCATCACCAACAAGGTCGGCCTGCACGCGCGGCCGGCCGCGCTTTTCGTGCAGACCGCGGCCCGATTCAAGGACACCCGGGTTGAGGTCCTCAAGGATGGCGTGCCTAGGGACGCCAAGAGCATCCTCAGCGTCCTCTCGATGGGCGTCACCCAGGGCACGACCATCGTCGTCCGCGCCGAAGGCCCGCACGCTGGCGATGCCATCGCGGCGCTGAGCGACCTGGTCGACCGTGACTTCAACGAGTAGCCCTGCGCGACTGCAACTGCAGGGGATCGCCGCCGCTCCGGGTCGGGTCGTGGCCCCCATCTGGCGTTGGACCGAGACGGTCATCGCCGGCGCCGCGACCGACCTCTCGGGCCCCGCTGCCCCGGGCCGGCTGATGACGGCGCTGGAGGAGGTCAAGGCCAGCCTCACCGCCAAGGGCGATCGCCTCCGAGCGCGTGGGGCCACCGCCGAGACCGGCATCCTGGACGCCCAGGCCCTCATGCTGGACGATCCGGCGCTGCTCGATGGCGCGCTGGCGTTGATCGCGCAGGGGCGATTGGCCGACGACGCGGTCGAGCAGGCGCTGGAGCCCTTTGCGGCCATGCTGCGCGGGTCACCGGATCCGGTCTTCCAGGCGCGGGCGGCGGACGTGCACGACGTAGTCGCCCAGATCCGCCGTGCGCTGCGGGGCTTGACCGAGGGCCCGCCGCCGGCGCAGCCGTCCATCCTGGTGGCCCGCGACCTGGCGCCCTCGCAGACGGCCAGCCTGGACCGTGAGCTGGTGGTCGGCTTCGCGACCGAGCAGGGCACCGCGACCGCGCACACGGCAATCCTGGCCCGTGCCCTTGGCCTCCCCGCCGTCGTCGGGATCGCGGGGCTGATGGACATCGTAGAAGACGGACAGCCCGCGCTGCTGGATGGCGATCAAGGGACGCTCCTGCTGGACCCGCCAGCGAGCCTGGTGGCCCAGGTTCCTCCTCCGGTCAGCGGACTTGCTCGGGATGCCGCGCCCGC
>VBID01000238.1:0-1748 GCA_005880615.1 Chloroflexota bacterium
TTGGCGAATTTCCGTAAGGCATGCTCATTTAAATAGTTGCAACAGTTTCCTGCCACCTGCCGGCGGCAGAAAGCGGCAGGTCGTCTGCGCGCAGCTCGACCCACCGATAGAAGGTGTCCGGCTCGATCTCGGCACCGTCGCCGACGCGAAGGCGTGCAAAAACCCTCATTCAGTGAATTCAAATCCGTACAAGAAGGCCCGCTTCAGATAGAACTTGGCCTTTTTCGCCGTGCTCGGCGCCATGTCGCCGCCGGTCCATTTCACCGGAAGGGCCTGGTGGTCGCCGTTCAGCGGCGTGCACTCGCCGCGCGTGAATCCCGGCAGCGGTTTGTCCTGCGCATCCAATAGCTCGACCTGAACGTAGCCTTCGTCGAAGTGTGGTTTGTCAGACTTCTTCGGCGGCCGCGTGAGGAGGTTGAGGGATAGCTTCTTGCCGTCGAGAGATTGCGGCTTGGTGACGGCTGTTCCAATCGTCGGGCCGCCGGCGGCGGACGCCAGTGCATACAGCCTGTCGTAACGCCAGGAGACGCGGCACAGGGCCGAGTTGAACGGCAAGAAATGGGCGCCGTGGTCGATGACGTTTTCCAGGTAACCGATTTGCTTGGACGGGGCGCGGCTATCGGAGATTTGCCGGTGCGGTCCCTCGGTGCCGCCATAGTAAATGTAAAGGCGATTGTTCTCCACGATCGGATACTGGCTCTGCCAGATCATGCCGCCGCCGTAGTCCCCGAGCGGCGCGTTGTCGAAGCACGGCCGGCGGTCGGGGAACCACCAGCGGCGGCCGTCGCGCGACGCCGCCAACCGGAGGTTCAGTGTCTGCGTCAGTGGCAGGTACATCGTGATCATGCCGATGTAGCCGCCGGGGACTTTGTGCGGCACGCACTCCTGATACTGCGTATCACGGTGATCGCGCTCGTCGGCGGTCAGCAGCATCACCTCGTCGCGCTGCCATTTCCAGCCGTCGCGGCTGACGGCCCGGTAGCAACTCCGCCGCGGAAAGTCCTCATACACGGGGACGTGATCGGTCGGTTGCCGCGGCGAGCCGAGGCGATAATAAGCAACGTAACTGCCGTATTTCCCTGCGGTGCCTTCCCTTTCACGGCGCCCCAGCTCTCGCGGAGGACGAACATCGCGTAGGGCCAGTCGCGGTTAGCTGGATCGACGAGCATCGACGAGTACGCGGACACGCCGTCGGTGACATCGAAGATAATGTTAGTCCGCTCGTGCTTGCCGAAAGAGACGTTGGCAAGCTTCGGCCGCGTCCAGTGAATGCCGTTCTTGCTCTCGAAGAGGCAGACCCGCCGATGGGCGGCGTTTTCCGAGGCCCAAGGCTTGCCGGTATTCTCCGCCTGCTTCTCCGGAAAGTCTTCGGCCGGGGTGCAGACCAGGTACGCTTTCCAGAGTTTGTCGATGGGGTCTTTGAATACCGATCCGTGGATGCCGACGCCGCCGGCGTCCCAAGGTTGATCGCCCTCGATGAGCGGGTTGCTCGGGTCCGCCGTGCCGAGCTCGACGCGCCAGGCGACGAGGTTCAGCTCGCTGAAGTCGTCGGGCATGAGCAGCGGCATTCGCGAATGCTCGGCAGCAGGGGTCCCCGTCGAACAGCTTAGGGCCAAGAGCGCGCCCGCCAAGAGCCGACCGCAATCACGGATTCGGATCGCTCTGGCAAGGCCAGATTTGCCAAGCAGATTGCGTCGCGTAAATTCGAGCATGGAGCAGCCTTCCTCTCCTTTGGAATCGTGCAGTCG
>VBID01000238.1:1773-3578 GCA_005880615.1 Chloroflexota bacterium
GTACAGCTCGCCGCTAACACTGCTGGCGTAGATCAGCTCAGGATCGGCGGGATGCACGGCAAAATTCCAGATCGTGCTGTTCGCCCGGCCCGGCATCTGGACTGCTTGCCAGGTCCGGCCGCCGTCGATCGAGCGGCCGATGACTCCGGCGCTGCCCGGCGGACCGTCGCCGTTGGCCCGGAAGAGAACCTCGGGCCGGCCGCACTTCTGGGCCAGGGCCCGGCAATACGACCAGGGCAGGGAGCGATTGATTTGCTGCGGCTGCCAGACCTCGCCGTCATCCGTGCTCAGATTCAGGTCATTGTTGGTGGCGGCCACGAGTTGTTTTGGACGATCATTCCCCGGCACGATCGCCAAGGCGTGAATGTCCTCCGAACTCAAGCCGCGGCCGGCTTTGCGCCAGGTCTGGCCGCGGTCCCGGCTGCGATACAGGCCGTCGATCTCCACTCCGGCCCAGACGGTGTCCGGCTCGCTGGGATCGTTTACCAGCGTGGTGACGCGTGTGTGGATGAGTCCTCGGCAGTCCTGGACGATGCCCACCGGAGGCTCGCTCCAAGTGCGACCGCCGTCCTCCGACCGAAACAGCCGCGATGGACAAGTTCCGGCCAGGATCGTGCCATCGACGTGCGGCAACAGCAGCAACGACCAGATTTGCAGCCCGTTGAGTGGGGATTCGACGCGGGTCCAGCTCTCCGCACCGTCGGTGCTATGGAACAGGCCCAGCTCGCTACCGAGGTACAGCGTGCGCGGGTCGCGTGGATGCGCGACCAGGGCACGGACATGACATTCAACGAATATGCCGCTGCAGGCGCGGACAAATGTCTCGCCCCCATCTGTGCTGCGGAACGATCCTTCACCGATGGTGCCGACGTACAGACGGTGTAGCTGCATGGCTTCGTCCTCGGTCAATTTCGACCCCTCGCAGGGGGGCGCAAATCGGACTCGCCGACCGCGATATGCCGGCTTAGGTCCTTAACCCCCGCGTCGGCTTGAACGGCGCCAATTCGTCATCCAGGCGATCCGCGAGGATTGACCGAGCCAGCAGCCTGGCGCAATGCGGGGCTAGAAGAATGCCCTTGCGGTAGTGCCCCGTGCTCACCCACAGATTCCGGATCGGCGGCAATGGTCCCATGTAAGGCCGCTCGTCGGGCGTTGCCGGCCGAAGCCCTGACCAAGCACGGTAGAGAGGCAATTCATCGAGGCCCGGCACCAGGGCGGCAGTTCGTTCCAGGATCGCACGCACGCCGGCGACCGTCACGCGCTCGTCAAATCCGACTTCCTCGATGGTGACGCCGAGCATTAGCCTGCCGCCCGCCTGAGGTGCAAGGAGAGCCTCGCCGTAGTGCATCGGCGTCCTTACCGGAGACACTAGGCAGTCGGCAAGAAGTAGCTGCCCTTTGACCGGCCGGGTGGGAAGTTGCAGGCCAACCGACGAAGCCAAGTCACCGCTCCATGCACCGGCAGTAACGACCACCAGGCCGGGATGGTATACGGTGCTGCCCGTATGTACGGCGCCGATCCTTTCGCCATCGCGGACCAGACGATGCACAGGCTCATTCACGCGAATCTCAACGCCTGTCAGCTCGGCAACGCGCGCCACCTGCCGCGTGACCCGTGCCGCGTTGACTTGCGCAGCGTCGGGATAGAGCACCGCGGCCAGGCGCTCATCTCGAAGCGCAGGTTCGTGCTGCCGCAGTTCTTGAGGTGACAACCGCTCGGTGCGCTGCCTGGACTGCTCAATCTGGGTCGGTGGCTTAGATTCCTCGTACAACTCCAGCAGTCCGGGCTTCCGGTAGCCGACATCG
>VBID01000118.1 GCA_005880615.1 Chloroflexota bacterium
GTACTGGTGGGTGGCGGTCAAAGCCGACTGGGGGCCCACCACGGTGGTGTCGCCGAAGTCAAACGTGTAGCTGGCGATCTTGGTGGAGTCGGGGTCGCTCGACCCGGATGCGTCGGCCGTGACGGTGAGGGGAGCCGTGCCCGAGGCCGGCGTCACCGTCAGGGCCGCCACCGGGGGCGAGTCGGCCACCGCGACGCTGGCCGTCTTCGTGGATGACAGGGTCGCGGTGTCCGTGACGGTGACGGTGACCGTGAAGGCGCCTGGGCCGGCGTAGGTGTGCGCTGCCGTTCCCGCCGACTGCGGACCGACCAGCGCGGTGCCGTCCCCGAAGTCGAACTTGTAACTCATGATCGGCGTGGTGTCGTTGTCGGTGGACGCCCTCGCGTCAGCGGTCACCGACAGGGGCGCCGCGCCCGAGGCGGGCGTCACGGTCAGCGCCGCCACCGGCGGCGAGTCCGACACCGAGACCGCGACGCTCTTGGTGGACGTCAGGCCAGCGGTGTCGGTCACCGTGACCTTGACCGTGAAGGTGCCCGCCCCGGAGTAGGTGTGCGTCGCGGTGGCCCCGACCTGGGGCCCCACCACCGGCGTGGTATCGCCGAAGTCAAAGGTGTAATTCTTGATGCCGGTGGTATCCAGGTCGCTGGAGGCCGAGGCGTCGGCAGTTACCGTCAACGGGGCGCCGCCCGACGTAGGCGTCACGGTGAGAGCGGCGACTGGCGGTGAGTCCGACACCGCAACCGTGACGCTCTTGGTCGACGTCAGGCCCGCGGTGTCCGTAACCGTCACCTTGACCGTGAAGGTGCCGGCGCCCTGGTAGGTGTGGCTGGCGGTGGCCCCGGCCTGGGGCCCGACCACCGGTGCCTCGCCGAAGTCGAAGGTGTAGTTCTTGATCCCGGTCGTGTCCAGGTCGCTGGAGGCCGAGGCGTCAGCGGTCACCGTTAGCGGCGCCCCGCCCGAGGTGGGCGTCACCGTGAGGGCGGCCACCGGCGGCGAGTCCGATACCGACACCGTGACGCTCTTCGTCGACGAGAGGCTGGCGGTGTCCGTGACCGTCACCGTCACCGTGAAGGTCCCAGCGCCCGGGTACGTATGGGCGGCTGTCTTGGCACTCTGAGGTCCAACCAGCGTGCCGTCGCCGAAGTTGAAGGTGTAGCTGGCGATGCCGGTGGTATCGGTATCGGTCGATGCCGAGGCATCGGCGGTTACGGTCAGCGGTGCCCCGCCCGATGCGGGCGTCACCGTGAGGGCGGCCACCGGCGGCGAGTCCGACACCGAGACCGTGACGCTCTTGATCGAGGAGAGGCTGGCGCTGTCCGTGACCGTCACCGTCACCGTGTAGGTGCCGGCCCCCTGATAGGTGTGGGTCGCGGTCGCCGCCGCCTGGGGGCCGACCGTGGGGGTTCCATCCCCGAAGGCGAAGGTGTAGCTGGCGATCTTGGTGGCATCGGTGTCGGTGGAGGCCGAGGCGTCAGCCGTCACCGATAGGGGCGCGGCGCCCGATGTCGGTATCACGGTGAGGGCAGCCACCGGCGGCGAGTCCGACACCGACACCGTGGCGCTCTTGGTCGACGCCAGGCCGGCCGTATCCGTGACCGTCACCGTCACTGTGAAGCTGCCGGCCCCCGCGTAGGTGTGCGTCGCCGTAGCCGCGGTTTGCGGACCGACCACGGTCCCGTCTCCGAAATCGAACTTGTAGCTGGAGATCGGCGTGGCGTCCGTGTCCGTGGACGCTGAGGCATCGGCTGTTACGGAGAGTGGCGCGCCGCCTGAGGCGGGCGCGACCGTCAAGGCAGCTACTGGCGCTGCGTCGACCGTCACGGTCTTGCTGGCCGTCGACGATAGGGTGCCGGTGTCGGTCACGGTCACCGTGACCGTGAGGGTGCCCCCAGATATATATGTATGGGTCGCCTTCGACGCACTCTGGGGCCCAACCGTCGTGCCGTCGCCAAAGTTGAATGAGTACGTCGAAATCGGAGTGCTGTCGGTGTCGGTGGACGCCGTAGCATCGGCGGTGACCGCCAGCGGAGCCACCCCGGAGGACGGGGTGACCGTCAGGGCGGCTACCGGCGGCGTGTTCGGTGGGGGCTGGAACTCATAGGCACCGCGGTCGTCGTAGGTCCGCGGGCCGATGCCGGTGTTCGGGGTCATGGGGTCGTCCATCCGGGGGTTGCCGTCGGCGTCCGTGAGCGACTCCCCGCTGACGCCGGAGTTGGCCGAGTCGATGGCGGGCGAGCCCTCCACCAGGTGGAAGTCGCCGGTCCCCGTCGACTTCCACATGGGGTCCCGGGAGATGCCATGCACCTCCTGGCTGGGGACGGCGGCCTGGAACGCCGCCAGCGTGGTGTAACTGACGCCGTTCCAGGCAACCACGGTGAACCCGGTCGAGTGGTTGAAAAGGATGTCGTAGTCGATGACCGTGTTGGCAACCGAATTCTGGTCGACCCGGATGTCCCCCACGGTGCGCGGGCTGTTGATGCCGTTGTCGACCGCGATGTTGTTTTCGAGGGTGGCCCCGCTGGAGTTTCCCTCCACGTTGAGACCGGAGGTCACGTTGTTGTAGACGGTGTTGCTGATGTAGCGCTGCCCGGTGGCGTTCAGCGTGTCAATGCCGTGGTCGCTGTTGTGGTAGGAGACGTTGTTGAAGATGAGATTGTTGGTGGCCCCGGTGTAGACATTGATCCCGGAGTCCTCGTTGTCGTGGGTGATGTTGCCGTCGATCGTGGTGCCGCCGGAGGAGGTCTCGATCCCGGGAGCGATCCGCACGAACTGCGACGCGTTGGTGAAGCTGACGTTGTTCCTGATCTCGATGCCGGTGTTGCCGCTTCCCAACGAGATTCCGGCGTCGCTGTTGTGGTCGGTCTGGTTGCCGACGATCAGCGTGTTGGAGCTCCCGGTGACCTGGATGCCCTTCGCGGACAGGCCGCTGATCGGCTGTCCCGCAAACGACACGTGGTTGCTGTCGATCGTGATATTCGAGGAATTGCTGATGGCGATGCCGGGCCCGGTGGTCTGGGTGATGGCGAACCCATGGACCTTGATGAAGCTCTTGCCGGAAATGGTCCAGCCGTTCGTCTGCCCCAGGATGGTGACCGCGGCCCCGGTCGCCGCCGTGAACACGATCGGGGCCGTCGACGTCCCGGAGTTCGCCGGATTGTCGTCCTCGGCGTACTGGCCGGCGTTCACGACCACGGTCTGCCCGGCCACCGCCACGGACGCCGCTTTGGAGATGGTGCAGAACGGCTGCGTCTGGGTCCCGGCACCGCTGTCCGAGCAGCCGCTGTTGTTCTTATCGACGAACAGCGTGGGGGCCACCGCCTGGGCAGGCGTGCTGTTCGCCAGGAGCATCGCCGCCAGCCAGGCGCCCAGGACGAGCCGCGTCCCCGGCACGGTGCCACCCCTCCCCGGGCGCGTCATGGCGCTGCCTCGACCGTCTGGGCTGGTGGTCGCGTTTTCGGCCGCCTGATGAGGTAGGCTGCCGTCTCAATGAGCAGCCCGATGGTCCGAGTGAGCGTCGGGTTGGCCAGGTAGGCGCGGTCGATGGCGACCCGCGCCGGGAGCAGGCGGCGCAGATAGTAGGCCTCCAGGTCTTCGACGTCCCGCGGCAGAATGTCCTGGTCACGGAGTCGCACCTGGACGGGACCGGTCAGGCCGGGCCGGTGCTGGAACACGAACTGGTACTCGGCCGGGTAGCGGGCGGCCAGCGCCAGGCTTTCGGGCCGCGGGCCAACCAGCGTCATCTCACCGCGCAGCACGTTGATGAGCTGAGGCAGTTCATCGAGACTCGTGCGGCGGAGGAACTCTCCCAACGGAGTGACCCGCGAGTCCTGGGGTGCGGTCACCTCCGGCCCAGGCGCGTCATCGCGCATGGATCGGAACTTGTAGATGTTGAACGGCTCTCCGCCTTGGCCCACGCGCGGTTGCCGATAGATGATCGGACCCGGACTGGTCAGCCGGACGGCAATCCCGACGGCCGCCAATAGCGGCGACAACAGCGGCAGCGCCGTCAGCGCCAGCGCCAGGTCGAGGGCGCGCCGGGCCTGGCTGGGCGGGATTCCCGGACGGCCCATGGCTCAGCCCACCTCCGGCAGCCCGGGCGCCGCCAGCGAAACCTGGCGGGCGCGCGTCACGAGCCAGAAGATGGTCACCAGCAGCGCCGTCGTGGTCAGGTAGGCGACGCTGGAGGCAATGGCGGCGCCGACCGCGCCGTAGCGCGGGATGAGCAGGAGGTCGAGCCCGACGGTTCCCACCAGGCCGACGCCGTAGGCCAGGGAATTCAGCCCAGGCCGGCCGGTGCCATACAGGAAGGCCGTGATGACCCCACCCACCCCTTCCCCGGCCAGCCCGATCAGCAGGATCTGCGCCGGCAGGATCGCCGCCGTGAAGGCGGCCCCGAACACGGCCGGGATCAGGAAGATCGCGCCCAGCGCCAGGGGAAGAACCCCGGTGGCCACCAGGCCTCCCGAACGGGGGATCAGCTGCCGCGCCCGGCGGGCCGCCACCAGGTGCCCGTCGCTGGCGTACCGGGGATAGAAGACCCAGAAAAGGGCGAGCGGGAGCAGGCGCACCAGTTCGGCGTATTTCGACGCCACGGCATACGTGCCGAGGGTGGCCGGTCCGGCCAGCGCGCCCAGGATGGCGAAGTCGAGTCGCAAATTCAGCAAGGCGATGACGCCGCCCACCTGTCCCCGGATACCGAAGCTGGCCACCCGGCGGGCCAGCGATAGCGACGGACGCCCCACCGATTGGAAGAAATCTCTCCGACTCAGGCGCGTCCAGCCGACCAGGCCGGTGCCGAGGTCGGCCAGGATGAGACCGGTGACGATCGCCAACGGGCCTCGGGCTCCGATCCCGAGGAGCCCGACGTAGACAGCCAGGAACATTAGCTCCTCGAGCACGATGATCCGGTTGCTGCCGTGGAGGTCCCCGCTCCCCTGGGACGATGACTTGGAGGTGGCCACGAAGAGCTTCGTCAGGACGATCAGGCCGGCGACCGCCACCAGAGCGGACGAGACGCCGCGAAAGAAAACGTGGGTCAGAACGGGAGCTGCCAGCGCCCACAGTGCCGCTCCCACCGTCCCCGCCACCGCCGCCATCGAGAGCAGCGTCAACGGCAGCCGTCGGTCCGACCGTGCCGGACCGGACAGGAAGAATGCCACCGCGCCCGGAAGTCCGGCCGAGAGCACGACCCCGACCAGCCCGGGTAAGACTCGCAGCAAGGCATAAATGCCGACCCCGGCCGGGCCGCTGACCCTGGCCACCAGCAGGGTGGCGAGCCCCAGCGAAACCAGAGCGGCGATGCGAGCCGCCAGATTCTCGAGGACCGGGCTCCGCCAGTGGCGAGTCAGGAAGCGGACCGTGCCTCGTCCCTCCCCCACAGGTGCACCGCGGCGATGACGGCCAGCAATGCCCAGACATGGCGGAAATGCAAGACCTCGTAGAAGAAGGCGGACACCGCCAGGGCGCCGATGGCGCCCAGCAAGGCATGGGCGCGCGGCACTACGGCGGCGACCCCAGCGGTCAACCGGGAGAATGCCACCGTCGAGGTCCTCAGGACGATCGAGGCGATCAAGGCGAGCAGGCCCACACCGCCCAGCAGTCCGCGCTCGACCACCGCCGCGATGTAATCGTTGTGCGCCTGCTTCACGAAGCTCGCCTGGCTGCTGGCCAGCTGCGTCTTCGTCGATCGCGGGCCCGACCCAACCAGGCCAGCATCGCCCAGCAGCGAGGTCGCTTCCTGGAGCAAGAGGCGGCGCTGCTGCAGACTCGCACCGCTCCGCCCGATTGAGTCCACGAGCAGCGGTTGGCCACTCTGATTCGCCCACCGCTGGATCTGTGTTGGTGGGGCAAGGGAAAAGGAGGCGACCAGGACCCCCGCGACCAGGAAGACCGACGCGACGGCCGCCACTGCCCCGAGGCGTTTGGCGACGGCGGCGGCGGTGGCGATGGCGACGCCCAGAGTGAGGGCGATGATCCCACCGTTCGAACCAGTGAGCGCCAGCGCCGCCACGAGGAGCGCGTACGCGGCGATCCGTAACGGGCGAGCTCGGGGATAGCCGGTTGCCCAGATGACCATAAACGAGACGACGAAGTAGCTGGCCGCCATGTTGGCGTCGGTGAACGTGAGGGCGGCCCGCCCGCCGTACTGGTCGGTGATGCCGGCCAGCCCGGTGTAGCCCCGCTCCACCGCGAAGACCATCAGGCCGGCCCATCCGATGGCGCTCCAGGCCCACACCCGCACGATCACGCCGAGCGAAGCCGACGACTTTGCCACGTTGGCCACCGCCAGGGCCCACGCCAGGAGGAAGAGGTCCTGCACCAGGGCCAGCAGACCGGCGCCTGGGTCAGCGCCGGCCAGGGCGGCCAGCCCGCCCGCCGCCACCAGGATGCCGAGGGAGGCCGCATAGGGAGCGCGGAGTTTTTGCGGGAGGTATCCGGCCCAGAGCAGGGTGGCCACCACGGCCAAAGCCAGAAAGATGTCCGCTGGTGCCGCATTCCCAGGGCCAGCGGGACGCTGCAACGGGATCAATGCCACAGCCAGCGCGAGCGCCCCGGCCGCCAGACGCTCTCCCGTGGCGCGCACCGGTGTCTGTACACGCGCGGTGGGCCGTCGGAGCGCCATGGTGGCAATCACGATGTCCACGTGTCTGGCGGCCGCAGGCCGGCCAGCCGCTGAAAGAGCTGGAGGTGGCCGCTGGCAAAGCCCGGATGGTCGGCGGTGGCAGCCACTTCGGCGATTCCGGCCAGCACGGCATCTCGCCAGCACCCAGGGGAGGCGCCCAGGCGAGCCAGCCCCTCCTCAACAAAATGACGAAAGAGATCCGGAAACCAGCCCGCGCCCTCCATGGCGTAAACGAGGCCGCCGCCGAAGCTGCCCGCGCGCAAGCCGCGGTGCCCGACCACAAGGTGCCCGGGCCGGGTATGCCGGTCCAGGTAGAGGGCATAGGTGGACGCGAAGCGCACCAGGTCGCGGGCCGGCTCACCGAGGACGGACCCGGCCTCCCAATCCACCACCCCGGAGACGGCGCCCTCGGCAATCAACAGGTTCCCATACCAGAAATCGCCATGCACCGCGGTGCGAGGCGTTCGATGCTCACGCAGGCGGGCGTAGATGGCATCGAGCTCCCGAAGCGTGGAGTCCATGCCGGCGACAGCCCCAAAGCGGCCGGCGAGGAGAACGCCGATTCCCTGGTCCATCTCCAGGGCCATCGCCGGTCCGGCGGTGGCCCGGTGGAATTCGGCGAGCCAGGCGCCCGCCAGCGCGAAGTCGGAGGCGACGGCCCCTGGGCGGGCCGTGTGCCGCCACCCGTGGTACCGGCTGGTCATGGTCACGCCGGGCAACGCGTTCATGAGCAGGCCCCAGCGCCCACCCATTTCGACCTGGCCAACGACGCGAGGGATGGTCGACCGCGCCGGCTCGGCGCAGCGCCCGCGCAGGGCCAGGAGCACCCGCATTTCGCCCTCCAGCGCCGCCGCAGCCCTATCGGTGGTTGGCACTTTCAGAGCGAACCTGGGCTGCCCGCTGCCTTCGGGGATCAGCAGGACGGTGAGCTTCGGGTTTGGGTCTTTGGAAGAGCCGACCACGATGGTCTCGATGGCGTCGGAGTCGATGAAGTCGGCCAGCGACCGGCGGCGAAGGGTGACCACCGGATACGGGAGCGACTCCGGCGGCGCCGAAGCCCTGGCGATCATGGACGCCTCGCCAGGACCACCCGCGGAGCCGCCCTGCCGACCAGCGTCCAGGCGGCGAACCGGCGGGTCAAGCGAAGCCCGAGGTCAATCAGCAGCGCCGATCGGGCCCGACCCGGCGGGACGGCCAGCACCGCCGACCACAGATAGGAAAGCGCCGCTGGACGGTCCTGCACCAGGTAGGCGGGAGCGTGAATGGACGGCAGGAGAAGGTATTCGCGGTCGATCTCCAGACCCGCGGCGTCGGCCAGCCTCCGGCAGCGGCGCGGCGATCCAGGGGATGGGTCGCAGAGCACGACTTGCTCTCCACGGGCCAGCTCTCGCAGGCGTTCGGGCAAGCGCCGGCGCCCCGGACGGGACCTCGGGACATCGATCCGAATGGCCCCCGGAGGCATGAGCTCCCACCACCAGTCGGACCGCGTGGGCGCCATCATCAGTTCAGCACCGCAAACGGTCGCAAGCGGGCGACCGGCCGGACGAGGTCGTTCCTGACCAAGATGGCGAGCGCCGCATCGACGCCGCGGTCGTCGAGGTGCCGGACGGTCTCCGGCTCGGCGTGGGCGTAGTCGTACCGAACCGTGGTGTGGCCGCTCGGGTCGAGGCCGGACAGGCCGCGCTGGGCAAACTGCGTGATCGTGCTCCCCGCCCCATGGCAGGCGGAGTGCAGGCTCCGGGCCGAGCCCTCGGCAGCGACACACAAATAGGAAGAGGTGCGATGCGACCCGGGAAGCAGCACCGGCTGGCCGGTGTCAGCGAACACCGGATGGCCGACCATCTTCGATGCGGGGAAGGCGCGGCACGAGTTGTGGCGATGGACAACCGCCGGCGCTCCTCGGACCTCCTCCTCGTAAATCGAGTTATGAGGCGAGTCCACGACCAGCTGAGGGCCATCGCCGCCGAAAGCCTCCCGCGCCAGTGCGCCCAGGCTGGCATAGGTGGCGAGCCGGAAGGCAAAGCCATAGTTCATGGCGGCGGCGTTGGCCAGCATCAGGCGGCGGCCCTCGTCGCCGTTGATTGGCACCGCCGGGCAGTCACGCGAGAAATAGAGAGAGAAACGCTGCCGCAGCTCGGCCAGGGAACGGGCCGACGCCAGGTGGTAGATGGGACGCTGAGTCGCTCGCACCAGCTGCAGGGCCAGGGATGAGTGCTTGCGGCGGCCAAACAGCGCCCCCAGCTCTCCCGTCAGGGCCCCGCCGCCCGCGTGGTACTGGAGGGTCACCTGGCCCTGGTGCACGCCCAGCCGGCTGGCCACTACCGGGTCGAGGATCTCCTCCACCTCTTGCAGCTCGACGAAGTGGTTGCTGGGTCCGACCGTCCCGAAACGCAGCCGGGCGAGCTGAACCACCAGCCACGGCAGCTCCCGACGCAGGCGCTGCGCGCCTCCGTACGGCTCCAGGTCGAGCCGGCTCTGGGCTTCCACCCGGTCCAGTTCGGCAGGGTCGATCCCGCAGCGATCCACGGCGAACCAGCCGCCCTCTTCCGCGCAACGGAGGACGTCCCTCCCTGTCAACTCGAGGCGGTGCCTGGGTGGGAAGGGATACCGCGTTTTGACCCGCTGGTAGAAGGTGGCAATCGCCGCGCCGCTCGGCCGCTCCATGGGAAGCGCGATCAGCGCCATGCCGCAGTTCAAGGAGGCGCTGGTCAGGGTGGGCCGGATGGTCTCGCGGGTGGCGACCGCGATGCTGGAGGGCATCTCCATGTTGGACTTGTGGTGGAAGTCGGGCAGCACCACGGGAGGCGCAGCCAGGTCGGCGTCCCGGACGCCACGCTCCAGCACCGCGATGGTCGCCAGGTCGGCGGGCGATTCCGGACTGTCGAACACTCTCGCCGAGGTGGACAGCGCCTGCCCTTCGTCGCCGGCGGCGATGATGTCGACCCCGATCATGCGATCGACTCCAGCCGTTGAAGCAGATCGGCCAACGAGGCGCGCGGCCGGCGGCCGAGGACAAGCTCGAAGCACGGGAGCCGGTTGGCGAACTGGGCGGCGACCTCGGCGACTGGCGGATGGGCGGGACCGGCCCCGGTGGCCGACGCCAGGGTGGCCGCCAAGGAC
The DNA here is from genome assembly GCA_005880615.1 of Chloroflexota bacterium. Lineage (GTDB taxonomy): Bacteria > Chloroflexota > Dormibacteria > CF-121 > CF-121 > CF-121. Next base: position 9,743 of record VBID01000118.1, read on the forward strand.
CAGTACCGCCGCAGCTCGCCGGCCATGTAGGTCCCGGTCACGAGCGATCGGGTGGCCGTGGTAGAGTCGCAAGACCGCACGAAGGGGAGCTCCTGCAGTCCGCGGCGCACCACGACCACCCGGTCGGGAACGAGACACGGAAGCCTGCCGCGCATCCGCACCTCGTGCCGCCCGTGAGTGGTCGGGCGGCCGATCGCATGCTCGAGACGCAGGGGCTCGACCACGCCCCACACCGAAGTGCCGTCGGCGACGCCCAGGTTGTCGCACGTCGCCCGGCCCCCCGCGCGCAGCTCGTGGCTGACCAGAGTCGACTTGCCGACGCCGCTGGGGCCCGCGAGCAGGGGCCGAGCCGCGCCGGCGATGCACGCCGAGACATGCAATGGAGCGAGCCCGCTGACGCCAGCCCACCAGAGCGCGGGGTACTGGAGCAGGACTGCACGCACCAGCAACCGAAAACGAGTGGGGAGCGCCCAGGCCGCCGCCCGGCTCCGGAGCGGCGGCCGCCAGCGAAACCTGAACGTCACCTGGCCAGGCCGGGGAGCGACATGGAGGTCGAATCCGGACGTGCACACGTCGTGCAGGATCGCCTCCCCCTCCCGCTGCCACGCCCCCCGCGTCAGGACATCGAAGCCTCGGAGATCAAAGGCGTCCCGAACGCCTTCGATGCGCACCACGACCGATGGCATGGCGCCGGGTGACGCCACGCGGAGCTCGCCCTGGGCCGCTTCTTCGATCAGCCGGGAGACCCATGGCAGCGCCGATACGACCTCGATCAGCTGACCGCCAGACTCCACCAGCTGGCGCGTCATTCTCCGCCTCGGATGGCGCCCAGCCCGGCGGCCGGCACTCGCGCCACGGCGGGAAGCGCCCACGCGGACCGCGGCCGGGCCATGGCCAGCGCCTGCTCGTAGGTGTCGGCAAGGTCACGACCGAGCTCTTGGGCATTGAACCGGTCGCCCACATGCTGCCGGGCCGCCAGGGCCATGGCGTGCGCGCGGGCCGGATGATCCAGGAGGTAGCCGATGGCGCGCGCCAGCGCGGCCGGGGCGCGGGGCGGGACCAGCAACCCAGTCTTCCCCGGGACGACCACTTCGGGAACGGCATTGACGGTCGTGGCTACCACCGGGATGCCGGTCACCATCGCCTCGACCAGGGCGCAGGGAAGACCCTCGTAGAGGCTTGCCATGGCGAACACGTCCAGACCGGGGAGGAGCCAGGCCACATCGTCGCGCTCGCCCAGCAGCTGGAACCGGTTTGCCAGGCCGAGGCGGTCCACCATCTCCTGCACGCGCGCGCGCAGGGGCCCATCGCCGATCCAGACCGCGCGGACATCGGGCCGCAGGCTGGCGATGGCCGCCACCAGGTCCTCCGGGCTCTTCTGCGAGTCGAGCCGGCCGACCGTCCCCACCAGGAGACAGTCCGGCGGCACCCGCAACAGTCGCCGGGCCGCCTGGCGGCTCTCGGCGGAGACCGGGATGGTGTGTGCGTCGATGGCGCTGCTGATGGCGCGCACCCGGTCCGGTGGGGCGATCCCGAGCCGGATCGCCTCCGCCGCCACCGAGGCGCCGACCGCCAAGAAGGCATCCGTGATCCGTCCCAACCGGCGCTCGGCGTTGATGTACGCAGCTCGCCGTGGCCACGATTGGAAGGCATGGAACGGAAAGCCGTGGAACGTGTGAACGATGGCCGGCACCCCGGCCTGCCACGCCGCCAGCCGGCCCAGGGCTCCGGCCTTGGAGCTGTGCGTGTGCACGAGATCGAACCGGCGGTCGGCCAGCAAGCGGGTCAACTCGCGCAACCCCTGCCAGTCCTGCAACGGGTTCAACTCCGGGCGCATGTGCTCGAGCCGGACCACCTCGAAGCCGGCCCGCTCCGCTTGCACCAGCAAGCCGCCGCCGGCGGCCGACAGGATGGTTACGGCGTACCGCTGCGGGTCGATCGCCAGCGCCCCTCGGTAGGCCACGCCTCCCGCCCCCGCGATAAAGCGGGTGATGACCTGAGCCACCCGCAGCCGGCCGCCGGCGGTCATCGCGGCGTCCCGAAAAAGCCGGCCACCAGGAGCCACAGGATCATGAGGCCCGTCGCCGCCCAGATGGCCGCGCCGGTCACCCAGCGGACCAGGTGCCGGCGTCGGCGCCGGATGATTCGCAGTCGCCGTTCCAGCGGGAGGTCGCCTCCGAGACCGCCCGGGATGGCGCGCATCAGAAGCCGTCCGGGTACGGCGCGTCCAGCACGACCGGCTCATCGGCGGGCGGGGCCGTGTACTCAGGCAGGATGGTTGAAAGACAGGACAGGACGGCGTCGCGCCGGTTGGCCTGGGCGGCCACAAACAGGTCCTCCAGGCGAAACTCAAAATCGTCGGCCAGCGGCCGCGACCGCGTCGCCCAGATCTTCGGGTGGTCGGTGGCGAACCGCTCCTCGCGTTCGCTGAAGAGGGCCTCGTTGAGTTTTTCGCCTCGCCGCAGGCCGGTGAAACGGATCCGCACGTCCTGTTCACCGAAGTGGACCTGCTCGGCGTAGTTCCGGACCAGGTCTACGATGCGGACGGGCTCACCCATGTCGAGCACGAACGTCTCGCCCGACTCGGCCATGCTGGCCGCCTCGATCACGAGCCCGACCGCTTCCTCGACGGTCATGAAGAAGCGGGTGACCTCCGGGTGCGTCACTGTGACCTCGTCGCCGTTCTCCATCTGCTCCGAGAGGATGGACAGGAACGACCCGCGGCTGCCGAGGACGTTGCCAAAGCGGACGGAGGCGAACCGGGTCGGCCTGCTGCGGTGCGCCTGCACGATCATCTCCGCCAGCCGCTTGGTGGCGCCCAGGATGGAGGTGGGATCGGCGGCCTTGTCGGTGGAGATCAAGATGAATCGCTCGGCACCGGTCCGATCAGCCGCCTCCACCAGGGTTTTGGTGCCGAGCACGTTGGACTTCACGCCCTCGCACGGGTTGTGCTCCAGCAATGGAAGGTGCTTGTGGGCCGCGGCGTGGAAGACGACCTGCGGATGGAGATCCTCGAAGAGCTGGTCGATGCGCTCTCGATCTCGTATGTCGGCCATGATGAGATCGTCGGTGTCGAGCAGCGCCTCGCCATGCAGCTGCATCTGCAGCCGGTGCAGGTTCGACTCGTCGTGGTCCAGCATGTAGAGGGCAGACGGGTCGAAGCCATTGATCTGCCGGCAGAGCTCGCTGCCGATCGACCCTCCGGCGCCGGTGACCAGGACCCGTTTGCCTTCGACGACCTCCCGCGAGTTCATGCGCATGACGTGCACCTCCTCGCGGCCCAGCAGGCGGTCAACCCGCAACCGGCGCAGGTCGCTGACGCGCGCGTCCCGCTCGAGCGCGGCCACAAAGGACGGGAGGTAACGGACGGCCACCCCGGCGGCCGATGCGGCTTCCGCGAGTAGCCGGATGCGGGCGGCGGGCAGCGACGGAATGGCGACGATCACGACGTCCACGCCGTGCTCCACCGCGATTCGGCGCAGGTCGCTGATTCGGCCCAGGACCGGGAGGCCAAGGGCCGGGCCCTTGGCCGGGTTGTCATCCAGGAAGCCGATGGGACGGATGCCGAACTCCGGCATCCGACGAAGATCCCGAGCCATGGTGCGTCCCGCCTGACCGGCCCCGACGATAAGGCAGCGCCAGCCCGCGGGCGCCGACGCGGGAGCTTGCGGGGTGAGTCTCTCGGAGAGGCGGCTCACAGGATCGCGCTCCGCGATTCGCGGCGCTCCCCGCGCCCTGCCGGTGATAGATTCGCCAGCTCAGCGATCACCTGGCAGACCCGCTCCATGCTGGCATCCGAGAGCGCCGGGTACAGGGGCAGCGACACGATCTCTTCGAAGACGGAGTCCGCGGCCGGAAAGTGGCCGATGATGTCGCTGCCCAGCACTCGACGGAAATACGGCTGTTGATGCACGGGGATGAAGTGCACCGAGCAGTGGATGCCGCGCTCCGCCAGGTTGCGAATGAACTGGTCGCGGGCCATGCCAAACGCTGGCTTGACCTTGATCACGTACAGGTGCCAGGCGTGCAGGCCATGCGCCGGCCACGACGGTGTCTGGAGTCCGGGTTTGTCGGCCAGACGGTAGTCGTACCGGCGGGCGAGGTCGACCCGCCGCTCCTGCCAGCGCGGCAGGTGCTGCAGCTGGGCACGGCCGATGGCCGCTTGAACGTCGGACATGTTGGCTTTCAGCCCTGGCACGTCCACGCTGTAGCGCCAGCTGGCGCCGGGCAGGTAGCGCTTCCAGGCATCCCCGCTCATCCCATGCAACCGGGCGCGGCGGACGTAATCGGCGAACTCTGGATCGGAGGTGACGATCATCCCCCCCTCCCCGATCGCCAGGTTTTTGGTGGCATAGAAGCTGAAGCAGGTCGCAATCGAGATGGTGCCCACCGGCCGGTCGCCCGCCCGGGTGCCCAGGGCGTGGGCGGCGTCTTCGACCACGCGGTCGAGCGGCACACCGGCCGCCGCCGCCATCTCCTCCACCGGCGCCGGGTAGCCGGCGTAGTGGAGAACGACCATCGCCTGTGCCCTGCCCGATCGCCGAACCGCCGCCGCCGTGGTGAACGCATCCGGCATCAAGGTCTCCGGGTTCACGTCCACCAGTACCGGCGTGAGCCCGGCGTGGATGATGGCGTGGATGGCGCCACAGAAGGTCATGGTGGAGGTCAGCACCCGAGCGCCCGCGGGGAGGCGGAGGGCCCGCAGCGACAGTTCGATGGCCGCTGTGCAGGATGAGACGGCAACGGCATGCTGGGCACCAATCCAGGCCGCGAACTCCCGCTCGAACTCCGCCACCTCTGGGCCGGTCGTGACCCAGCCGGAGGCGAGGACCCGCGCCGCGGCCTCGCGCGCCTCCGGGCTGATCTCCGTGACCGCGAACGGCACGACAGTCGTCCCGGTCGCAGCCTCGACGGTGGTTGCCACTAGGCCTCGCTCCGGTAAGCGCGGTCGCGCGTCCCGGCGAGCGCGACGATTTCCTCGCTGACTTCGGGGCGCTGCGTCATTGGATTGGCGCGGTCCGGCTGAGACCCCGGCGAGAGGCGACGGCCGAGGAACCCGCGCCGCCAGAAGGGCGCTGACCGATACGTGATAACGCCCAGCAGCGGCCAGCCGGTGATTCCGATCAGGTCAGATACCGGAACGAGGTCCGCCTTCTTGACGGTCGATGGCGCCACCAGCACGATGCCGGCCGGACCCGAATGGCCGTTGGCCGCTGCCGGAGGCCGCATCATGAGCGGACGCACCAGCACCGACCGTGCCCCGGGAACCTCAGGGGACCCGGGCGACTCGGCATTGTTCATCAGCCGCTGGAGACGTTCCGCCACCGGCAGGAGGTCCACCGAGCGGTCCACCGCCACCAACTCGACGGTCTGCACCTGAGCTGCCTCGGCCGCGAGACGGAGGTGCGACGCCAGCACAGCGAGGTCTAACGATTCACGGCTCATCACGCACCCTCCAGGCGGAATGGCAGTTCTCCGAGGACCGGCGCACCCAGAGCGGTCCCCAGGGCCCGCTGGCCGATCACCGTCGGCCGCACCGTTTCGAGCAGGGCAGCTATGCCAACGCCAGCCGTGAGCCCCAGCAGGAGCCCCAGCGCCACGTAGGTCAACCGCTGCGTCGGGTCGGGGCCGACCGGCGGCGTCGCCGGGTCGATCACGGTGGGCTTTGGTGGAATGGCGCCGGCGGCCAGCAGGTTTTCGCGCTCGGCCTCGAGTGCGACTTTCTCTGTGGCCATGTCACCACGCCGGGTCCGTAGCGCACTGAGGCTGTTGGCGGTCTGCGCGGCTCGCGCCGCCGCAGCCGCGGCGTCCGCGCTCACCGCCCGGGCAGTGAAGTCGTTCGCCGGCGGAGGCGCCGCCAGCGAGGATTTCACGAGCGCCGCGACCTGCGAGTCGAGGTCGCCGATGCTCGCGTCCAGGGCCTGGATTCGGGTGTCCAGGTCGGACACCAGCTGAACCGCCTGCCCGCGGCTCGTCTCGAGCCTGGTTTCGATGAGGTCGTCGGCGATCGCGTTGGCCAGGGCTGCCGCTCGCATCGGGTCGAAATCCCTGGCCGAGATTTGAAGGATCGCCGAGCTGCCGAGTGGCTGGAGCTTGATATCACAGGCGGCGACGGTGGCGGCGTCCCGCCGAATTCCGACTTTCGCCAGCGCAGCCGCCACGTGGGCTGGGCTGGTCACAATCGCCCGCGCCGTGGAGGCGATCGCGGCGGACTCGGCCTCCGCCTTGGGGTTCGCCGTGTCCAGCACAACCCGGGTCGTCGCTGAGTACAGTGGCGGGTCGGACGGGGTTAGACCGAATGCCCACCGCGAGCAGGAATGCACACCGTACTGCCCGATGGCCAAGCTGTGGCCCGACCGCACGGCGAGACCGATGCCCAGACCAGCCACCACCAACGCCAAGACGAGCTTCGTGTGGCCGCCCAGGATGCGTCGAAGCGCTTCATTGACTTCCATCCGCGTCGCACCTCCCCTCTCCCCTCGGGTAATAAATCCGGCCGCACGAGGACCGCATGGCCCCAGTGGCGCAAGTCAGGATGTGAAACGTGTGGCGGCCGCCGGGGCACCGTGAACGATAGGCCGACCGCGCTGACGGTCAATGGTCACAAGTGACCATTTTTGAGTTGGGTACGACCTCGCACTGGCGAAGCCGACCGGGTTAGGCCTCTTTGGTCCCTTCGACCGTCGGAAGCGTGCGCTTCACGACGTCCTGGTAGAGTGAGGCCGCCTGCGCTCGGTTCCGCGCTTCCAACTTTTTCAAAATCTTCTGCACGTGCTTGTTGACCGTCGTCTGCGCTATCCCCAAGCGGGCAGCGATCTCGCGGTTGGTGCGACCGGCACGGATCTGAGCCAGCACCTCCGACTCACGACCGCTCAAGAGTTGATGCGCCTGATACAGCGAGCGGCCGCCGTTCTTGGTCGCCCGACCCTTGCGAAAACGCTGCAGGAGGTCAACGGACGCCCGCCGATAGTGGGTCCGCGATCCGCCGAGCAGCGCTCGTAGCGACTCCACCAGTTCCTCGGCGTGAACATCCTTCGCCAGATATCCGGCTGCCCCCGCCTTCCCGGCGGCGAACACCACATGGTCGTCGACCGTCGCGCTCATCATCACGACCGGGGTGTTCGGATGGGCGCGCACGATGGCCCGCGTCGCGTCGATCCCGTCGCTCAGGTCGCCGAGGTTCACGTCCATCAGTACGACGTCTACCGGCGCCTCCGACAGCCAGCGGCGCGCCTCCCCGGCAGAGGCTACGTCCCAGCGGACGCGCACGTCAGCATGCTCGCTCAGGGCGTTTCGCAGACCGAGCCGGAAGAGTGGGTGGTCGTCGACAATCCCTATCCGCATGCCCGGCCTGGACTCTCAGTCTCCAGAATCTGTACTTTCCGTGCTAGCGACCCTTTTGTCAAGGGCCTCACCGCCGGGCACTGGCGAGTGCTGGAGCATGGTGAAGGTCGAAAGCCCGGCAATCATCGGGGAGTCCAGGCTCAGATTCAGCTCGGGGGCGGCCGAGGAGACCGACCCGGCCACCGTCGCGAACCGAAACCGGTTTACCGTGAAGCACACCGCCGGCAGGCAGTCCTGGCGGCCGCCCACGATCGCGCCGGTCCCGGACCAGGTGGCCGTAACGTGGATTGAAATGGAGCCAGATGTGCTGATCGCCTGCGAACTGTCGGGCGTCGCGCAGCTGGGGAAGCGCAGGTCTGACGTCGAGACCACAATCCAGGCGTCGACCCTGGCGGCGTCGAGCCGCTCGAAATGGAGGGCTTGCGGGTCAACGGCCTGGAAGGCATCGAACGTCCGCGACACCCATTGGTCGGCGACCTGGTCGCAGAAGGATTGGGAACCGCTGACGAGCACCGCCCGCGTCCGCGTGGGCGGGTCGGGCGTCGTCTGGGTGCGGTTGCCAATGAGGTCGATGGTCAGCTGTCCGCCATTGTCCAGTGTCCAGGACCCAATCGCTCTCGAGGTGTGGACGGACTGGAACGAGACGGGAGCATCGGCGACCGCGGTGATCGCACCGGTGCTCAGGCCTCCCATGCACAGAAGCGCCACGAGTGCCGGTTTCGCAGTCAACCGGCGGCGATCCTTGTCTGGTGTAAGCGCACTTAGCTGATTCATGGTGTCCGCCATCCTCTCCCCTCGTCGCCCACCTTTCCAATTGGTGGCGAGGATCTTCGCCGTTCTTTGCTAGACCATAACGGATCACGCTGGGTGATCAATGGTTATAACTAACCATTTTTCGTTTACGACATTGACATTTCGGGATCCTTGCGTACCGTGGTGACCGTGTGGACCATGGTCTGGTGTAGGGCCGGAAGGGGGGGACTGGTGAGGCCGTGGACCGGATCAGTCGCAGCCGGCATCCTCGGGTTGACACTGCTGACATCCTGCAGCTCCCCGGGTGGCCAGCGCGTCGCGGCCACGACCCCGACGCCCGTGCCCACCAGCAATGCGCCGCAGCGCCTGGAGACCAGCGCCGACGTTGCCTGGGACCGCACCGGAGCTGACCCCACTCACTGCGGGAACTTCACGGTTACCTTCACGTACAAGGCGCCGGGCGCGGCCATCCTGAGCAAGGTTAAAGGACGAACCCTGACCATCAAGCTCAGTGCCCATACAGGGAAAACCTCGCAGACCGCAACCGTCCCGGGTGGTCCGCTCGACGGCGAGGCGCGGACTCAGGCATTCGATGATCAGGGTGTAGTGAGTTTCAAGTTCCGTACGCTACTGGCCAAGGGAACCGGCTTTGTCAGCTGGGCTGCCACGGCTGTCAATCCACCGGTGGACGCTCCCCTGGTCGGGGCTGGCCGGGCCTGCTGAGGGAGGCGTACCAGGCCGAATCCGAGCTACGCGGCCGTGATGCTCGCGTCGTCGGCGTAGAAGCAGGTCCCCACCGCGGCATTGGGTACGTAGACCTGGAAGTCGAGAGTCGATCCTGGTGAGACGGGAACGTAGGTAACGATCACCTGCTGCCACGCGGTGGTCAGCGTCACGATCGTGGAGTTCTGTCCGGCGAAGGCCGTGTTGCCGTTCGTGTACTCGCGAATCTTCAGCTTCAAGCTGGCCCCGGCGGTGTCGGCACGCACCCAGATACTCGCCGTGTACGTCCCCGCCACCGTGGTTGCGACCCAGTTGGGCGAGTCGTTCAAGATGCAGTACTGCGGGGCGGTCCCGGTGTTGGTAAGCAGCGCAGACCAGCTACCGGAATGTGGCCCGCTTGAGACGCGAGTCAGCGTGACGGTGCTGAACCCGGCAGTATTCCACCCGGAGGTATCCGCTTCAAAGCTGGGGTTGCCGACCAGATTGTTCCCGTTCGTCACGGTCACCGTGGCGTTGGCGGTCGAGGAGAGACCAGTCGTGTCGACGACCGTCACCACCGTACTGAAGGTTCCGCCGTCGTAGAGGTGGGTCGCGGTGGCAGAAGATTGTGGGCCGATCACTGTCCCGTCGCCGAAGTCGAACTTGTAGGTCGCGATCGGGGTCGCGTCCGTATCCGTGGACTTCGACGCGTCGGCCGTCACCGTCAGCGGCGCGGTCCCTGAGGCAGGACTCACCGTCAGAGCGGCCAGCGGCGCCGAGTCGGCCCCGCTGGCGGTCACGGAGACGGTGGCGGTCTTGGTGGCGGCCAGGCCGGCCGTGTCAGTCACCTTTACCGTCACCGTGAAACTGCCCGCGCCGTTGTAGGTGTGAGTGGCGGTGGCCGCTGCGCCCGGACCCACGACCGTACCATCGCCGAAGTCGAACTTGTAGGTGGAAATTGGCGTCGTGTCCTTATCGCTTGAGGCGGACGCGTCCGCGGTCACCGCTAGCGGGGCACCACCTGACGCTGGACTCACCGTCAGCGCGGCTGCCGGTGGCGAGTCGGACACCGTCACGCTGGCGCTCTTGGAGGACGCCAAGCCGGCCGTGTCGGTCACGGTCACCGTCACCGTGAAGGTGCCGGCGCCGTTGTAGGCATGAGCGGCGGTGGTCGCTGCGCCCGGACCCACTATCGTGCCGTCGCCAAAATCGAACTTGTACGTGGAAATCGGCGTGCTGTCCTTGTCCGTCGAGGCCGATCCATCCGCCGTCACCGCCAGCGGCGCACCGCCCGAGCTCGGACTCACCGCCAAGGCGGGTATCGGTGCCGAGTCGGACACCGTCACGCTGGCGCTCTTGGTGGCGGCCAGGCCCGCCGTGTCCGTCACGGTGACCGTCACCGTGAAGCTGCCGGCTCCGTTGTAGGTGTGCGTGGCGGTGGCCGCTGCGCCGGGACCCACCACCGTGCTATCGCCAAAGTCGAACTTATAGGACGCGATCGGGCTGGTGTCCTTGTCGGTGGAGGTGGACGCGTCCGCGGTCACCGCCAGCGGCGCACCACCTGACCCTGGACTCACCGTCAGGGCAGCCACCGGCGGCGAGTCGGAGATGGTCACGCTGGCGCTCTTGAAGGACGCCAGGCCGGCCGTGTCCGTCACCGTCACCGTCACGGTGAACGTGCCGGCGCCATTGTAGGTATGAGCGGCGGTGGTCGCTGCGCCTGGACCCACCACCGTGCCATCGCCAAAGTCGAACTTATAGGTCGCGATCGGTGTGCTGTCCTTGTCGGTGGAGGCGGAAGCATCCCCGGTCACCGTTAGCGGCGCTCCACCCGAGGTCGGAGTCACGCTCAGGGCAGCCGTCGGGGCTGAATCTCCCACCGAGACTGTCACCGTCTTTGTCGAGGACAACCCTGCCGTGTCAGTGACGGTCAGGGTCGTGACAAACGCGCCCGTTCCGTTGTAGGTGTGGGTGGCGGTGGCGGTCGATTGCGGACCAACGACCGCCCCGTCACCGAAGTCGAACTTGTACGTGGAAATCGGCGTGCTGTCCTTGTCAGTGGAGGCGGAAGCATCAGCGGTCACCGTCATCGGCGCACTCCCTGAGGTTGGGTTCACGGCGAGCGCGGCCACCGGCGGCGAGTCGGACACCGTCACGCTGGCGCTCCTGGTGGAGGCCAGGCCGGCCGTGTCCGTTACGGTGACCGTCACCGTGAAGGTCCCCGCGCCGCTGTAGGTGTGGCCGGCTGTGGCCGCGGATACCGGACCCACTACCGTGCCATCGCCAAAGTCGAACTTGTAGGTGGAAATTGGCGTGGTGTCCTTGTCGGTGGAAGTGGAAGCATCCGCGGTCACCGCCAGCGGCGCGCCACCTGAGGTTGGGTTTACGGCCAGCGCGGCCACCGGCGGCGAGTCGGAGGCCGTTACGCCGGCGCTTCTGGTGGTGGCCAGGCCGGCCGTGTCGGTGACCGTGACCGTCACGGTGAAGCTGCCCGCGCCGTTGTACGTGTGAGTTGCCGTGGCCGCGGATGCCGGACCCACAACGGTGCCGTCGCCGAAGTCGAACTTGTAGGTGGAAATCGGCGTGCTGTCATTGTCGGTGGAAGCGGATGCATCCGCGGTCACCGTCAGCGGTGCTCCGCCCGAGGTCGGGCTCACGCTTAGAGCAGCCGCCGGCGCTGAATCTGCCACCGAGACCGTCACGGTATTCGTCGAGGACAACCCTGCCGTGTCAGTGACGGTCAGTGTCACGACAAAGGCGCCACTGCCGTTATAGGTGTGGTTGGCGGTCGCAGCTGACTGTGGGCCGACGACGGTTCCGTCGCCGAAGTCGAATTTGTAGGTGGAAATCGGCGTGTTGTCCTTGTCAGCGGAAACGGATGCATCTGCAGTCACTGTGAGCGGCGCGCTCCCTGAGGTCGGACTGACCGTCAGGGCGGCTACCGGCGGCGAGTCTGACACCGTCACGCTGGCGCTCTTGCTGGAGCTCAGGCCGGCGGTGTCGGTCACGGTGACCGTCACCGTGAAGCTGCCCGCCCCGTTGTAGGTGTGGCTGGCTGTGGCCACGGACGCGGGGCCCACTACGCTGCCATCGCCAAAGTCAAGCCTGTAGGTCGCGATCGGGCTGGTGTCCTTGTCAGTAGAAGCGGACGCGTCCGCCGTGACGGCCAGCGGCGCACCGCCCGAGCTCGGACTCACCGTCAGGGCGGCCACGGGCGCCGAGTCGGACACCGTCACGCTGGCGCTCTTGCTGGAGCTCAGGCCGGCGGTGTCGGTTACGGTGACCGTCACCGTGAAGCTGCCCGCCCCGTTGTAGGTGTGGCTGGCGATGGCAGCGGATGCCGGACCCACCACGGTGCCATCGCCAAAGTCAAACTTGTAGGTCGAAATGGGCGTGGTGTCCCTATCTGTCGACGCGGATGCGTCCGCCGTGACCGCCATCGGTGCGCCGCCGGACGCCGGGTTGACTGTCAGGGTGGCAACTGGTGCTGAGTCGGCCACCGTTACATTGGCGCTCTTGGTGGAGGCCAGGCCGGCGGTGTCGGTCACGGTGACCGTCACCGTGAAGGTCCCCACGCCGTTATAGGTGTGAGCGGCCGTGGCCGCGGATGCCGGACCCACCAGCGTGCCATCGCCAAAGTCGAACTTATAGGTAGAAATCGGCGTGGTGTCCTTGTCGGTGGAGGCCGATGCATCCGCAGTCACCGTCAGCGGCGCGCTCCCTGAGGTCGGACTGACAGCCAGCGCGGCCACGGGCGGCGAGTCGGATACCGTTACGCTGGCGCTCTTGGTGGAGGCCAGGCCAGCCGTGTCGGTCACGGTGACCGACACCGTGAAGGTGCCGGCGCCGTTGTAGGTGTGCGTGGCGGTGGACGTGGAGGCGGGCCCCACTACCGTGCCGTCGCCGAAGTCGAACTTGTACGTCGAGATCGGCGTACTGTCCTTGTCGCTCGAGGTGGAAGCATCCGCGGTCACCGTCAGCGGCGCTGCGCCCGAGGTCGGACTGACAGCCAGCGCGGCCACGGGCGGCGAGTCGGAGATGGTCACGCTGGCGCTCTTGGTGGAGGCCAGGCCGGCCGTGTCCGTCACAGTGACGGTCACCGTGAAGGTGCCCGCTCCGTTGTAGGTGTGGGTGCCGGTGGTGGCCGATTGCGGACCGATCACCGTCCCGTCACCCAAGTCGAACTTGTAGAAGGCGATCGGCGTCGCATCTGTATCCGTTGACTTGGACGCGTCCGCGGTCACTGTCAGCGGCGCACCACCTGAGGTCGGACTGACGGCGAGGGCTGCGACTGGTGCTGCATCCGGCGTGGCAGCGAAGTAGGTCGCCATCGCTGCCATCCACGTGCCTCCGCTGTTTCCCGAGGCCGCGTACTGACCAGAGGTGGCTACGATCGCCTGCGCCGAGTCGAGGATGTCGTCCGGGGCGATCGCCAGGCTTGGGGCGGCGGTCCATCCACTCGCCCACGTCGGAGGGTTGCCGGACTGGATCCCCACCGTGCCAAAGAGGAGCTCGGTGGCGTGCGTGGTGGTGGCGGTGGTGCCCGAACTGAAGGCGGTACTGGTGCCAGACGCCCCGGCACCCTGGTCGCGAGCCGCCACGCCCCCGAACTCATCCGCGGTGACCCAGGTCTGCCCGGCGGTCGGGTACGTGATGGTAATCGACTTGCCGCCCACCAGCGGCTTGACGTTGAGACTCGACATGATGAGCGTCCGGTCTCCCGCGGACCCATCATTCACATCCTGGTCCACGCTGTACACATTTCCGGCAGTGTCGCTTGCCGAGATCGGCGCAGTCATGGAGGAGACACTGCCGAGCATCACGGAAATCAAAATGGCGTGTCCGGCACCGACACCGGTGGCGGCGATGGGAAGGCTGACGCTCCCTGAGGTTTTGCTCACCGTGCTCTGCCCGATTCGATCGGCATAGAAGATGCCGGTCGAACCGCTGGGCGTGATCGGCGTACCGACCGGACTCGCGGTGGCCGACGGTGTGAGCGTCGACGTGGGAGTGGGCGTCGGGCTGGTGGTGCCGGCGAGTGAGGTCGCGGTCCAGGATCGCGACTCGTCATTGGGGCCCGGTGGAGGACAGACAACCGTATCTACGCCCCCGGTGTTAATCGTTCGTGCCGCGTCCTGATAGTCCGTGGTGGTCGAACCAACCGTAACGTGAATGACCGGGATCTCCGTCGATGGTGGACTGCACGTGCCGCGCGATGGGTTCGGAGAGAAGTCCGACGTGTCGAAATTGGCCGAGGCGGTCTCGGTCAGGATCAGCGAGCCGTTCCTGGTCCCGTCATTCGCCGGGATCGTCCGATTTGTTCCCCACAGGTCGTAGTGCGACCCGTCGATGTCCACCGTGACCTGCACCCCGGTGATGGGCGTTGTGGTGGAGTTGTCGAGCCGGATAGCCCCCGCATCCCAGTTGGACGAGGTCCCGACGAAATTGACGTTCGGCGAACCCATCCAGGGAACGGGGAACAGTCCATTGGAAGGCGGGTGATGCGTGTCGGCGTAGGCCGCATAGACGGAGAGCCCGGCAGGCGGAGCCGCGTGAACTGGACCGAGCTGAGTCGCCACTCCGGCAACGGCCAATAAGAGCGCCGAACCAGCGGTCACCCGCCGGAAGGCCGATGTTCGTCTCGGAACGGGCGAACGGAAGGTCCCAACTGACGGCGCGGGGAGCCCGTCCAGCATGGCGATGACCCTGTGACCGACCAGGCACTGCCGCTGGCCGCAGCCGGCCTCCCCTTACCGCACGTTATCCCGCCATTTGCTGGTTTGTCAATGGCCTAGGTCAAAGCCGTGCTCTTGACGGAGGCAACCGGTCTCGAGGACCTCAGACCAGCATCATCCGGATGGACCGCCACACGATCCCGACAACCGCTGCCACGATCACGACGACGACGCCGGTCGGCAAGGGATCGTCCGCCGGTGATGCCGGGAGTCCTGGGCTGGGCGCGGCCACCGGCGGAGACGGCGCCCCAGCCCCGGCTGGTTGCGGCGCTGCAGCCTTTGTCGGAATGACCGATTTCGCGACTGCCTTCGGGCTGCTGGCTGGGGCACGTGCCGGAGCAGGGGACGCAGGCGCCGGAGTGCTGGTCGGAGTCGCGGTCGGCGAGCCGCCCAGTGTGGGATCGGGAGAAGGGGTCGGCGCAGGCGTCGGAGCCGGTGCAGGGGTCAAAGTGGGTGCAGGCGTCGGGGTCGGCGCAGGCGTGGCGGCACCACCGGAGACAAGCGTCCATGGCCGAGACTCGTCATTAGGGCCAGGGGGCGGGCAGGCGACGGCGTCGATCCCGCCGGTGTTCAAGGTTTGGGCAGTGTCTGAATAGTCAGCGCTCGTCCCGCCAACCGTGAGATGGATGACCGCCACTGCAGTGGATACCGGACTGCAAACCCCTCTTGGTGGGTTGGGAGGGGAGTCGGAGGTATCGAAATTGGCAAAGACGGTTTCCGTCAGGATCAGCGAGCCGGCTGCCGGAATGCTGAGATTCGGCCCCCACAAGCCATAAGTCTGGGAGCCAATCTGGACGCTCACGTCAACTCCGGTGACCGGGGTACTCATCGAGTTGTCAAGTCGGATGGCGCCCGCGTCCCAGTTCGAGGTGGTCCCGATGAAGGTGACATTGGGCGAACCCATCCAGGGGGAGGGGAAGGCTCCGATGATGGACTGGTGGTGCGTATCGGCATATGCCACGTAGACGGCGATTCCAGAAATGCCGCCTGCATCAGCCGACACGGTGTGCCAGCCCCCGCCGCCCACAGCCAGGAGCAGGGAAGTAATCGCCGCCTGGCTCCCAGCGCCAAAGCGTGGCCTGCCTCCTCCCACCAGCTTCCAGTTTCACGCGGCCCCCATGAGGGTGCGGCCGCGAACCCCTGACGAACCGATGAGCAATCTGTAACAGGGCGTGTGGCGACGCTCCCGACCGCAGCGCGGTGTCAGCCCGAGCTAAGCCGGCGCCACCTGGATCGCGGTTGGCGGAGTCATTTCCACGCGCCCATGGCTGGCTCCATCCGCGCCCGCCTTCCCGTTCGGCCGGCGGCCGGGCAGGTGACGGGGAGCTTCCAGGGTCACCAGGGTGCCTGCTCCGGATGAACTCTCAATCAGGAAGCGACCACCGATTTGAGCCAGGCGCTCCTGGTTGCCTAGCAGACCCAGGCCCCTCCCGTCTTCGTCGACCGTAATCCCCTCCGGCGAGAAGCCGACGCCGTCGTCCTTGACGGTCACCCGGATGTGCCCGTTGGGTGACTCCAGGCAGATCTGGACGCCGGTGGCCTTCGCGTACCGGGCGACGTTGGTCACCGATTCCCTGATCACACGGGCGAGCTGGCGGGCCGTTTCGGTATCGAGGCTTGTGTCGAGCCGCTGATCATACCAGGCGAGCGTGCACCCCGCTCCTCCGAGGACACTCACGGCGTACCGGCGTGCTTCCTCCAGGTCATCGATGTCGGCCCCCTGGTAGCGGAGGCCATGGGCAACCGCCCGGGCACGGTTCAGGGCTTCCTGGGCAGCGTTTTCGATAACTTCGAGCTCAGCGGGTCCGGCGTAGCCGGAGCTCTTCGCCGTTCGCAGCCACATGAGCAAGGCGGTAAGCGACTGGCCCACTTCGTCATGCACCTCGCGGGCGAGGTGGTCCCGCTCGGCCAGGGTTGTGAGGAGCATCTGCCGCCGCCGCTCCGCGAGGATCTCGTACTGCACGGACCGATCCGCATCCAGGGCTTTCCCGATGCGGGATGCGAGGAACTCCAGGAATGCAACCCTTTCCGCCGACGCAGGCCGGGCGCGGCGGCCCCGCTCCTCGCCGACGAATAGCACCCCTCTGCCCCGCGCTCCGTCCGAGAAAGGCAAGATGATCCCGGTCCGTGTCGTCGGCGTGAACAGTAGGTCCCGTTCGGGCTCCTGAAGCAGCTCGATCCGATCGAATTCAAGGATCACCGGGCGGTTGGTGCGCAACGCCTCCGCCGCTCGGGGCAGGTGCCCGAGGGGCCAGCTCGGTCCGGTCTTCGGCTGCGGTGGTGGTCGGTAGCCCGCCGAGGCATGGATAGTTAACCACCCCTTGGCATCCTTGGACGCGATCCGCCAGTAGCTGCCGTCGAGCGACTTGTCCAGCGCCCGCGCCAGGTTTCGGTATCTCTCGCGGGTCGATCCGAGGAGCGGTAATGCGGCGTCCAGAATGTGGGAGACTTCCTTAAATCGCAAAGTCACCTCGCTGACGCGTCCGTCGAATTGGCGCGCTTCCGTCGCCAGCCAGGCAGCGAGCTTCAATTTCCCCAAATCCTCTTCCCCCAACGTCACGGCCCCCAGGCCGATGGCGCCCACGGTGCCCACTGCCTGACCGGATTCCACGATCGGAGCCACGACGCAGGAGGGAATACTCCGGAGCCGGCACCATTCTGCCCATGGACCACTCCCCTCGGTCACGACCAGCGGGTCCTCGGGTGGCCTCGGAAAATCGGAGACCAGGGAGGTCAGCCTGGACGCCTCGTGGCGGCGAGGGATGACCACCGCCTCCTGGTCCGACCAGGCCAGCCAGGCGACCTCTGCCAGCCCACCGTCCATGGCCCGGCGCAGCAGGGCGGCGCACAGGGTCTCGTACCGCTTGGATACGGCGGCCACGGTCCCAGCCGTAACCGAGGTCTCACTGGCGGTCTTCGTCAAAATCCCCCCCCGGTGGCCTTCTGCTAGCCCCACGGTCTGTTCACCGAAACTGCGAAAAGAAGTGCTTCGCTTGTCTCCCTGGTCCATCGCACGCCGTCCCCGGCGTCCTACAAAGGTAGCAGCCGTTCACTCTCTGTCAAGTTCATAAGGCCCTTTTTTGAACGTGCAGGAAGCATCTCCGCCACTATTTGTAATCTGGCGACGCATCGATCAGACGTCGGCGCTTACACCTAGGTGGCCCTCGCACTGTTTGTCCCAGGACTCCTGCGGAGCTTAAGAACGGCCATTCTTGACCATGGGTAAGTACCCGCTGCACCTCGATCCGGCCGAGTCCGTTATGTGCTGGGTGCTTGACGTGTTAACTAGGGTCTACGGCAGATTCCTGCCAGTTACATCGAAGCCCGAATCCGGGCTGAGCGGACAACCGCTTCGGGGTCAGACGGCCGGAACGAAACTCGCCGAGCTTAGCTCGCGGTGGCAGCCCGGCGGAGTTCGTACGCCTCACGATACCGGAGGACCGCCTGGCCCAGGTTACCTTGCGCCTCGAGGGTTCGAGCGTAGTCATAGGCGACGTTGGCCTGGTCGACCGCGCTGTGTGCGGCTGCGGCAATCGCCAGGGCTTGTTCGAAATGGTCGCGTGATTCGGTTACCCGACCAAGTGCATGGGCGACGCGTCCGGCCACCCGCTCCACTTCCAACCGCGCCACGGGATCGCTCGACTCGCCGGCCGCAGACCGAGCCGTTTCCACCCTGTCGCTGGCCAGCTCGGGGTTTCCTAGCTCCAGTGCGGCTTCGGCTCCCCCGGCAAGCAGGTGGGGCAGGAATTCCTTGTCGCCGACCAGCCTGAGCCGGCTGGCACCCTCCAGGTACTGGCGCTCAGCCTCCTGGTACTGACCCTGCTCGAGAAGGATGCTGCCCATTGCATCGCGCAGCTGGGCGGCCATCCGCACATCCTGGGCGCCCTCCCAGAGCCGGAGGCTGCGCTGGGCGTAGGTCAGGGCGCGATCCAGCTCACCAGTCTTTCGGAATGAACGCGCCAGCCCTTCGTAGATGCCGGCCAGACCCTGGACGTCGAGAACGTGCTCGGCTGCCTCAATGGCGGTCTCGTAGAGGGCGATCGCCTCTTGCCACTGGCCCGCAACATAGTAGAGGTTAGCCCGGTGACCCAGGATCCGGGCCTTCAGGACCGGCTCCGTCAGGCCAGATGCCTCGAACGCCGCCAGGGCCTTGTCGAACCAGCGTCCCGCTTCCGGAGGCCGGCGCAACATGTAATAGGCGCTCCCCATGCGGTCGTAGAGCTCGATGGACAGGGGCATCCACTTTCCGGCCTCGCTTGCTTTGATCGCTTTTTGCAGGACCGGGAGGGCCTCCTGGACATTGCCCAGACGCAGGTGAGCCTCACCCAACAGCAGGTGGCCGCGGGTCCGGGCTTGCGGCGGAAGATACGGCCGCGCGAGCAACTCGGTCAGAAGGGAACGGGCTTCGACCGGGTTGCCGCGGCGCAGCCGCATCTCGGCCTCCGTGAGGCTGAGCTCAACCGCTGCCCTGGACGTGTCGGGATCCTCTAGAAACCACTCGATGGGGCGCTGCAGCCGCGCGGCGATGACCCGCAGGCTGGCCATCGAGGGCCGAGCCCGCCCTAGCTCAATCTGGTTGATGAAGGGCCGGCTGAAGTCTTTGCCCGCCAGTTCGGCCATGCTCAAGCCCATTTCGCGGCGAGCCGTGCGGATGCGAGCGCCCATTTGCTCCGCCGCCCGGATACTGGGGGTCCGGAGTTTCATTTGCCACCCCTGTGGCCAGCCGCGATTGCCCAATCACCATGGGACGGATCCAGGGCAGCCTGGAAAATTCTGTGGTACCTCCCCGCCCGCTGGGTCATCTTATCTGTCTGCAAATCAGGGCAGACCCTTGCTGGATGGAGAGCCGCCTCATGGCGTCGGACTCGGACTAGGGATTGTCGCGGTTGGGCTCGGGCTGGCTGCGGGGTCCGGCGTGGCCGGAGCCGGGCTGGCTGTCGGGCTGGCCGCGGGATCCGGCGTGGGTGCTGGTGCCGGAGTCGCCGTGGCCGTGGGACTGGCGGCGGGATCCGGTGTGGGTGCCGGAGTCGCTGTGGCCGTGGGACTGGCGGCGGGATCCGGCGTGGGTGCCGGAGTCGCCGTGGCCGTGGGACTGGCGGCGGGATCCGGCGTGGGTGCCGGAGTCGCCGTGGCCGTGGGACTGGCGGCGGGATCCGGCGTGGGTGACGGAGCCGGGCTGGCCGTCGGGCTCGCCGCCGGATCCGGCGTGGGTGCCGGAGTCGCCGTGGCCGTGGGACTGGCGGCGGGATCCGGTGTGGGTGACGGAGCCGGGCTGGCCGTCGGGCTCGCCGCCGGATCCAGCGTGGGCGCCGGAGCCGGGGTTGGAACCGGAGTGGCATTGGGATCCGGCGTGGGCGCCGGAGCTGGGGTTGGAACCGGAGTGGCATTGGGATCCGGCGTAGGCGCCGGAGCCGGGCTTGGAACCGGAGTGGCATTGGGATCTGGCATCGGCGCCGGAGCCGGGGCTGGAGTTGGAGTCGGAGTTGGGCTGGGAGTAGGCGAAGGCGTTGGGAGCGTGTCGATGTTGTCCGGGATGAAGGTTGGATCGAGCGGATTTGGCCATCCGCCGTCTGGTGCCCCGAGAATGACGGGAGCGAGCTGGTTGGGCCACCCCGATGCAGTCAGCAAAAACAGGGCGAAGGCGCCGATGACTACACCGACACCGGTGCGCCGGCCGAAGTGGCCCACCCCGTTCCCCTCCTTCCCACGGTCGACGAAGCGGCCCACAGGACCGCCCCCCGTCGCAGCCGACTATATCAGAGGGGGTCGAGATGGCAAGTGGGTAGTTTTACCCATAGGCCTGGCGGCCAGTTATCAGGCCGAATTGCTTGTTTGAAACGATCGGTGACGAACTTCGTCATCGCCGCGACGGAAACGAGATCAAAATCACTCGCCAGCGACGATGCCACGCGCCGGTGGCGATGATAAGCGATTCGTGAAGCCCCGGCTACGGTTTAGTCATCCACATAAGTCGGCGGCAATACGGACCGTAAGAACACAGGCCGCCGGGCGTTGGACACTTAGAGGCCAAGAGCCTCAGTCACCGGGGGTGGGGATCATGCCGAGGACGCTCAGTACGCGCACGCTTCTTGTCGTCGTCGCTGGCTTCATCCTTTTCATCAGTCCGCAAGCCGTGGTCGGCCTGGCCGCCGCGGGCAAACCAAGCCTGCCGAATGCGGCCACCGGAGCCCAGCTGAGTAAGGTCATGGTCTTCATGTTCGAGAACAACTCGCAGGCTGTGGCCTACGCGGGCATGCCGACGCTGGTGTCGTTGGCGGCGCAGTACGGCAAGGCCACCAACTACACGGGAGTCACGCACCCGTCGGAGGGCAACTACGTCACCATCCTTTCCGGGCAGGGCTATGCCACCTGCGGCCTGGCCGACCCCACGCCGCCCGAGTGCGCGCAGCCGGGTGGCACGGTGTTTGGCAAAGGCATCGCGGCCGGGAAGACCGCCAGGATCTACCAGGAGGATATGGACCCGGCCTGCACCGCGAGTGCCGACTATGGGCACAACCCGTGGCTCTTCTTCCCCGCCGAGGCGAGCCAGTGCCAGCAAAATGACCTGCCCATGGGGACGACGACCTCGGGGAGCCTGTTCACCGACATCCACAACGGCGCACTGCCCAACGCCAGCATGGTCGTTCCGAATGACTGCAACAACGCGCACAGCTGTGCTCTCTCGACCGCGGACGCGTGGCTGAAGAGCTGGCTGTCCGTGGTCTTCGCCGGCCCGGACTGGACGTCCGGCCACCTCGCCGTCGTGGTTACCTTCGACGAGGGCGAGACCACCGAGGACGTGGCCTTCGTGGTGGCCTCCCCGACCGTGCCGGCCGGTACCGTCTTTACGGCAGCGTCTGACCACTACTCGCTGTCCCGGCTCTACGCCGAGGTACTGGGTGTTGCACCGATGAACGGTGCCACCAGCGCGACTGACCTGGCTGCGCCGTTCAACCTCGGCGGCACCGGACCATTACCAACTCCAACGCCAACGCCTTCGCCCTCGCCCTCGCCGTCAGCATCGCCGTCACCATCGCCATTGCCCGGTCCCGGCGGGTTCTTCCCTAAGGGGCTGTTCCGTTTCGGCGCGACGGACTTCAGCGCGATGACCGGGGCCGGCTTCAATGCCGTCACGGACGGCAATGACCCCACCACCCTGAACACGCTGGGCGCCAATGGGCTCAAGGGCCTGGTCTGGCTTGGCCAGTACAACAACAGCACCTGCGCCTGGGATTCCAGCGACAGCCAGGTGGCGTCCACGGTGGACTCCGTGAAGGGAAACCCGAATATCCTTGCCTACCAGATTGGCGACGAGCCCAACCACTTCACCTGCCCCGGCGCTCCCAGCCAGTTTTCCGCCCGGACCGCCCTGATTCACCAGCACGACCCGAGTGGACTGAGCTACACCACCTCGGACGAGTTCAACGATCGGTCGCAGACGCCGACCACGTCAGTTTTCAAGGGAACCGTCGACATCCTCGGCTTCGACATCTACCCATGCGACCTGGGGCAAGCGACTTGCAACTGGGCCATGATCGACCGGGCCGTCCCCGTGATCCAGTCCATGCAGCTGCCACGGTGGTGGGCCGTAATGCAGGACTTCCAGGACAACACCTGGCGCTGGCCAACGGCGACTGAGCTGACTCAGCAATTCAGTCACTGGGCCAATAGCGGCATGACCGGATACCTGGTCTTCGCCTGGGATTACCTCGGCAATCACCTCACCGGCCAGGCCGGCAACGCGGCCGCCTGGACAACCCTGAACGCAACCACGCCGACGCCGTCGCCCTCGCCGAGCCCGACGCCATTACCGGCGATCAGAGGCCAGTACCATCCCGTGGCGCCGGCGCGGATCCTGGATACTCGAGACGGCACCGGCCCGGTGACGCCCGGGCCGCTGGGGCCCGGCCAGACGTTGACCTTCCCGGTTACCGGGAAGGGCGGAGTCCCGGCAACGGGGGTGAGCGCCGTCGTGCTCAACGTCACCGTCACCGACACCACGGCGGCCAGCTACCTGACCCTCTACCCGGCCGGGCAACCGCGTCCCCTGGCCTCCAACCTGAACTGGGTCACCGGGCAAACGGTGCCCAACCTGGTGGAAGTGGCCGTTGGGTCCGGCGGCCAGGTCTCCATCTTCAACGCGAGCGGGTGGAGCGATGTGATCTTCGACGTGGCCGGGTATGCGTCGGCCCCGCTGCCCACCGCGAGCGCGGACGGCTGGTACAACCCGGTCGTCCCCGGGCGGGTGCTGGACACGCGCGACGGCACCGGCGGCGTGCCGAGCGCCCCGCTGGGCGCCGGGCAAAGCCTGACCCTGACGGTCGTGGGCCAGCAGGGTGTCCCCGCCACCGGAGTGTCGGCCGTGGTCTTGAACGTGACCGTCACCAACCCCACCGCCTCCGGCTACCTGACGGTGTTCCCAACCAGTGGCACCCGCCCGGTGGTGTCCAACCTGAACTTCGTGGCGGGGCAGACCGTGCCCAACCGGGTGATCGTCAAGGTGGGGACGGGCGGCCAGGTGAGTTTCTACAACTACGCCGGGACCGCCGATGTGGTGGCTGATGTGGGCGGATGGTTCACCGATGGGACCAATGCCGCGGCCACCGGCAGCGGCTTCACCGGGATGACCCCGGTGCGCGTGCTCGACACTCGGGCTGGGACGGGTGGCTTCTTCTCCCCAATGGGCGGAAGCAACACCATCTCGGCCACCATCGCCGGCGTCAGCGGCATCCCGGCGATGAGTGCGACGGCGCCACCGGTGGCGGTGGTGCTCAACGTCACCGTGACCAATGCCACGGCCGGCAGTTACCTCACGCTCTGGCCGGATGCGGCGACCCAGCCGCTCGCCTCGGACTTGAATTTCGTGGCCGGCCAAACGGTACCTAACCTGGTGGTGGTCAAGCTCGGCGCCAACGGCAACATCGACATCTTCAACTTCGCGGGCTCCACCGATGTTGTGGTGGACGTGGTGGGCTGGTACAACTAACACCGATCGCCCACAAGGCTGCGAGCAGGCGCCCGACGGCGCCTGCTCGTTTTATGGGGTAAATATCGCGGTCGTGGCGAGGGTCGTTCCGTCCTGGAGCTGTCCTCCCGTGATGAGCACCCTCCCATCCAGAAGCAAGGCCGCCGCCTCGAGCAGCCTGGGTGAGTCGAGCTCGTCCGCCCTCTTCCAGCTGTCGTGGATGGTGAAGAGCTCGTCGGAGGCCAGGACCGCGCTCGGCGCGGCATCGTCGAGCCCACCGCTCACGAAGACGTCGCCATTGAGCAGTAGGGTCGCCGTGTGGACCTTTCGCCCCGCCCGCATGCTATCGGTGACCGCCCATGTGCCGGTCGCAGGATCGAATAGCTCGGCACTGGCAAGCGACGCCAGGTTCACGCCATCCGCGCCCCCGGCGACCAGCACTCTCCCGTCGCCCAGCAAGGTCGCGCTGTGCTGGCGGCGGGCCGTCGACATACTCCCGGCCGGCGACCAAGCGCCCGTGGCGGGATCAAAGATTTCGGCGCTGGCCAGCGCACGGCTGGTGTCATTCATGCCGCCGCTCGCCAGCACCTTCGCGTTGGCCAGCGTGGTCAACGCGAACAAGCGCCTGGCGGTCGCCATGCTACCCGTGCCCGCCCAACTGTTCGTACTCGGGTCGTAGATCTCTGCCAGCGCAGATGTCCCGTTCGATGGTCCGCCGCAGCACCCGCCGGCGACGAGCACGCGGCCGTCCGCAAGCAACGCGGCCTGGGGCTCGATGCGGGCAACCGACATGTTCCCGGCGGGCAGCCAGGTCGCGGTGGCGGGGTCAAACAGCTCTGCGCTGGAAAGATGAAACCCGATGCTGTCCTCCCCTCCGGCAACCAGAACCCTCCCGTTGCCGAGCAGCACCGCGCTCTGTCCTGCCCTCGGGGTCGCCATCCGCCCGGTGGCACGCCACATATCGGCGGCGGGATCGTAGAGCTCGGCGGACGAGACCCCATTAAGGCCTCCACTACTTCCGCCAACCACCAGGACCTGGCCATTCATGAGCGTGGTCTCCGTGTGGACCTCTCGCGCAATGCCCATCGGAGCGGCGCTGGTGATGTGCCCCGGCCTGGCCGCGGCAGCCTGAGGCACAAGGCCGGCCGCGGCCAACGAGGCGACCAGGGCGAGAACAGGCTTCACCCGTTTGCGCATGCAGGTACGGTATCTATTGGGTGGCTCCCCATCAATGACCAGTTGTAACCATCTTTGGTCGGTGTCGGCCTCGGCAGGTGATGCCAGCCTCGCACCGGATCGGCGCAAAGAAGCGCCCAACCGCCGTGCTCGTAGCCTGCGCCGATCCTCGTCCAGCCGGCCCGGCTTCGAGACTCCCCACCCTACCCTCCCCCGCAACGGGGGGAGGAGAATCTGATGGCTAGGGGAACCGAACGACGATGAAATAGAACCAGGTGGGCGAGCCGTTCCGCGGATTCACCCCGAAGACCTTGATCTTGCCTTTCGTGCCCGGGGTGGCGCCGGAAAATGTAACGCTGACGTCGAAGTGGCCGAAGGCCGGCGCCGCGGCCGTGGCCGTCGTGGCGGCGCGCCCCAGTTCATTGTCGGCGGCATCGAGCACCACAGCCACCACGTTGCCCCCATCCACGCTGGCCGTCCCCGTGACCTCGACCGGGCTCTGGATGGCTGCCGCGGCATCGGGGCTGTCGAGAATGATCCTGCTGCCATCCGGGATGGGGGTCGCCTCCGGCCCGGCGATAGGCAGTGAGCTCGGCGCTGGGGTGGTGGTGGTTGCCGTTGGAAGTGGAACGGCGGTTGGATAGTCGTTCGACTGAGACTGGTCGGCCCCGCAGGCGGCGAGCAGACCCGCAGCCAGCACCACCATGACACCACCCGCAAGACCCCTGTTGATCACGGAGGCACCAGTGTACACACCCCGACCGCGCCCTTAGGGCGCGGTCGGGTACCATCGGCGGGAATGACGGTTCCGAATCCGGCTTCGGCCGCGCCAGCACCGGCCCCGTATGTGGCGCTTCGCGAGGATCCGTACAAAACCCACAGCCTGGTCGTCGGCTATTGCGGGCCGAACAAGCGGGTGCTGGAGATCGGCTGTTCCACCGGCTATCTGTCCCAGGCGCTTCAGCGGAACGGCTGCCGCATCACGGGGGTCGAGATCGACGCCTCGGCCGGCGCGGCCGCGCAGCGCTGGTGCGAGCGCGTGGTGATCGGCGACGTGGAGAGCATGGATCTGGCTCCGCTGGGCGCCGGGTACGACGTGCTGCTGCTGGCCGACGTCCTGGAGCACCTGCGTGACCCGGCGGCCGCGCTGCGACGGCTCCGACCCCTGCTTGCCCCCGATGGCTACGCCGTGATCTCCGTGCCCAATGTCGCCAACTGGGCCATGCGGCTGGGTCTGCTGGCCGGACGCTGGAACTACACCGAGCGCGGCATCCTGGACCGGACGCACCTGCGCTTTTTCACGCGCGCCACCATCCAGTCCACGCTGGCCGAGGGCCGGTTTGCCATTCGCACCTTTGACTTGAGCGCCCCGGTGCCGCTCAACCCCCCGGTGGCGGTCTCCCGGCTGGCACACGCCGCCGCCCGCCTGCGGCCCTCATTCTTCGCCTATCAATTTGTCATCGTGGCCGTCCCGCATCGCTCTTAAGGTCCCTGCCTCCTTGGGGAGGGTGGGAGAAGGGCGGCTTCCCTGGCTCTTGCCGGGCACCATCCTGGCGCTGGCGTTGGTCAAGGGCCTGGTCTGGACGCTGGCGCTGCCGCCCTGGTACGGACCGGATGAGCCTTCGCACTTCGCCTACGTCCAGATGCTGGCGGTCGAAGGCCGGGTGCCCCACTTCGCCGCCCCTCGCGACGACGGACGCGACGTGCCGGCCGACATCCAGTGCTCGGAACACAACATGGGGTTTCGGCTGAACGGGCCCTTCTTCGCGGAGCCACCCTTTGGGCCGGACCCGGCCCGCTGCGACCAGCCGGACACGCCGGTGACGCAACGCCCCGAGGTTCCGACCAGCTCGAGCGCCGGGTACTCCCCTCTGTACTACGCAGCCGGCGTCCCCTTCTACGACCTGGTGCGAAACGCGCCGGTAGAGACGCGCCTGCAGGCGGTTCGGTTACTGAGCGTTCTGCTGGGGGTGGCGGCCGCGGGGTTCGCCTACCTGGCCGGCTTCTGGGCGTTGGACCACCGTCGCGTGCTGGCCGCCGCCGCGGCGGCCGTGGTCACGCTACAGCCGATGGCCTCCCAGCAATTCGCCATCGTGAACAACGATGCCCTGCTGATCACTGCCGGCGCGGCCTTCTTCTGGCGCTTCTTTCGAGCGCTGCGGATCGGCATGGGCTTGGGGGACACGGTCTGGATGGCGGCGCTGGTTGGCCTCGCCTACCTGGCCAAACCCCAGGGGGCCTTCCTGGCTCCTCTGGTCCTCATCCCGCTCTGGCTGACCCGCCGGGAGCACGCATGGCGACCCCTCCTCCTCCGAGCCGCGGTCTTCGCGGCGATCCTGGGCGGAGTGGTGGTGCTGGGCATCGTCGCCAACCTGATCCTTCAGGGCCAGGCCGTCCCCCAGGTGGCCCAGCCGGTCACGCGCGCGCTTGGACTCCGCGCCTATGTCCACGAGTTGATCCATGACCAGTTCACTCACCTGTACTGGCTGTTGGTGGTGAGCGCCTGGGGCCACTTCGTGTGGGTCTCGGCCGCCCTGCCGCCACCGACCTTTACCGTGATCTTCGCCGTCTACCTGCTGGCCCTCGCCGGCGTGATCCGTGCCGCCCTGAGTCGCCGGCCGGAGGTGACCGCCATGGTGTCGGCCTTGGTCAGCGTGCTGGTCGTCGGCGCACTCCTGATCGGCCTGGAGGCGCTCCTCTTTCGGAAATCGGGCACCTTCATCCTGCAGGGCCGATCGTTCCTGGAGCTGCTGCCCGCGGTGGCGGTGGTGATCGTCGGTGGACTCGTCGCCGTGCTGCCTCGCAGGTGTGAACGGGCGGGCGCGGCCGCCATCACGCTCGCCGCGCTGGCGCTAAACATCTTCAGCCTGATGGTCCTGCTGGAGACCCTGTTCGGATGACCCGCTGCCGCGTCATCGTTGCGGTCGAGGCGCTGGCCCTGCTGGCGATCCTGGTCTGGGCCCTGGCTCGCCCAGTTACGGCCGCGCGCGGTCGGGACGAGATCGACTACCGGCACTTGCAGCCGTTTCCGCTCGCCGCCCAGCAAACGGTGACGCAGGATATGCCACTGCAGCAGGACCAGGTGTCCGGCATCGCCATTCCCTATCAACTGACGGGGCGCCTTCCCGCCCGTATCCGCGTCCTGATCACCGATCAGGGCGGCCTTGCTCTCGTTCAGCTGGTCCACCCGCTCGAGCCCAGCAAGCCCCTGGAATTCGACACTGTGCAGGTCGAGGGCCGGCAGGCCACCGGCAGCGTCACCGTGACGATTCAGCGGGTGGATGACCTGGGCGGCCAGCTGACATTGGGGGCCTTCCCCACCAACGGCACCGGCCGGCCGTCGATGCTGGAACAACCTGGCATGACGCTGGCGCTGCAGACCCTGTATGGCGCCAGGGGGCCGGCCGTGCTGAAGACCCCGCTGTATGCGGACCGGGTCGCCTCGCTCGCCCCTCCGTGGTTCCCGCTGCCGGCTGACCTGGTTCTCGTCGCCTTGTTCTTGATGCTTGGCCTGGACATGCTGGTGCTGATCGGCATCGATCGGAGTGATCCGGAAGGCTCACCTATAATGGCCCGGGAGTTGGCGCCCACCGATGCCATACCTGATCGCGATCGTGATCCCCGCCTACCATGAAGCCCCGCGCCTGCGTGGTGTCCTGACCGCGATCCCCTGGTTGCTGCCCGAGGTCGGGGAGCGTCGAGTGATCGTGGTCGATGACGGGTCAACCGACGCGACGGCCGCGGTGGCCCGCCAGGCGGGCGCCATCGTGGTGCGCCACCGCGTCAACCTGGGCGCCGGTGCGGCACTGCGGACCGGCACCGAAGCCGCGCTGAAGCTGGGCGCCGACATCGTGGTCCACATGGATGCCGATGGCCAGCATCCACCCGAGGACCTGCCTCGCCTGATCGACACCTTGCTGCGGGGAGCCGATGCGGTCACCGGAGTGCGCGCCTTCCATCGGCCGATGCCGTGGCTGTTCATCTTCGGCAATCGCTTCCTCTCGCGGGTCACGCGGGCGCTGTTCGGGATCGCCAACCCGGATACCCAATGCGCCTACCGCGCCTTCTGGGCCTGGGCCTGGCCGTCCATCTGCTGGGAATCCACCGACTACGCCTTCGCCAGCGAGATGCTGGTGCGGGCCAAGCGCCACGGGATCCAGTGGGACACCATCCCCATCCGCACCATCTACCTCGACCACTACAAGGGCACCGGGATCGGTGACGGTGTGAGGATCTTTCGCAAGCTCGTGAGCTGGCGGCTGGGGGCCTGATGCCGCCGGCAGTCCAGCTGCTCGCCTTCGCCTTCGCCCTGGCGATGGCGTACCTCAGCTACGTCGGCTTCCGGCGGCGCCATTTCGGCCTCGGCGGCTTTGTCTTCTGGGAGATCATCTGGGCCGGGCTGGTGGTCGTCAGCCTGGCGCCGGGGCTGTTCCAACCGCTGGCTCGCACCTTCCGGGTGGCTCGCTTGCTGGACCTGGTGGTGGTGGTCGGCATGCTGGTCCTGGGCGCCGTCACCTATCAAAACTATGTGACGGTGCAGCGGCTGCGCCGGCAGGTCGAGCGCCTGGTACGCGATCTGGCGCTGGCGGAGGTTCCGGAGGCGTCGAAGACACCCCGCGCCGAATCCTGACGGCTGACCGACTCCGCGTCAGCGTCGTCACCGTCACCTACAACGGGCGCGCCCACCTCGAAGAGTGCCTCGGGTCGCTGCTCGCCCAGAGCCGGCCCGCCGACGAAATCCTGGTCATCGACAACGCGTCCTCCGACGGCTCAGCCGAGCTGATTCGCGAGCGGTTCCCGGGCGTGCGGCTGCTGGTCCAGCCGCGCAACCTTGGATTCGCCGCGGCCTGCAACCTCGCCGCCCGGGCGGCGACCTCGGAGGCAGTGGCCTTCGTCAACAACGATGCCCGGTTCGACCGCCAATGGCTGCAGAACCTGATGGCACCGCTGGAGGCCGACCCGGCGTTGAGCGCCGTCCAGTCGTTGATCCTCCTGTACGCCGAGCCGGAGCTGATCAATACGTCGGCCACGGCGCTCAACTTCCTGGGCGTCGGCTGGTGCAACGACTACCGGCGCCCGCTGGCCGAAGCCCGGTCCGGCGAGATTCCCGTCCTGAGCGGGGCGGCCTTCGCCATTCGCCGACAGCTGTACCTGGACGCAGGCGGCTTTGACGACGACTACTTCATGTACCACGAGGACGTGGACCTCAGCTGGCGGCTGCGCCTGATGGGCGGCAGCCTGCGGCTGGCGGCCTCCTCGCTGGTCTTCCACAAGTACCAGTTCGGCCGCGCCGGGCAGAAGAACTACCTGCTGGAGCGCAACCGGCTGATGACCTTGTTGAAGAATTACCGGCTTCCGACCTTGGTGCTGGTCGCCCCGGCGTTGCTGGCAATGGAACTGGGCGTGTGCCTGCTGGCGCTGCGACAGGGCTGGCTGGGCGGCAAGCTGCGCGGATATGGGGATGTGCTCCGCAGTCTGCCGGCGCTACGCCAGAAACGGCGGGCTGTGCACCGCCTGCGCCAACTCAGCGACCGCGCGCTCACCCGCTTCTGGGTCGGGTCGATTGACTTCGAGGAAATCAAGAGCCCGCTAGTTTCGGTCGGGAGCGTGACTCTGCACGCCTACTGGAGAGCGGTCCGGCCGCTACTCCGCTGGTAACTATCCCTCGCTCGGCTGTTTACGGGTATCTCCGGTCTGGGTGTTTCTACCCATTGACGGCGGCCTGGACCGCCGCTAGGCTCTCGGTCGCAGCCTAAAGGCATGCCACCACAGCAAGGAGGGCGGGGCTTGTTCAGGCACAGGCTTGTGACGCTGTCTGCCCTGTTAGCAGTCCCAGCCAGCGCCATCGGCCTGACGCCGGTAACGGCGGATGATCCGGGGGTCCGCCAGATCTCACCCGAGATGGTGAGCACAATGCAGTCGAGCGAAGACGGCAGCGGGGACCCAGCGGATCCGGAGATCGCTTTCGGCCAGAGTGGTACGGGCAGCGATGGATCGTCGGCGGCTCCGTCCGTCGAGGGCGCTAACCGCAGCCGGTCACAAGACCAGGGCGGCGCCGGCCGCGGCGGCGGCGGTGGTGAGGATAAGGGCGGCCACAATGCCACCCAGCTGACGGTGCTGACCAGCTTTGAAGGCATGAACCATCGCCAGCAGCGGCTGACCAATCGAGGGAACCAGTTCTCGATTGAGCCCCCGGATCAGGGCCTGTGCATCGGCTCGGGCTTTGTGGTGGAGGTTATCAATTCTGTGATTCGCGTGTTCGACACCTCAGGCAATCCGCTCACCGGCGTGGGGGATCTCAATACGTTTCTGGGCTACCCGGCCGCCATCCGTCGGGCACCTCCGGTGAGTTTTGGGCCAGTGGTCACCGATCCGAGCTGCTACTTCGACCAGGACACGCAGCGCTGGTTTCTCGACGCCCTTACCCTGGAGGTCTTCCCGACCACCGGCAACTTCCAGGGTCCGAATCACCTGGACCTGGCTATCAGCCAGACCGCCGATCCCCGCGGAGCCTGGACCGTCTATCGCCTCCCGGTCCAGGATGACGGCACCGCCGGCACTCCCAATCACGGGTGCAGCACTGGGCCCGCCCGGCAAGCACCCTTGAATCCCAACGCTTGCCTCGGTGATTACCCCCACCTGGGCGCCGATGCCAATGGCCTCTACGTCACGACCAACCAGTATTCGTTCTTTGGGATGGAATTCCACGGAGCCCAGGTCTACGCCTTCTCCAAGCGGGCCCTGGCATCGGGCGGCAGCGTCACCGTCACCCAGATCGACACGGCCGGGCTCGACAACGGCAACTCGGGGTTCACCATCTGGCCGGCCACCGCCCCGGGCGGCGCGAATGAGACGGCCGCCAACGGCACGGAATACTTCATGAGCTCGAATGCCGCCGATGAGGCCCACGGTGATGGCACGGCCACTGGCCCGCGCGAATCGCGGCAGCTGCTGATCTGGGCGCTCACCAACACGGCATCGCTCGACAGCGCCACCCCCTCGGTGCAGCTCTCCCACACGGTCCTCAAGGTCGGCGAATACGCGCTTCCGCCTGCATCGGATCAGAAGGCGGGAGACGTCCCGCTGGCGGCCTGCCTGACCGACACGGCTTGCGCAACCTTCCTCAACCGACAACCGGATCCGTTCGCGCCCGAAACCGAGGCCTCCATCGACAGCAATGACACCCGCATGCAGCCGGTGACATTCGCCAACGGCGAGCTGTGGGGCGCGCTGGACACCGCGCTCCGTGTACGTGGGACAGTCAAGGCGGGAATCGAGTGGTTCATCGTCCGGCCGTCCGTCGACGGCGGGTCCGTCCAGGCGGCCATGACGCGCCTGGGTTACCTGGGGCTCGCCAACAATAACCTGACCTATCCCGCCGTCGGGGTGACCCAAAGCGGACATGGCGTCGTGGCGTTCACCGTGACGGGCGCCGACTACTATCCCAGCGCCGGATTCGCGGCGATTGACGACCGTGGGGTGGGCACCGTCCAGATCGCTGCGGCAGGAGCCGGACCCGTGGACGGGCTGAGCGATTACAAGTACTATGGCAACCCTCCCGGCACCACCCGCCCCCGCTGGGGAGACTACGGCGCGGCGGTCGCCGATGGGAATACCGTGTGGATCGCGTCCGAGTACATCGGGCAGACGTGCGACCTGGCGACCTACGAAGGAACCCCGACCAGCCCATTCGGGAGTTGCAACGGCACACGCTCCTCGCTCGCCAACTGGGACACGCGCATCACGCAGGTCCAGGTCGATACCGATAGCCGCTAGCGGCGGACCGCCGTCTCCCTCCCCGGGGAGGGGGTCTCGGTGAACCGCTCCCTCGCCCATGCCGGGAGGGCCGGGAGGGGTCTCGGTGAACGGCGGCGGGCCGCAAGATCTCGCACAGGCTCGCGTTCTCGGCAGCGTGGAGGGTCCCTGGATCAGGAACCCCGTCAACCGGGAGCGCATCCGGTTTCTCAAGCACGCCGCCGACACCCACGGCGAGACGGTGCAGTTCGAAACGCGCATGGAGCCGGGAGGCGTCGTCGGCGCCGAGCACATCCACCGCATCCAGCAGTCGCGTTTCGAGGTGCTGGGCGGGACGCCAGGCTTCTGCGTGGGCGGCCGGCGCTTCACCCTCAAGCCGGGTGACACCCTGACGATCCCGGCCCGCACCCCTCACTACTATTGGAACGACGGGCCGGCGGAAGCCCAGATGCTGATCGAGTTTTCGCCGGCACTCAAGACCGAGGAGTTCTTCCGGTCCTACTTCGCCCTGGCGCAGCAGGGCAAGACCAGCCTGAC
Source organism: Chloroflexota bacterium (assembly GCA_005880615.1). Taxonomy (GTDB): domain Bacteria; phylum Chloroflexota; class Dormibacteria; order CF-121; family CF-121; genus CF-121. Next base: position 42,710 of record VBID01000118.1, read on the forward strand.
GGGCGTCCGCAACGTCTTCCAGCGGGCCGTTCTCCAGGCCGCCTATTTCAACGAGAGCTACCCGGTTCGGCCGCCTACCCTGGCCCAGCTCCTGCTGATGGCGCTGGCGCCCGTCGGACGACTGCTTGGCTATCGCGCCGTGGTGGAGCCAGCTGGAGACCCTGGGCTGCCCGACGCCGCGGCGCCACCCAGGGCCGCTTAGCAGACTCCTCGGCGGCGGTCCGTCCTGTCCCCAGACCCAGGTGCCCATTTTTTTGCGCTGTGTTGAGCTGTCGACTCAGAATGAGAGCAGACCGGATTCCAAAAAAGGAGGGACACGCATGCAAAACCGATCCGTCTACCTGCAGACCATGATCGCCCTGGCCTCGGCCGCGTTTGGCGTGGTTGCCGCGCTGGCTTGGAACAGCGCCATCACCGCCCTGGTCAAGCAGATCTTTGGCAGCGGCGCCCAGATCATTTCACTCTTCATCTACGCCATCATCATCACCATCATCGCGGTCATCGTGATGGTGAATCTTGGCAAGATGGCAGAGCGCACCGCCGAAAAAGCCTAACCTACCCCCTCTCCGCCACTGGAACGGACGGTGTAGCCTGCCGGTGATCACGCCTTCAGCGTGCTGACCAGCAGGACGCCGTCCGCCCAGTAGGCGCCGGTGGGACCGGACGGCAGCAGGTCATAAGTCGACCCCGAGTAAGGAACTCGGTCAACCGTGAGCACGCGGCTGCCGTCGAACGGCTGCCCGGGCGCCAGGTCGCCGACCCGCCGGCCGTCGGCGGTGGGATGGCCCGGCGAGACCCAGACGTGGCGCCCATCGGCGAGCACGAGGTGAACCACCTCATGGCCGGCCGGGGCGGGTATGCTCCCCACCTCCAGGACGACGCCGGTCTGGCGGTGTCCGGCTGCATTCAGCGTCCACACCGACATACCCGGACGGAGACTCGTAACCGGAACCTGGCCAGCGGGGGTACCGATCAGGGTGGAGGCCGCCAGGCAGATTGGGCACATCAGCCGGAATGGGGTGCGCGACTGAATGGTGACCGAAGCCTGCCGGTCGATGGTGCCGGTGACTCGGATCGACACCTTGTCGGCACCCTGCGAGACCCCGTAGGAAAAGTCGTAGCGATCGCCCTCCGGCTGGAGTTGGAGCGCGGCCAGCGCCTTGTAATCCTGGTAGACCTGCAGCTTCTGCTGGTCCGTCGTCGGCGCGCTCAGCTGGTAATGGTCAAGGATCGCCTGGTAGACCTGCGGGTCGTGGGCCCGGATATAGGCGAGCTGCTGGTCGACATAGTCGGGGGTGACCTCCCGCGCCAGCGGGTATTGATCGCGGTCGCAATACTCAATCGGCCCCACCTGCTCCACGAGGCGGTACTTCAGCTGAACGGGGGTGAGCGGCGAACCGGCGGCCGGCACGGCGCCGCAAGCGGCCAAGCTCACTGCTCCGGCGACCAGTACCGCTGCGACCAGCCTCATTGGACTAGTGGGCCGACCGCACGAGCTCCGTGAACTGTGGCGTTGGACGGACCGCAAAATTGTCGCCCGGAACGACCACGGTCACAGTATTGCCGGGCGGATCGTAGGCCAGCGACACATAGTGATCGGCGAACTCGAAGATGACGATGGTGTAGTTGGACGGCAGGGCGGGCGCGGGCATCGTCGGCAGGTCGACATCAAGGGCCGCGGCAAACCGCTGGACGGCGGCCGGGTCCTGAAGAACTCCCATCGGCGGGTCTTGTCGTTTGATCGAGACGCGGATCGCCTGATCGAGACCGTAGCGGTGGCTAAGGTTCACCGCCGCCGGAATTGGGGTCGGGGTGGGGCCATTGGCGAGCAACTGGTCCATGACCGCGGCGAAGTCACGCGGAACGAGGATCCCGCGCGCCAGCATGGGCACATCGCGGTAATAGGTCTGCGTGGTGGCCGTCCCGTCCCGCAACTCGAACGAGACGAAGCCGGCCAGCTCGCCGTGGCGCTGGTCATCGACTGGAGCGTCAAGGACCAGATTCACGAGCGTCGCCACCTGGGTCGGCTCCACAATCCGACCGAGGACGGTCCGTCCGTCAGTCGTGCTGGTCATGGCGATCGTGCTCACCTTGCCCCCGATGTCGAGCAAGGCCCGTCCGGTCCTGGCTCGCGGGTTGTCGCTCACCTCGTACAGGACCAGACGGCCGTCATGATGCGCCGCCAGGCGGAACGTGGCGGCATAGCCTTGGACCGCGTACACGGGCGTGCCGCTCGGCACGAACGCGGCGTCGCCGTCCTTCGGCTGGTAGCTGGGCTCTTTCCCGGCGCCGGACAGCATGGTCCGGACGTGGAATTGGACGGGCCCCAGGTCAGCGTCGGTGAGCGCCCGGCCGGGGCCCCAGACGGCCATGTAGTCCAGACCACCCGATCGAATGAAGTCGACGTAATCGATGTGGGTCCTGCCGCTGATGGGGCCGCAGCCGACCGCCAAGAGCGCAGCCACGAGCAGGCCCATCCGAAACCGCATACCGATAAAACGCACGGACTCCAAGAAAGTTCTCAGCGAATCGCCTTGGCCACACCCGTTCGATTCACCGCCCGCCAAATAGTTATCGGTAAAGGGACGCAGAATGCCCCTTATTATCGATACGCGCGGTTTACGATAATAGCCCAGAACTGATTATCGCCAAGTCGGAGACCGAATGAAGGCGAGCCAGAAGGCATTGAAGCTTCTGGAGAACTTGTACTGCAATCCCGTTGTCCCCGTTGCCATGGTCGAAAAATATGCGGGCTCTCTTTGGCCAACGCCAATGGGCTCGTTAAGCGTTTCGTTGAGATGGGCCTCTTGCGCGAAATCACCGGGAAGCCACGGAATCGCGTTTTTGCCTATCAGCCTTCCCTAGACCTTTTCGCCGGGAGGGATGCTCGCGCCACGGGCAAGAAGTCCTAGAACGGTGATTTCTCGTACTCGGGCAAGCGCATCGCGGGTTAGGGGCTGACGATCTGGCGGCCGCGGGCCGCATTGAGACCAAGCACCAGGCCGTACCGCAGCCGGATCCCCAGCCAGACGGCCGGGGCGAGGGCTGCCCGCCAGCCCGAGGCGTAGTGCTTGCGGTAGAAAAGCCACATGGCGCGATGGAACTCGCGGAGCATGGCCCGGGGTTGCTGCCGGCTAGCCTCCCCCTTGTAGTGGAGCACTAGCGCCGAGGGGACGTAGTAGATGCGGCCGCCGCGTTGACGCAACCGATAGCAGAGGTCGAGATCCTCGCCATACATGAAGAAGTCTTCGTCAAAGAATCCGACCACTTGCAGCGCATCCTGCCGAAAGCACAGAGCGGCGGCCGTCCCGGCATCGATCTCGCCCGGTTGGTCGGGGTCGTCGTAGGTCCGGTTGTAGCGGGCCAGCGTGCGACTACGCGGAAAGAGCCGGCTGAGCCCCGCCAGCCGGGCCAGTGCCACCCCCGGCGAGGGGAAGGTCCGGCGGCTGGCCAGGTCCAGCCTGCCGTCCGGCCGGACGATCTTGGGCCCCGCCCCGACCGCGTTGGGGAGTGTGTCGAGGGCCTGCTCCAGCCGCGCGATGCTGCCCGGGGCCACCTCAGTGTCGGGGTTCAGCAGCAGCACGTGCCGGCCACGGGCGTGGCGCAGGGCCCGGTTGTTGGCCCGGGCAAACCCGAGGTTCTCGCCATTCTCGAGCAGGGTAACGCCGGGGAAATCGCGACGGACCATGGCCGCGCTCCCATCGCTGGATCCGTTGTCCACCACGAACACTTCGCTGTCGCGACCAGCGAGCTCCGGAAGCACATGATCCAGGCAGCCTTTGAGAAAGCCCCGGGTGTTGTAGTTGACGATTACGACGGAGAGGTCCATGGCCTCCGCCGTCCCAGGACGCGACCCTGGCGCGCCTTGCGCAGGTAGGGATACGGCTCGAAGAAGCGCTCGATCTCGCGGCGCGACACCGTACGCCGGCGCTGGATGATCTGGCGCTTGGCCAGCGTGGCAGGGAGGAGCCGCACGGCATCCACGGCACCCAGCAACGCCGCCGGCCGGGTGACGAGCAGCTGGACGGCCTTGGCCCCGGTGAAGGCGACCATGCCCGGGAGGCGGGCCAGCATCCCCAGCCCACCGTCGTTCTTGACGATCAGCAGCAGCCGGTTCTTAAGGATGTGGCGCTGCAGCTTGGCCGAGCCCCAGGCCCCGCTGCCACTGCGGGCATGTGTTGCCACGGCGGCGGGCTCGTACCAGCTGCGCCAGCCCCGCGACCGGGCACGCCAATCGAGGTCGACGTCCTCCAGGTAGGCGAAGAAGGACGCGTCCAGGATCTCGCCGTTGATCCGGATGTCGTCCAGCATCGTGCAGCGGTACAGACCGGCCGCGGCGCAGACGCCAAAGACCTCGCCCGGCAGGTCGAAGGCCGGTCCGTCGGGCTCGTCCTCGCCGCGGTTGGTGGGCCAGACATTCCGATACATCACGTGCCCGGCCGAATCGATGATGTCCGGCGGCTCCGCCCGGAGCAACTTACCCGACGCCGAACCCAGGCCCGCGTCCTGCTGCAGGCGGGCCACCAGGAGCCGGACGTAGTCCGGCCGGAGTCGTACATCGTAGTTGAGCAGGAGCACGAACTCGCCGCGGGCGGCGTCGATCCCGATGTTGTTCGCCACCGCAAAGCCCAGGTTGTTGGCGTTGCGGATCAGGTGCACGCCCTCGTCTTTCGCGGCAATCTCGGCCGAGCCGTCCAGGGATCCGTTATCGACGACGATCAGTTCGATGGGCTGGTAGTCCTGAGCATGCACCGAGGCCAGGCACGACTCCAGCAGCCGGGCGCCATTCCAGTTGACGACGAGGATGGAGACGAGTCCGGGCGTCACCGCTCGCGCAGCCGCTCCATCCGCCTCAGAACTTTCTTCGCCGCCAGGGCCAGCCCCCCGGTGCGCGTCACATCGACGGCCCGGCGCAGGGAGTTGCGCCCGCCCACCCGGGGATGGACGAGGCCGCGCATCTCCGAATCGGGCGCCACCCACGGGTCCCGGCAGTAGGCCAGCAGGGGTTCGGCGGCCCGCTCCCAGGTGTGCGCATCGGCCAGGGCTCGGGACCGCACCCGCATCTTGGCGCGCCGATCTGGGTCCGCGGCCAGGCCGCGGAGCGCCTCCACGACCGCGTCCAGCCCGCCCTCGGGGACCGCCAGGCCAGCGCCGTTGGCGCTGATCTCATCGGACAGCACATCGCCACCCGTCGCCACCACCGGCAGGCCGGCCCAGAGGTAGTCGAGGAGGCGCGTCCGGTAGGCAAGCCGGGTCTCGACGTGCTCGGTGTGGAGGCTGATCCCAATGTCGGCGTCGCCCAGGTAGTTCACTCGCTCGGCATACGGGACCCACCCGTCGCGGAAGAAGACCTGCTCGTCCAGGGCGCCCAGCTCACGGGCCAGGGCCAGCGCTCGTTGGGCCATCACCATCTCCGGGTTCCGGGGATTCGGGTGATGGAGGCCCATGAAGTACAGCTTCACGGCCGGGCGCTGAGCACGTAGCGCGTGGACCGCCCGGATGGCAGTCAACGGATCGAACCAGTTCCAGATCCCGCCGCCCCACAGCACCACCACGTCGTCCCGCCCGATGCCCGGCACGACGTCCTTGATGGCCCCGCGGGTCGGCCGGGGCGGATCGGTCGGGACCCCGAAGGAGACGACATCGATCAGCCGGCGCAGCGCCGGGTCCCGCTGGTAGGTGAACGGGTTGATGCGGTTTGCCATGGAGAGCGCGCCCAGCCAGTAGTCACGCTGCCGCTCGCTGGCGCAGAGAAAGAAGTCGGCCCGGGCCAGCTGCTCCAGGACGGCGTCCAGGTCGTACTGGTGGACCACCAGCCGTTCGCGGACGCCCAGGCCTTCGTGCATGTGCAGGTTCTCCAGCAGGAACGGATCGTAGATGTCCATCACCAGGAAGGCGGCCCGGCGGGCGATGACGGGATGCTGCCGGAGCAGGAAGCCGAACGCGATCACGATGTCGTGGGTTTCGAGCAGCCGCGGGAAGGCACCGCCGCGAAAACACTGGATGTCCAGATGCTCGGAGCGGACCGGGCTCTGGTTGGGCGTGCCGATGGTGACTGGCTGCTGGCGGGCCAGCACGTGGGCCAGCTCCCAGACGCGGATGCCGGGTCCGGCGATGGCTTCGGTCAGCGGCTCATGCGTGAGGAAGAGGACTTTGTGCACGGGCCTCCTTTACCAGTGTGTCGAGTCCGAGGGCCCGCACGAGTGTACGGTGGTACTCGACGAAACCCGCCGCCGGGAAGCCTGGTTCGAGCGGCATCCCGAACAGGGGCAGGATGTCCTCATCGGATCGCTTTCGCATCGCTTGCACCGCGCGCCGCTTGGCCAGCAGCTCGGGCATGCGGCGACCCACCTCTTCCAGGGCGAGCAAGCGGCTGACCGCGACGGCCGGCGCGCCGATGGTCGAGCTGTTCCCGCCGATCCCGCGGGCCGCGGATCGCCGGAGACGAGCCAGGCGCGGCTGGATCCGGCGGCCGGCCGCGCGCAGGGCCGCCCGCGCCGTTCCGGCTAATCCGCGCTGGCGAAGACTGGCCTGCACCTTGGACATGTCTTTGCTCTTTACCAGCTGCGGCGCCGCTGCCGGGCCGGGCCCATCGGCCGACGGCCCGAGCGCAAACGCGCGGCGGTCGGGATCGATCAGCAGTGTGGCTTTCTCGGCGGTGAGCAGGAGGGCGGCGGGCCAGATGGCCTGCAGGTGCCGGTCGTCGTAGTTCTTGAAGATGGTGAATAGCGCATTGCGCTCGTAGAGTACGGCCAGCCGCTCGGGCGCGATCCGGCTGGAGGTCCCGTGGTGCCGGTGGTGGACCACCGAGCGCGGCGCGTAGCGGACCCGGTAGCCGGCCAGCCACAGCCGCCAGCCCAGGTCCACATCCTCGTAGAAGGCGAAGTAGTCTTCGTCGAAGCCGCCCACCTCCAGGAAGACCTTCCGCCAGATGGCCATCGATCCGCCACAGGCAAACAGGATGTCGCGCTCGTGGTCGTGTGGGCTGCGCGCCTCGCCGTGGTCAAACTGGAGCCCGAGGCCGGTCAGGGTCGCGCCGCCACCCACGAAGTCGAGGCGGGATCCGTCCCAGTTGACGATCTTGCCGCCGACGGCGGCCAGCTCGGGGGCCTGGGTCAGGACGGCCACCAGCTCCTCCAGCCAGGCCGGCTCGGCCCGGGTGTCGTTGTTGACGAAGGCCACCACGTCGGCCTCCACCTGGCGGGCGGCCAGGTTGTTACCGCCCGCGAACCCCAGGTTGCGCTTCGAACGCACGATCCGCACGGAGGGAAAGCGCTCGCGCACGAGGTCGACGGAGCCGTCGGTGGACCCGTTGTCGGCCAGCACCACCTGGAAGGGGCCGCTATACGTCTGCGCCGCGAGGGAAGCCAGGCAGTCGGCCAGGTGCTCGCGTCCGTTCCAGTTGAGGGCCACGATGGCGACCGAGGGTGCGGTCATCGCTGACCTCTCAGTGGCGCCCCCCCACAGCGATCGTCCCCCTTAATGGGACGGACGCCGCGAGGAAAATCTGATGGCTTCGAGACCCCCCACCCTACCCTCCCCCGCAAGGGGGGAGGAGAAACGGGGGTCATCGACCACCTATCGTCCCCTCCCCTCGGGGAGGGGCAGGGGAGGGGGTGGACGGGGTGATTGACCACTCCGATGGCATCCGCACCAGGCCGCTGTCGGCCAGGTGGTCCTGGCGCACGTGCAGCTCGATGCGCCGGTCCCAGTGGTCGTAGGTGACGCGGTCCTCCCGGTCGGTGATGGCCACCGACAGCGCATAGCCGCCCTCGAGCAGGTTCAGCTCATCGATGCGAAACACGACGGAGCCGCTGCCGGCGATCTGGGGAATCTTGATGTGCGCCGCCCGGGTGTTGGTCCCATAGCAGTGGACCCCGTCACTGCGGTAGATCCCGACCCCGAACACCGGGTCGGCCACCGGAGCCGGGCAGCGGTAAGTGATCCGCACCTGCAGCGGCTCCCCCGAATCAAAGACGTACTGCGGCCGGCCACTGCCGTCGAGCACCTCCACCCGGGCGATCTCCGCCTGCCGGGTTCCCCAGCGCCGTGGATCCCGCCCCAGCCCGGGCGCGTCGGCGAGCGCCTCCTGCTCGCGCACCTGGACCGCGTCGAGGTACGCGCCGGTCACCTGCGACGGGACGCCGTCGGCGCGAATGTGCCCCTGGTCGATCCAGAGCGCCCGGTCGCAGAACTTCTCCACGGCCTTCAGGTCGTGCGACACCAGGACGATGGTCTTCTCCTCGGTGCGGAACCGGGAGATCCGGTCGAAGCACTTTTGGGCGAAGGCCGCGTCGCCCACGGCCAGCACCTCGTCGATCAGCAGGACATCGGGGTCAACGTTGACGGCGATGGAAAACGCCAGCCGCATGTACTGGCCGCTGGAGTAGGTCTTCACCGGGTTGTCGATGAAGTTGGCCAGCTCGCTGAAGGCGATGATCTCTTCCAGCCGCTGCCGGATGGTCGCCCGCCGGATACCCAGCAGGGCGCCGTTCAGAAAGATGTTCTCGCGCCCGGTGTAGTCGTGGTGGAAGCCGGTCCCCAGCTCCAGCAAGGCCGAGACCCGGCCATTCACCTCCAGGTGGCCGCCATCCGGATGGAGGATGTGGGCGATCAGCTTCAGGGTCGTGCTCTTGCCCGAGCCATTGGGGCCGATGATCCCCACCGTGGTGCCTTCATCGATCTCGAAGGAGACGTCGCGCAGCGCCCAGAAGTCCTCGTACACCCCACGCCGACGGCGCAGAAACGACTCTTTGAACGAATCGTGGCGCTGGTGATAGATGCGGTACCGCTTGGAGACATCCTCGAGCGTAACGGCGGCGGGCATCAGACTTCCTCCGCGAAGCGCCGCTTCAGCCGCCCGTAACCCAGCCAGCCGACCGCCAGCATGATCAGGGCCACGCCCGCGAACGCCCCCAACGACGCCCAGTCTGGCATCCGCCCGTAGTACCAGAGCGATTGGTAGCAGGAAATCAGCCAGGCCATCGGGTTGGCCTCGAAGAGGGGCCGCAGCCCCGCGGGCACCAGGTCCAGGGAATAGACCACCGGCGTCCCAAAGAACCAGACGATGAGCAGCACGCTCAGGAAGTACTGGACATCGCGGAAGAACACATCGAAGGCCGCCAGCAGGGAGCCCAGTCCAACGGTGAAGGCAATCTGCAGAGCGATGAGGACCGGCAGCAGGAGCAGCGAGAGGCCGAGGTGAACCCCGAAGATGATGGCGAGCGCCGCCAGCAGCGTCAGGCTGATCAGGAAGTTCACGGTGGCGGAGAGCACGGCGGAGATGGGCAGGATCTCCAGCGGGAAGTAGACCTTGCGCACGATGCCGGCGTTGTCGACCACCGACGTCGTGGCGCCGGACAGGCTCAACGCGAAGGCGTTCCAGGGCACCAGTCCCGCCAACAGGAAGACCGGGTAGCGCGGGATCGGTACCCGCGCGATCTTGGAGAAGACCACGGTGTAGACCAGCATCAACAGCAATGGATTGAGGAGCGACCAGAAGACCCCCAGGACGGACCCGCGATACTTGGTCTTCAGGTCCCGCGCGATCAGGTTGGTCGTCAATTCCCAGTATGCGAGCACCTCCTCGACCCCGCGCCGGAGCGTCCCGGCCCGGGATGGCCGCACTGGGCGGGTCCGGGCAGCCGTGAGCGGATCAGTATGCATGGCGGTGCACGAACACCCGGCCCGTGGTCAGCAGCAGGATCTTGATGTCCAACACCAGGGACCAGTTCTCGATGTAATAAATATCGTAGATGGTGCGGTTGGCAATCGAGGTATCGCCCCGCAAGTCGTTGACCTGAGCCCAGCCGGTGACCCCCGGCTGGACCTGGTGCCGTTCCAGGTAGCGCGGGATCTCGGCCGAGAACCGCTCCACGAAGAAGGGCCGTTCGGGACGCGGCCCGACCAGGCTCATCTCGCCCCGGATGATATTGATCAGTTGGGGCAGCTCGTCCAGGCTGAGCCGGCGCATGAAGCGCCCCACGCCGGTGCGCCGCGCGTCGTCGGGCGCGGTGAAGACCGGCCCGGTGGCGGCTTCGGCGTCGGCGATCATCGACCGGAACTTCAGCACCGTGAACACCCGGCCCTCCCGGCCAACCCGCTCCTGCCGGTAGAAGACGGGCCCTGGGGAGGTGAGCTTGATCAACCCGGCCAGCGCCAGCATCACCGGCGAGAGCAGCACCAGCAGGATCAGGCTGACCAGCAGGTCGAACGACCGTTTCAGGATTCGAGCCAGGCCGGTCAGCTGGCTGTGGCGCACGCCCACCAGCGGGATGCCATCGATGACGTCGGCCGAAACCCTGGTGGTGATGATTTCGAAGAGGTCTGGCAGCATGCGGAAGTCGACCCGCAGGTCCTCGCACGTCTTGATCAGGTGCAACAGGGTCTCGTGGTCGGCGCCGGGTAACGCGATGAAGACGCGGTCGGCCTGGGCTTCGCGGACCCGGTCCGGGAGTTCGGCGAGCTTGCCGATCACCCGAGCCCCGGCGAACACGGCCCCCGGCTCGAGGCGATCGTCCAGGATGCCGCAGACCTGATAGCCGTAACCGGGGAACATGGTCATCCGGTGGATGAGCAGCTCACTGCCGGCTCCCGTCCCCACGATCAGCACCCGGTCCATACCAACGCCGCGGCGCTGCTGGGCCAGCCGAACCTGTCGCAGGATGGCGCGGTTGACGGCAATCAGGATGAATGCCGCAGTGATCGTATAGAGGAGCACCAGCCGAGAGTAGGAGAAGCTCCGGTACAGCGACATGAGGGCCAGGGCGATGAGGCCGGCGACGACCGTGGCGCCAATGATGGAGAAGAGATCATCCAGCAGGGCGCGCCCCCGCTGGGTCCGGTAGATGCCGCTCAGCGCGAAGGTCATCAGAAAGACCATGACCAGCACCGGGATGGCCGCCAGGTAAGCCCCGAACGCCGGCGGCTCGTTGCCGGGGATGGGGATCGGGTCCAGGTGGATGCGGTAGTTGAAGGCCACGAGGAGGGCCACCGCCACGGCCACGGCGTCCAGGACCGGGCGGAGCCAGGGGGGCACGCCGCGCCTACCCATGGGCCGTACGGCCTGCTGGGCGCGGCTTGCGCAGCACCAGCCAGGCATAGGAGGTGAAGCGGGTGCTGCGCCGGCGGGCCATGGTTGTGTTGAACCAGGCTTCCAACCCGCCCAGCACCGGGACCGCGTGCGCGTAGGTGGTGCCATAGAACGGCCGGTACTCCTCGATTCCGTAGCCCAGGCCTTCAAAGAAGCGGTGCATCCGGGGGGTTGGGCCGAAGCACTTCGAGTAGCGGACCGGGAACTTGGGGATCTCTGAGGCCCGATGCGGCCAGAGCGCCACCACCAGCCGCCGCGCGGCTTGTTCGGGAAGGAGCCGGTTGAGTACGAAGGCGGGGGCGAACAAGGTGGGGAACAGGTGGAAAGCGGCCCCGTCGGGTCGCAACAGGCTGAAGACGTTTCGGTGCATAGCCGCGCCGTCGCGAACGTGCTCGGCCACCATCCGCGAGAACATGAAGTCGTAGCGGTCCGCGATGGAGCTCGCGTCGAGCGCCCCGATGTCGCCGACCACCTTGGTGTAGCCGTCGGGGGCCCGCCTCAACTCATGCGCCGAGACGTCGAGGATGGTGTAGTCGAGCTTCAGCGCCCGCACCTCGTCCAGGCTCAACAGCGGGGAGCGACCACCGCCGATCTCGCAGACGGTCCGGGCACCGCTCGCGGTGATCAGCTGGCAGCACCGGTCCTTGAAGTGGACATCGGCGTAGGCGGAGTCGAGCGGGTCGGTCTTGGGGTCGATCACGCCTCCACTTCCTGGCCCCCCCATCGGACGCCGGCCCAGCCTACCGCCAGCAGCACCCAGAACTCGGTGCTCAGATCGTTCTTCCAGTAGGGCACGTCCACCAGACCGTGCACGACGATGGCGACCAGCGCCAGGAAGATGCCCAGCTCGATCGGCCGCCAGTCACGGCTGGCACTGCGCCAGGCCCGCCAGCAAAGTCGCAGGCCGGCCACCACGATCCAGGTGAAGGCGGCCAACCCCAAGAGCCCGGCCTCGGTCCAGAAATTCAGCACGATATTGTGCGGATAGATGAGTCGATCCGTGAAGACGGCGCCCCTCCGGTACGGGGCAACGGTGTCGGCAAAACCACTGAGGCCGCTGCCGAAGACCGGGTGGTCGCGCAGCATCCGGAGGGTGGCTTTCCACAGCTGGTAGCGCTCCACCAGCGAGTTGTTCGGATCGGCGAAATTGACCTCATGGCCGAGGCGGCTGGCGACCGGAGGAATGCGGCTCACAACGACGCCCGCGACTACCACCGCCGGGACCAGGATCCATCGGCGTGGGTGGGTGGCCGCCAGCAGCAGGGCCAATACGGCCAGGGCCAGGTAGCCCGCGCGCGAGAAGCTGAGCAGCGTCCCGGCGCCGGTCACCAGCAGGACGGCCACGCTGATCAGCCGCTCCATGCGGTCCCGGGCATACAGCGCCAGGCTGGCCGCCACCGCGATCAGCGGGATGCAAAACAGGGCCACCGCGTTTTGGGTGGTGTAGATCACTACCGGCGGTGCCCCCGCCAGGTTGAGGGTGTGATGACGGGCCGCCTGGAGCACCACGAAGGC
>VBID01000021.1 GCA_005880615.1 Chloroflexota bacterium
GGACTGATCGGGCGAGCGGACGATGACGGCAAGGGGCTGCTAGAGCCCGTCGGCGGCGGTGTAGGTGTTGGGCTTCCGGCCGGTGCCAGCGCACTCGGCGTCAGGACAGGCGGGGCCAGCGCGACACGGGGCGCCGGCGTAGTGGGCGCCCAGACCACGCGCGGCGGCGTGGTGACAACCTGGATGATGAGCCAGAAGGCCTCGGCTGGGTTGTGCGCCTGGAAGATCGCGGCCTGCAGCGCCGACCAGCCCGAAGTCCACTCCAGCTTGAAAGGCCCGACCTCGGTGTCTTCTGGCACCATCCGCACGGCCAGGAAGGCCGCCAGCAGGAGGCCCGAGATAAGGATCAGGCCGGCCGTTGGGCGGCGGCTCTTGGGCCGCGGCACGGCACGGAAGGGGAGGCGCATTTGCCAACAGGTTATTGCGTTCTCGTTACGGACTCGGTTGCATCGGTGGCGTTCATGCCGCGACCTTGTGACGTCGGGGTAAAGTCTGGTCACGCTCCAGCCGGCTGAGGATGACCAGGCTAGCCAGCCAGCCGCATTCCGCCACCACGGCCGCGAGCGGCCACACGGGGGCCAGGTAGAGCGGCAGGTACAGGGCAACCAGCATGAATCGCTGCCACTCCGGAGGGTTGGTTCGTAGGACCAGCCAGCCGGCCAGCAGCAGCCCGCCCAGGTCGTAGAAATTGAGGTAGGGGCTGAGCAGCGCACTGGCCAGCAGCCCGGCCGCCATCGGGAGCCCGGGGCGGCCGCCCGCCGCCGAGACCACCACGATCACGAAGAGCCCGGCCACGGCCACCATGGCCGCCGCGCTGAGCAGCGGCCAGGGGAGCTGGTGCAGCAGCGAGACCTGGATGGGTCCAGGCGTGCCGGCCGCCAGGCTGAGCGAGTGCCGCACGTCACGGATTGCCTGCGTGCCAACCGCGAGCAGCGAGACGCCGGCGATCACCCCGGTGGCTCCCAGCCAGCTGAGGAAGATGCGCCAGTGACCGGCCGCCAGCAGCGCCAGGGGAACCAGGAACGCGATCTGCGGCTTCAGGCTCACCGCGGCCAGGACCAGCCCGGCCGTCCACGGCCGACCCCGGTCAGCGAGCCACCAGGCCGCGGCGACGGCGGCCACGATGACCAGGCTCACTTCGCCGAACAGAAAGCTGGTGAACACCGGCAGGGCGGCGGCGGCGGCCATGAGGTAGATCAGTCGGCGGGGTGGCCTCCCGGGGGCGGCGATGAACCACGCCGCTACTAACGCTGCGCCCAGCACGCCGGTCCAGAGCCAGGCGGCCAGCCGGTACGGCAACCAGCTCAGCGGGGACACGATCCAGGCCAGGAGCGGCGGATTGAGATAGGGGAGGTACCGCCCAACCGCCGCCGTGATCGCCGGGCGGAAGACCGATGGGTCGTACATCAGACCCCAGCCGTGGGCGCGCCCGATCCGAGCGGCGAGGTAATACACGTAGAAGTCGGGCTGCGGAAGTCGATAGGAAAACATTGGGGACACGGCGAGGTCCACCAGCAGTAAGGCCGCGGACCCGAACAGGGCAGCGACCGGAAGGAAGCGACCGATCGACCTCATCTCAGGCGGCCTCCCGCTGTCGGATGCTCCTCCGCGGAACGCGACCCACGAGAATCAAGGCAACTGCCGCCAGACACAGGTTGACCACCGTATCGACCAGGAAGCCGGCCGGGGTGGGCGCCACCGGGAACGCGTGCCCGAAGGCGAGCAGCAGCATCGTGTCGTAGGCGGCATGCACCGCAATCACTGGCCAGATCGCGTTCAGCCGCAAGCGGGCGCAGGCGAACAGCGCGCCGATCAGGACTGCTTCGAACATCTGGTACCAGACGCCCACCGGGTCGGTACCAGGAAGGAAGAAATTGTCCGCGTGGCTGAGCCCAAACAGGACGGAGGACAGCGCAATCGGCCAGAACAGCCCGAACGGCCGCAGCGCCTCGAGCACGACGCCCCGATAGATGACCTCTTCCATGGAGACGTCGATCAGCATGAAGCCGACCTGCAGGGCCAGGATCATGGCAGTCGTGGGCATGAACCCGTGGGCGGAGAGCCCGACCGCCGGCAGGACGAGCGTCAGCAGCAGCGGCACGAGCACCGGAGAAGCGCGCCACTCGGCTGGAGGCGTGAACCCGACGAGCCGCCACCAACCCAGCCGGCTCAGGATCACGGCTGCGAAAAGCGCTGGGACCACGACCAGCGCGAAGGGAAGGAGGTACTGCCACCAGCTGGCCGGGTTGATGGCCACCACGCCCCGGATCGCCGTCAGCGCACCCACCTGGATCGTGCAGATCGCCAGGGCAAAGCGGAGAGGCCCCCGACGAGGTGGCCTCAGGAGCGCGAGCCCAGCTGCTGTCACCAGCACGCCGATGGCGACCTTGAGCGGCCAATCGAGGCCGGGAAGGAAATACACGAGGGCTTTGGCCAACCTCGATGTGACGCGGCTGGAGCTGGAATCTTAGACACCCCAGCCTGCCCTTCCCACAAGGGGAGGGATTTTGGTGGGGAGACTTATTGGCGGGCTTTCGTTAGGGAGCGGCGTGCTCGGCTGGGACCGTCCCCAGCCGCCCGGCGTGGTAGTCGAGGAGGGCTTGCTGGATCTCGTCGCGGGTGTTCATCACGAACGGCCCGTACCAGGCCACCGGCTCGCGGATAGGCAGTCCGCCGATGATCAACACATCCAGGTTCGGGCTGCGGCTCTCCTGGTGGGCATCCGCCCGCACGCTGATGGCGTCACCAGCGCCGTAGACGGCCAGCTGCCCCGTACGGATGGTATGGCGCTGCGGCCCTACGGAACCCGAACCATTCAAGATGTAGGCCAGGGCGTTGAAGTCCCGTCGCCAGGGGAGCACCAGCTCCGCGCCCGGGGTGACGGTCGCGTGCACCATCGCCATGGGCGTGTGCGTGCTGCCCGGGCCTGGATGGCTTGCCACCTCGCCGGCAATCACGCGGACCAGGGCGCCGCCGTCGTGGGAGGCGAGCAGGGCCACCTTTCCGCCCCGGATGTCCTGATAGCGGGGCGCCGTCCACTTCATGCTGGCCGGCAGGTTGACCCACAACTGGAATCCGTGGAACAGCCCGCCGGAGGCGACCAGCTCTTCGGGTGGCTTCTCGATATGCAGGATGCCGGCGCCCGCCGTCATCCACTGCGTGTCGCCATTGGTGATCAGCCCGCCGCCCCCGTTGGAGTCGTGGTGCTGGAACGTGCCGTCGATCATGTAGGTGACCGTCTCGAACCCGCGGTGCGGGTGCCAGGCCGTACCCTTGGGCTCGCCGGGTGCATATTCCACCTCACCCATCTGGTCGAGATGGACGAAGGGATCGAGCAGGTCGAGGTCGACCCCGGCGAAAGCGCGCCGCACCGGAAAGCCTTCGCCTTCCAGGCCGCTGGGCGCCGTCGTGATGGATACTATCGGTCGCTGCAATTGGGTGGGGTCAGGGTCTGGGATGCGGGGCAGCGCCAGTGGATTGTCGACGGTTACGGCAGGCACTTCGGGCTCGTACCCTCAGTCAGGATTCATCAAACGTATCAACTGAGGTCAGCGAGCGCGAGAAACACGACAACCCAACCCGCGGCACCCTCCCCTGCCCCTGCCCACGCGGGAAATCCCGCGACCCTGACGACAGTGGCTCCGTGAACGGAGGGGACGATGGTTGGCTCATCCGGGAGGCCAGTGCATGGCGCGGCCACCCAGGACGTGGAGATGCAGGTGGTAGACACTCTGACCGGCCTGGGGACCCTGGTTGATGACCAGGCGGTAGCCGTCGCGGCTGATTCCGCGGTCGCGGGCGACCTGGTTGGCGAGGTCGATCATGCGGAGGAGCAGCGGCGCCTGCTCGGGCTTGAGATCCTTGATGGTGGGGATGTGGTCCTTGGGGATCACCAGGATATGCACCGGCGCCACCGGCCGGATGTCCTCGAAGGCCAGCACGTCGTCGCCCCGGTGGACTTCTTTGGCAGGCGCCTCCTTAGCCCAGATCTTGCAGAAGAGGCACTCCTCCGCCATCAGACTTGCAGGCCTTCGGCGTAGGGCGCGACTGGGCGGACCGTGGCCAGCGCGCCCAGCGCCTGCCCGCCTTCCGTGGCCAGCACCGTGATGTAGTTGTCACTCAGCCCGCGGATCCGACCCGGGAAGCGGCGGTCCCAGATGACCTCCAGGTCCTGTCCGATGAACCGGCGCTCATAGTCGCGGCGTTGCTGCTCGGCCTGCGCCTGCAGGCGATGACTGCGGTCCCGGCTCACCGGATCATCCACGGGCAGGCCGAGGCGGGGCGCGGCGGTCCCGGCGCGCGGCGAGTACCGGAAGACGTGCATGCCACTGAGACGAGCGTCGCGGGCGACTGCCTGGGTGTCAGCGAAGTCGTCGTCGGACTCATCGGGGAAGCCCACGATGACATCGGTGGTGATAGCCAGGTCGGGCACGCCCTGGCGAAGCGACGCCACCAGGTGCAGGTAGTCGCGGCGCCGGTAGAGGCGACCCATCCGCTTCAGCACCCGGTCGCTCCCGGACTGCAACGGGATATGCAGGTGGCGGCAGAAGCGCGGATGCTGGGCCAGGTTCACCAGCGCCGGCGTGAAGTCGTTGGCGTTGATGGAGCTGAGTCGGAGCCGGGCCGGCGCGATCCGGTCCAGCATGCGGGTCACCAGATCGGAGAAGGACTCCCGCCGGTCGCGGCCGTAGGACCCGAGGTCCACTCCGGTGAGGACGACCTCCCGGTATCCATCGGACACCGCCTGTTCGGCGCGGCCGATGATCGCCTCATCAGGCTCGCTGCGCGAGGCGCCCCGGGTTCGCCACACGATGCAATACGTGCACCGATGGTCGCAGCCATCCTGCACCTTGAGGAAGAAGCGCGAGCGCGCGTAGCCGCCGGCACCGGCCCCGGTGCCGGGCTGGAAGGTGGAGACGAGGTAGTCGAAAATTTCGTGCTTGCGGGCGTTCGGGAAGGCCACGTCGGCACTGGGCACGGCCGAGGCCCGCGGGTACGGGTTGTCGACATGGCAGCCGGTCAGCACGATGTGAGCCTGCGGATGCCGCCGGCGCAAACCGTGGACCAGGGTGCGCACCTTGCGGTCGGCTTGCGCGGTGACGGTGCAGCTGTTGATGACGCACACATCCGGGTGCGGGTGTTCCTCGGCCACCGTGAAGCCGGCGCGGCTGAGCCGGTCGCCAAGGTTCGCCATCTCGGCGAAGTTGACCTTGCAGCCGAGCGTGTGGATGGAGACGTTCATCGCGCGCTGAGGATAACAGCGGCCGCCACTGGCGCGAGGCGTGCTCGCAGGATACGCGGGCCGAGGCTGAATGGCTGTCCGCCGGCCTCCACCATGGCGGCCAGCTCGTCGCCGGTCCATCCGCCCTCTGGCCCCACTGCCAGCGCCACCGAGGCGTCCATCGGGTGAAGGCGTTGGGCCGCCAGCGGATCGAGGACAACGAGCGGGGTGCCGGCGATCCCGCGAAGGGCCTCGGGTAGCGACATCGGCGCGGTCACCTCCGGGATACGTCCCCGGTGGCTCTGTTCGGCCGCGGCTTCGACGACGGCCCGCCAGCGATCGCGACGGTCGGCGTGCGGACGGGCCACCGACCGCTCGGCCTGGACCGGGACGAACCGCGTCACGCCCACCTCGGTCCCGGCCTCCAGGACCGCATCGAAATCGGCGCTGGGCAGGACTGCCTGAAGCAGGACCAGCTCGTGCCCCAGCTCGGTCCGGTTGGGCCGGCTCTCGGAGAGCCGGGCGCGCACGGTTGAGCCCTCCACGCTGACCACGCTGAAGACGTGTTCCTGGCCGTCGGATACGGCGACGCCGGCCTCACCGGGCCTGACTCGTCGCACCCGGGCCAGATGGCGACCCTTGGGACCGTCGATGGTCAGCATCCCGTCTCGGATCTGGGCAGCCGACACGAGCAACCAGATCATTCGGTTGCGATGTTCGCAGAAATCCCGATGCCGGATGCCTCCGGCGCCCGCGTTGTACCTGCCAGCGATGCCTCCGGTCCCTGGCTCCCAGACCCTCCGCCGGGATATGTTCCGGTTGGCAGCCGCGGCCTTCCTGCTGGTGCCGGCGGCCGAGCTGGCGGCTGCCTACCTGGGGCCACGGATGCCGATCGACTATCGGGGGCTGTGGGTGACCACCGCGGTGGGGCTGATCGGGGCCGCGGCGACCTGGCTCCTGCCCTGGGAACGGATTGCCATTAGCCGCTACATGTGGGTGGTCGTGCCTGGCATCGGTGCCCTGACGCTGAGTCTGTTTCTGACCGGCGGCACGCAGTCGCCCGTGCTCATCGTGTTCCCGCTTCTGGTGGTCTTCATGGCCACCCTGCTCGAGCTCCGCTTCACCATCCTCGCCGGAGCTCTGGCCCTCATCGGGACCTCCTTGCCGCTCCTGGAGGGTTGGGACTGGGCCTATGCCCGAAAGCTGGTCATGCTGGTCGTGCTGCTGGCCCTATTCGCCTACATTCCGGATCGCCTTCGGCGCGCGCTCACCCGTGAAACTGAGCTGGCCGAGCACCGCCGCGACGAGCTCGAAAACAGTTATGTGGCCACCATCGGGGCCCTGGCGTCGGCGCTCGATGCCAAGGATCGCTACACGGAAGCCCACTCCCGCGAAACGGCGGCCCTGGCCCTGGCCGTCGGCCGTCGACTCGGGCTGGATGCGGACCGGCTGCGCTTTCTCGAGTATGCGGCTTACCTCCACGACATCGGCAAGATCGGGATGCCGGGGCACATCCTGAACAAGCCGGGGCCGTTGACCCCAGACGAGATGCAGATCATGAAGGAGCACCCGGTGATCGGCGAGCGCATTATCGCCTCGGTGCCATTCCTGGCCCCGGTCCGTCGGGTGGTGCGGGCGGAACACGAACGCTGGGACGGGACGGGCTACCCGGATGGGCTCAAGGGTGAGGAGATTCCCATCGAGGCCCGCATCATCCACGCCTGCGACGCCTACCACGCCATGGCCAGCGACCGTCCCTACCGCCAGGCTCTGACCCGGCCGGCCATCCTCAGTGAGCTGCGCAACAAGGCGGGCGAGCAGTTCGACCCGATGGTGGCCCGGACGCTGCTCGAGGTGCTGGCGTCTGAAGAAGTGGCGGTGACCGACCACGCCGGCGAGATGGCCGACGTAGCGCCCATCATCACCTGGACCGGGCCGCGTTCCTGGGCGCAGCATCTCGAGGCTATCGAGACCCTCAGCGCCCGGTTGGGACGGATCACGGCCGTGCCAGAAATCTGCCGGCTGATAGGTGAGACCGTCGTCACCCTGGTTCCCTACGACCAGTGCCGCATCAACCTGCTCGATGACGACGAGCGCACGTTGACCTGCATCTGGTTGGGATCGACCAACCGCGAAGAGTACGCTGGCGCCACGGCCGCCAATCTGGCGGTGCAAGTCGGCGAAGGGATCACCGGTTGGGTGGCGGAGACCAAGCGGGGCGCCGTCCTGGGGGACTCCGAACGCCACGCCAAAGCCCGGCACGTCGAGGGGACGCCTATCACCGATGAATCCATGCTGGCCGTGCCCATCGTCTTTGAGGAGCAACTGCTGGGTGTCCTGGTGGTGGTGATGATCGGATTGCACCAGTACACGCCCGACCACCTGCGCCTGCTGACCATCCTGGCCAACCAGGCGGCGGTCTCCATCGCCAATGCCAGGCTGATCCAGCGCCTGGCCAGCGCCGCTCGGGTCGATCCCCTCACCGGCGTCGGCAACCGCCGAGCCTTCGAGGACGCCCTTCGAAAGAAGCTGGCCGCGCCCGAGGGTAGCTTCGCCATCGCTATGTTCGATGTTGACCAGCTGAAGCAGACCAACGACGCCGGCGGGCACTCGGCCGGCGACGCCCTCCTGCGCCGGGTCGCCGCGGCGTTGACCGCGCAGGCTCGCCCGGGTGACGTCGCCGCGCGCTGGGGCGGGGACGAATTCCTGGCGTTGCTGAACGGCTGCACGCGCGGCGAGGCCGAGGTCTTTGGGACGCGAATCTTCGAGTCGCTCCAGATTCCGTCCGCGCTGGGTCCCGCCGCGTCGGTCTCGGTCGGCGTCGCGGAGTACCCCACGGACGGTACCACGCTCGACCAACTGCTGGACGCCGCGGACCGGTCGATGTACGGCGCTAAACGCCAGCGCGCTGCCTGACCTAGTTGAATGGAGGGGTGCACCCTGATTGGTGGCGCACCTGGTTCGGCCCGGTGTACCTGGATCTGTATGACCCGGTGCTGCAGGACCGAACCCCGGGCGAGGTCGACGCCATCGAGCGCCTGCTCGAGATCCGCCCACCGCTGAGGATCCTGGACCTGGCGTGCGGCCAGGGGCGGCACAGTATCGACCTTGCCAGGCGAGGCTACCAGGTGACGGGCCTCGACCATTCGCGGTATCTACTGGACGTCGCCGCGCAGCGAGCGGCAGCCGCCGGGGTGACCGTGCGCTGGGTCGAGGGCGACATGCGGCAGCCGTACGCCGTTCCGGGCGGCGTTGACGTGGTGGTCAACCTCTTCACAAGTTTCGGCTACTTCGCCGACGACGCCGATGACCTGATGGTGCTGCGCGCCGTCGCCGGCGTGCTGCGACCGGGCGGGCGCTTCCTCCTGGAGGTGCTCAACGGCGAGTGGATCATGCACACCTTCGCGGAGCGCGAATGGATCCCGTTCGGCGAGGCGACCGTGCTCGAACAGCGGCGGCTCGACCGAGATCGGCGTCGGATGGAGGTGGACCGGACGATCGTTCGCGACGGCCACGAAGAAAAGACCTCTCACATGCTGCGGTTGTACAGCGGGCGAGAGCTCGTCGTGTTGGCTAAGAGAGCTGGCTTTGACGTCGTCCAGCTCTACGGCGGCTGGGACGGGGAGCTGCTCACCGAAGACAGCCTGCGCGTAGTTGCGGTCGCCCACCTGCCCTGAGCTAGAGTTAGGTTGCGATGAAGCTCGTTCTCGAACTCCTGCTTTCCTGGATCCTGCATCCGGTGGCCTTCGTGCTCGCCCTGATCAACATTGCCGGGCGCACCGACCTCAACACCACCCAGAAAGTCCTCTGGGGGATTGTGTGTTTCTTCTGGGGGATCGGGCCGATGCTCTACATCCTGCTGGGCAACGGCGCCCTCTGGTAACCCGCTCCGAGATCGGCCACCTGTTCGCGCGGACCGAAACGAAGCTTCGGTCCTCCCCGTTGTACTGGTAGACGAGTCGGAAGGCTTACGCACCACCCGGCCGAGCCTCTGATGAGTCAGGTTCGGAACCCGATGCCAGAAACTGGACGCCACAGCCATCGCGGATCGTTATTGTTGAGTCGGCCATCAGTGATTCTGGCCGGGCTGACAACCCTCCTCGCAGGCATTGCCGCCGGTTGTGGCTATGGAACATCATCGACCTCAACGGCGCCGTCCGTATCGGCATCGCCCTGGCCGGCGGGCAAGCCGGCGGCGCGGCTAGGGGGTGTCTCTTTCTACGACCACGACCTTCAGATGGTCTTCATATTCGGCGGCGCGGCCCAGAGTGGTCCCGGAGCTGGGACCGCTCACGGCCGTTATCTATCCGACATGTGGGCCTGGGATGGCCTGGCCTGGAGGGCCGTCCCGCCGGCTCCAGCTGACCTGGTGCCGGCCGGGTTGGTGGGCGCGTTTACGGCCTATGACCCCGACCACAAGCGCATCCTGCTGTTGGGTGGCCAGGACCAGCCGCGCCAACCGTATCTCCACCAACTCTGGAGCTGGGCCGGTGGACGGTGGACCCGTCTCCCCGACGCCCCGCCCTCCGTGAACCTCCTCGGCGGCGCGATGGCCTACGATCCCGCCGGGCATGACCTGGTCGTCGTCACCATGCCATCGACTTTCGCCTGGGGCGGCGATCCCACCGGCGTCTTGATGGATACGTGGTTGTACGACGGCAGCAGGTGGCGCGTGGCCAACCCTGCCCACAAGGTGCCCTACTACCCAACGGCGATGGTCTTCGATTCGAGCAGCCGTCACGTCCTGCTCTCCCATCCGACCCGCGATGCGACGCAGGTCTGGAGCTGGGACGGACGCGACTGGACCGTTACCGCTGAGTCGATCTCGTCGAATGTCGCGCTGGTCGATGGCGGCGATCTCGGGATCCTGGCGATGGACCAAGGAAACCCGCTCTCCCGGCCTGGGCAGCCGCGGACGGTGTTCCGATTGCAGGGCGGCCACTGGAGTGCCGCCGGGCCCGTGACAGCTGGACCGGCGACCGTGACTGCTCCGACGTACGACCAGCATCGAACCGAGCTCGTGGCGTTCAGCGACATCTGGTCCGCGGACGGGAGCGGCCAGACGACGAGCGACGACACCTGGACCTGGACTCTTGCCGCCGGGTGGACAAAGCACACAGGGAGCACCGTCACGAAATTGCCTGTGCCCTGGCTTGCGCCGACGCAGTCCGCCGACTACGACGGGCACCTCAGTCCTGGAGACGTGCATGAGATTCCCGTATCGATCGCCCCGGGAGAGACCCTCGTCCTGCATTTCCGGTGGGGACATGCGGGAGACAAGTTGCAGTTCTGGCAGACCAAACAGGCGGGAACCACGACCCCGCAGCAGTGGGCCACGTTCCTGGACACGTCCTCAAACCACGACGACTCGATGTATCTGGGTCCCAGTGTGGACGGCATCAACGGGTTCGGCGTGGAAGTCGTTCCGGGAACGGATTACCTGGTGATCAGCGATGTCGAGTCGCCACCGAACGAGTGGTGGCACCTCACCATCGACCGCTACAAGGGCTAGGGCGCAGCTTGGGCAGGCACCCTCCCCTGCCCCTCCCTGGAGGGAGGGGACCCCAAATTGCGGCACGCTTCCCCACCGCTCCATGAAGGGAGGGACTTGAGAGAGCCCTGCTGGTGGGAGGAAAGAGAGCTATTTGGGCGGTGGCAGGGGCGCTCGGGTGAAGTCGAAGCAGTCGGTCATGCCATCGGTCGATGTGGTGCGCTTGTTCAACGACGGCAAGCCGAATGTGGTCTCACAGAATTTGACCAGGCTCACGTGCGAGTGCAGCGTCTTGGAGATGAATCCCGGTTTCGCGTAGGGACTGAGCACCAGGCAGCCGACCCGCGAGCCGTACCGGTACTGCGTCATGTCGGCCGAGTAGGAGGGCACGGCATCCTTGACTCGCTCGACCAGGGGCGACGTCACGTGGTCCCACCACCCGCCCCAATCGTCCCAGGTGATGAAGATCGCCACCTGCGGCCAGAGCCCGCCTTTGACAATGGCGTTCACCTGGTCTACGGTCCACTGCATGCCGTAGGTCACGTTCCCGATGTTTGGATCGGGGGGATCTCTCGGGTCCCGAGGGTGCTCGCTCTGGGTCTGGTCCGCATACACCCATGAGACGTCGGCCAACTTGCCGGCCGCTGCATCCTTGGCGAACTGTTGCCAGGCCAGCTTCTTGCCATTCAGCCCCTTGATGAAGTCGAAGGCGTAGCCGTTGTAGTTGCGCCAGGTGCGGCCAGCCTTTTGCAATTGGTCCGGCAGCGAGGTCATGGCAAACTTGACCGTCTTCGGCAGCCGATAATGCGACGGGTTGTCGACAATCGGGGAATCGGCCGCGATCAGCATTAGGTGATTGGGGGTTGACGGTCCGGCGACGTCGGTGAAGTAGTTGTCGCACAGCGTGTACTGGCGGGCATATCCCCAATAGGCGGGAATATCCGTCTCGATGTACTGCTGGCGGACGGCGTTCGTGTCTCGGACCAGCCATCCCTCGTGGGTGTGGTCCGGATCCGTTGGCGGCGGGTTCGGGCTCTGAGGGAGGCTGACCCCATTCGCCCCCGGAAATCGGCCGAAGTAGTTGTCGAAGGCGTGGTTCTCTTTCACGATGATGACCACGTGCTTGATTGGTGACCCACCTTTGGGCGAGGGCTTGGGCGGCGCGGGCTTCCGCTTGGGGGACGGGGAGCGGCGACGGGCCGCGGCTTTTGGGCTCACCTAGCTGGAGAAGAAGGCGCCGGCGATGGGCAGCGCTAGACCCAGGAAGGTAGTCGCCAGGTTCTTGACCAAATCGGACAATTCGTGCGGGTGAACCAGCAGCGTCGCGATGGCGGCCAGCCCCAGCGCCACGTAGACGATCGCGTAGACGGCGCCCAGAGCCGGACGCAATTCATCGCGCACCGACGGGACCGCTCCCAGCGAACTCAGGTTTCGCACCAGGATCGTTTGATTCGGAATGGGGGAAGGCTTGACCCCGAACGCGACGGCCACGACGCCGCCCACGAATGCTCCGATCGCGGTGGCGAATCCCAGGAAGGGCTCGTCATAACGAGGCGGAGTCCCCGATGGTGCCGACCACACCTGAATTACACCCAGAGTGAAGATCACGGCGAAGGCCACGATGGCCGCGGCGGCAATGGCGGCCGACAGCCACTCGATCACCGGCTTCGGGACTGCGTTGGTCATCGGCGGATGGTAGCATCCGAGGGCGGTCCGTAACACACAATTGCGAACTCAACTGTTGTCACGGAGCGTCATCTTGGCGTCGCATGACCCATGGTAGGCTCGTGCCATGGCTTGGACACTCGCTGACATCACTGCTCGCCTTCAAGGCAGAATTTTGTATTTCGGCGATCCCAGCCGGAGCTGGTCCCTCGCCCAATTCGACGCGGCCTTCGTGCAGGTCAAGACGTGGGGATTCGACGGCGTCGCCCCGAAACTGTCGGATGGGCAGGGTACCGACTATGCAACGGACGCGGACTTGCGCGCGATTATCGCCAAGGCTAAGGTGCATGGACTCACCTGCTGGCCCTGGGTGGGTGTGAGTAAGGGCACGCCCCAACGGTGGGCGGACATCTGCTCCGAGATGGCGCATGCCACCGGGCTGGCATTCATCGACGTCGAAGCCCCGGCGAACTTTCACGCGTTCATGGCCGAGTATCGGGCGAAAACACCAGAAAACTTCCCCGTACTTTGTACCTGCGGGGGGAATCCGGTGACGTGGTCGACGGGTTGGCCTGGGCAAACGGCCGTCCAGGAGGGCGTGGTGTTCTCCCCGCAATGGTATGGGGCCTCGTGGAAGTCGGGCTACTGTTCAGGACTTCCGCCCGACCAGTGCATCAACAAGGCCGATGCGGAGTGGATCCGGGTCGCCGGTCCCAGCGTGATCCTGGTGCCTTCGCTGAACTTTGACGGTCTGTCGGCCGCCGAGGTGACGGCATTTGCGAGTTATGCCGCGCGCTGGAAGTCGCCCGTCCTGTGGTGGCATTACGGGGTGATGACCAACGCTTACGCGGCCGCCATCATGGCGGCCCCTGTGGGATTTCCGGTCTCGTCAGCCCCGGACCCCTGCGCCGACGTCAAAGCCCAGCTAGCCCAGACTCAGACCCAGCTGGCGGACGCGCTCGACCGCCTGAGACAGATTGGCGCGCTGGCCCAGGGCGCCGTAAAGTAACGCTGCGTGCTATTCGAATTGAATAGCGAGGGGTTTGGTTGACACCTAAACTCGGGCCCGCCTATACTTCAGCCCAGCATGGACCTGGCGGGTCAGAGGGGGTGCATCAATGTCGGAGATCAAAGTCCGCGAGAACGAGACCTTCGAGAGCGCCCTTCGCCGCTTCAATAAGAAGATCAAACAGAACGGCGTCCTGACCGAGGTTCGTCGCCGCGAGCACTACGAGAAGCCTAGCGTCAAGCGGAAGAAGAAGATCGCTGCGGCGCGCAAGCGCCGGGCTCGCTCGGCCTGAGACAAGCACAGCCCCCACGCGGGCCCGACCGCGCCGGTCCGCGTGCATTCGGGCGTAGACAGGGGACAAGATGAGACGCCAGACCGCGTCGACCGTCGACGACCTCCGTCGCCACGTGCGGAAGCTCATGCGGGAGCGTGGGTCGGCGGTGATCGGCTCACCGCCCCGCTGGCCCCCCTATGTCCGGTCGACCGCGCTTACGCTGGCCATCGCCCTGGCGACGGCC
Source organism: Chloroflexota bacterium (assembly GCA_005880615.1). GTDB lineage: Bacteria > Chloroflexota > Dormibacteria > CF-121 > CF-121 > CF-121. The sequence goes on from VBID01000021.1 coordinate 13,905, forward strand.
CTGGTGGTAGCCCAGACGTTCCTGCCCAACCGTCTCAGCCTCAAGGCCGGCGATGTGGCCCAGCAGAACGTGACGGCCCCCCGTTCCACTCGGTACGAGAGTGTGCTTCAGACCCAGGCCGCCCGCGATGTCGCGGCCAAACAGGTCGCGGACCAGTTCGACGCGAGCGTCACTACCCAGCAGCGGGACGCCCTCGACACGCTCGCCCGGGATGTGGCCCAGCTGCGCCTCTCCAACGCGTCGCTGGGTGACCGGAGCCTCCAGCTCAGCCTGCTCGAGCCAAAGCTCAATGACGCCCAGCGCCAGTACCTGCTCCAGACTGACGACGCTACCGTGGCGGCGATTTTCAAGAACGCCAGCGACCTGCTCCTGGAACTGGAGGGCAACGGGATCAAGCCGGACTCCCTACTGACCGTGCAAGACCTCGCCGTGAGCCGCGCCAGCGCGCTGCACCTGGAGAAGACGGCCGCGCAGGTGGTGGGGATCCTCACCCGGGACTATCTCCACGTCAACTACCTGCCCACGGAAACCACGTTGAAGCGGCAACGAGCCAGCGACGCTGTCCCGCCGGTGTTCGTCACCGTAGCCAAAGGGCAGACGATCATCCGCTACGGAGACCAGGTGACGCCGTTCCAGCTGGAAGAAGCCCAGCAGGTCGGCCTTACGGCGCCGCAGGCCGATTGGTTGCGCATCCTGGCCACCTTCCTCCTGGTGATCATCCTGTTCGCGGTGGCGCTCGGCTACATGATGCAGTTCCGGCGGGCCACGCTCCACTCCACGCGCCAGCTCCTGTTGCTGGGGTCGTTGGTGCTCGGGATCGTGCTGATCGCCAAAGCGATCGTCCCCCTGGACCCGCGCGCCCAGTACATCGTGCCCATGGCAGCGGTGCCGATGCTGGTGTCGGCGTTGCTCGACACCGGCCTGGGAATCATCGTGGCGCTGGCCGTCGGCTTGCTCACGGGCATCATCGCGGACAACGTTACCGAGCTGACCCTGATCGGCTTCCTGGGCGGGTCGCTGGGGGCCATCGTTGTCCACCGCCTGGAATCGCTCGGCCGCTGGTTCCAGGCCGGCGTGCTGGTGGCCGGCGTGAACTTTGTCACGCTGATCGCGCTGGGGCTCATTGAGCGGCACGGGACAGTGGACGAGCTGCTCGGCCAGGGGGCATTTGCGGTCATGGGCGGCTTGCTCGCAGCCGTCATCGCGGCCGGCCTGGTCACGTTCCTCAGTGAAGTGTTCGGCATCACGACCCCGATGAAGCTGCTGGAGCTGATGACTCCCAACAACCCGCTGCTGCGCCGGCTGATGGTCAGCGCTCCCGGCACGTACAACCACTCCATCGTGGCCGCCAACCTGGCCGAAGCTGCGGCCGAAGCCGTGGGGGCAAATCCTTTGCTGGCCCGGGTCGGCTGCTACTTCCACGACATCGGCAAGGTGCGACGGCCGCACTTCTTCGTGGAGAATCAGGCGGAGATGGGCAACATCCACGAGAATCTCTCGCCCATGACGAGCTCCGACATCCTGAATGCGCATGTGACCGACGGGATCGAGCTGCTGGACCAGTACAAGTTCCCCCAGTCGGTGCGGGAGATCGTGCAGCAGCACCAGGGCACCACGGTGAAGAAATACTTCTACCGCGAGGCCCTCAAGCAAGGGCTCGAAGTGCGCGAGGAAGACTTCCGGTATCCGGGGCCGCGGCCGCGATCCAAGGAGGCGGCCATCGTCATGATGGCCGATTCGATCGAGGCCTCCACCCGGACGCTCAAGGACCGGAGTCCGGAGGGCATCCGCGCCCACGTCCACCGCATCATCCAGGGGTTCGTTCGCGACGGCCAGCTGGATGACTGCGAGCTGTCGTTCCGGGACATCAGCCTGATGGAAGAGGCGTTCTCCAACATGGTGGTCAGCATCTATCACGCCCGCATTGACTACCCGGCGGCGGCCACGGAAGCCCAACCAGGCGCGGTGATCGCGGTGGACACCACCGGTGGCGGCCACGACGGGACCCTCGACGACGCCGAGGAGAAGACGATCCCCCTGCCCACCACCCGTACCCGCGCCTAGTCCCTCCCCGATGCCAGACGATCGGACGCGCCGATTCGCGGACCGCAGCGCCTGGGAAGAGTGGCTGGCCGCCAATCACGCAACCCGAGACGGGATCTGGCTGAAACTCGCGCGGAAGGACGCCGGAATCAAGACTGTCTCCCACGACGCCGCCCTCGAGGTCGCCCTCTCATATGGCTGGATCGACGCGAAGGGGAGAAAGTTCGACGAGCGCTACTGGCTGCTGCGCTTTACGCCGCGCCGGCGCCAGAGTAAGTGGTCGAAGATCAATCGCGACAAGGCCGTCGAGCTGATCAAGGGCGGCAAGATGAAGCCTGCCGGTCTGCTGGAGGTCGAACGCGCCAAAGCCGACGGTCGGTGGGCGGCCGCCTACCCAGGGTCGCGCGCCGCGACCGTTCCGGACGACTTGCAGCGGGAGCTGGACAAGAATGAGCGTGCTCGGAAGTTCTTCGCCACGCTCAGCAGCCAGAACCGATACGCGATCCTGTACCGGATCCATGAGGCGAAGAAACCCGAGACGCGAAGCCGACGCATCGAGAAATTCGTCGCCATGCTCAACGATCAGCAGAAAATCTATCCGTAGGCTTTCTGACGGTGACTGAGGCCTGGATGCGCGTTCGCCGGATGCTCCTGGGCGCCTTCGGGGGTCTCTACCACGACCTGATCGGCAGCCGCTCACCGCTGGGAGCGGCGGCCGTCATCCTTGACGCGGACGACCGCGTTTTCCTCGTGCAGCACAGCTACGGGCGACGGAACTGGGAATTACCCGGCGGGGGACGCAAGGCAAACGAGTCTATGGAGCAGACCGTCCATCGCGAGCTCCGCGAAGAGACTGGCGTCGAGGTGGTCATCGAGCGGCTGAGTGGCGTCTACTACCAACCGCATATCGACCACCATCACTTCGTGTTCCTGTGTCACGTCACGCCAGGATCTCAGGCGAGCGCGAACTCGCCGGAAATCCTCACGTGTGGGTACTGGCCTATTACCGCCCTGCCTCGGCCGATCAGCGACTTCACTCTCCTGCGCATTGACGACGCGAGAGTCGGTCGTCCATTCACCTCAATCGCTGTCGTTGGGCGCCGGCAGTGGATTGATGATCCGGCAGCATGGTTGCGGGAACGCCGTGACCGCGGGTGACCGGGAATCTCACTCGGGCGGCGCCGTTCCCCTAGCATTTGGAGCGTGATCGTGCAAATGAGCCGGTGGGGACCTGCCGGGCTTGCCACCGGGGTTGATCTCGAGAGGCTCAAGCGGACGTTAGAGGCCGGAGCCAGGCTGATGAAAGTCCAGGCCGAAGCCACCGTTGTGCTGACGCTGACCAGCGACGCCCACATCAAGGAATACAACCGGCGCTACCGTGGCCTGGATGAACCGACCGACGTGCTTGCCTTCGCGGCCCAGGAGAAGCCAACAGATCAGCGCTTCGTTCCGCCTCCCGGCACCGAGCAGTGGCTGGGGGACATCGTGATCTCGCTGCAGCGGGCACGCGTCCAGGCCAAAGCGGCTCAGCATGACCTGGAGGCTGAGCTGCGCCTGCTTGCCATTCACGGATTCCTGCACCTGCTCGGGTTCGACCATGCCGAGCCCAAAGAGGAACGTGCCATGACCGCCTTGACCACCCGCATCCTGGACGCCGCGTGAAGAATCCGCATCAGGACCAGTTCGAAGCCCAGCCCATCGGCAGTCCGGAGCGGGCGCGTACAGCCGACATCTGGCGGACGTTGTACAGCTTTCGCCATGCCGGCCGAGGGCTGGTATGGGCCCTGTCTTCGCAGGCCAACCTGCGCGTCCACCTGGTGGCCGGCGTGCTGGTGCTGGTTGCCGCATTGATATTCCGGTTCAGTGCCATCGAGTTTGCGCTCCTCTTCGTCTGCATCTCCATCGTGGTGGCGGCGGAGCTGGTCAACACGGCGCTGGAGGTGCTGATCGACTACGCATGGCCGGAGCGCGCGCCGATGGTCGGTCGGGCCAAAGACGTGGCGGCGGCGGCCGTCCTGCTGGCCGCCGTTGGGACCGCCGTGGTTGGCGTATTGCTATTCGGGCGACACCTAGTCGGCTGACCGAGGGGCGAACCCTGCCGGCTGCCCGGCCTGACCATGGCCGCAACGTGCACTGTTACGGCCTCGTTACGTCCCCCCATCGGGCAGGAACAGTAACCCGTGGGTAAACAGATGCCTGATTGACTGCTGGTGGAGTCTTCCGAGACCAAAGGAGGTTGAGACGTGATGCGCTGGCTGATGCTGCTCAGCTCGATCGTTGCCGTGCTCCTGACCGTGGGCGCGGGTACTCGCTGGCACTAGTCCGAGGGCAAGAGTCGGCTGGGCGGAGGTGTGGTCCAGCCGACTCCGCATTTTCAGCCCTTCGCAATCTGGCCGGGCGGCCGGCGTTGCAGTACGAGGGAACCGCTATGGGCTTTAGGGATTTCAATGTCAGCACCCGGCGGGTTCTGATCGGCATCTGGGTGGGAGGTGCGGTCTCCGTCGCCGGGCTGGTTGGCGTCCAGGTCTTAGGGGGCGATGCGGTCGAGCTCGGACTGCCCGTATTCGCCTTCATCGCCTTTACAACCCTCGCTGAGCTGTTCCCGGTGACCTTCGAGGGGCGCTATGAGATCACGGTGTCCACGGTATTCCTGGTCGCAGCGATCCTGGTGTTCCGGCATGAACCCGAGCTGATTGGACTGATCGCGGCGGTCGCAGCGCTCGGCTCCAACTTGATCGCGAGAAAACCGTGGTACAAGGTGGCAACCAATATCTCGCTCGCCGTCACCACGGTGGCCCTCGCATGGGTTGCCTTCAGCCTGGTCGGTGACCATGACCTGGCGCACCTCGCCGGCGGCGGGGCGGCGATGCTCATTGTCTACTTCCTGGCCGACACGTTCCCCATGACCCTCCTGCTCACCGTCCTTGAGGAGCGACGGTTCACCGTCACGTACATCAACAACTACCGCGGGGTCGTGGTGGAGATGATGGCCATGGAGTTCTTCGGACTCCTCTTCTGGATCATCTGGTCCGTCTCGCCCTGGCTGACTGCGCTCTTCGCGCTTCCAGTGGTCATCCTGCGACAGGCCTACTTCCAGGTCGAGCGCCTTCGAAGCGAGAGCATCACTGCGCTGGGCGCGATCGCCGACTTGATCGAGGACCGCGATACGTATACCCACAACCACACTGAGTCGGTGTCGAACTACGCCCGGCGCGTGGCCGAGCGGCTCGACATGAGGGCCGACGACGTAGAGCGAGTCGCAGTGGCCGGTCGGGTTCACGACCTCGGCAAGATTGCGATCAGCGACGCGATTCTTTTGAAGCCCGGCAAGCTGACCCCGGAGGAGATGAAGAAGATGCAGGAGCATTGCTCTGTGGGCTACGAGGTCCTCGCCCGGTTCAGCAGCCTGACGCCCATTGCCGAGCTGATCCTGGCGCATCACGAACGCTACGACGGGCAGGGGTATCCGCGCGGCCTGCGGGCGAATGAGCTCCCGAAGGGAGCCGCCATCATCGCTGTGGCAGACGCCTATGACGCCATGACCACCGACCGGCCCTATCGCGAGGCCATGCCGGCGGACCGCGCCCTCGACATTATCCGCCAGGGCCTCGGCACGCAGTGGCACCCGGTTGTGGGGGCGACCTTCATCCAGATGATCCTCGAGGACCAGGCGCGCCTGCAGTCGGAGAAAATCGTCGAGATCCGCCACGATGTCGCTTCTTAGCGCCATTCCGGTGGGCGTCCTGGCCGGCTTCTTGCTGGGCGGGCGCCTGTCCCACCTGGAGCGGCTGCGCCTGCGCTGGTGGGCCCTCATCGTGAGCGCTCTCGCCATCCAGGTCGTTGTCTTTACTGCCGTTGCGCCCGTGCCCAGCGGGGCAATCCCCTTCCTCTACCTGCTGTCAAACGGCCTGGCGTGCGCCTGGCTCGTGCGCAACATCCGGGTGGCCGGGGTTCCCTGCATCAGCCTCGGATCGCTAAGCAACCTGGCGGCCATCGCCCTCAACGGCGGTCGCATGCCGGTCGATCAGACCTTACTGACCCGGAGCCGGGGAGCGGCATTTGCCCTGGGGGTCGCCCAGGGGCGGACCCAGACCAACTCCGTGATCACGGACGCACACACCCGGCTGGTCTGGCTAACTGACCGGTTCCTCCTGCCGCCGCCCTTCCCGTTTCCCGTTGTGTTCAGCGCGGGCGACGTTTTGATCGCGATCGGGGTGGCCTGGCTGATCGCGGCCGGGATGCGTCGCCGGGAGCTGGCGCCGCAAGCGTCCACCCTCTCCTCGGCCGCCTAATCGGCTAGCCGCGACGAAATTCCCCGCGTCGGAGTTCGTTATGGAGGGCTGCCGGCTCACATCGCGGTTGTCGAGGACGACGACGCCACTCGCAACCTGATGGTCGCGCTGGTGGCTGGAGCCGGGTACGCTGTGGACTCGGCCGCCAGCGGTGAAGCCGGCGTGGCGGTGGTCGAACGGGAGCGCCCCGATATCGTGCTGTTGGACCTGCTCATGCCAGGCGTGACCGGCTTCGATGTGTGTCAGCGGATCCGGTCAGGGCCGGCTGGCCACACGACCCAGATTGTGATCATGAGTGGCGTGGACGGCGTCGACGAGAAGGTCAAGGCGCTCGAGATGGGCGCGGACGATTTCCTGGTCAAGCCCGTGGCCCCCCCGGAGCTGGTGGCGCGGATCAAGGCCATGCTGAGTCGGGCCGAAGTGCTTCGCCAGCAGGGGGCCCGCACCAACGGCCGGCTGGTTGCGGTCGCCGGGGCCAAGGGCGGGATTGGGACCAGCAGGGTGGCGGTCAACCTGGCCGCGGCGCAGGGCATGCGGCAGGCCGACTCCTCGGCGCTGGCCGACCTGGCCGTTCCGGTGGGCACCCTGGGAATCATGCTGGGCCGCCGATCCCCGAAACGTGGGTGTGGCGCGAGTTCGTCCAGGATGGGGCCACCGGTGCTCACCGCCTGTCGAGCTATCTGCTGCGCTCGCCCAACCTCCCGCTAAAACTGCTCCCGGGAGTCCGCCCCGGATCCCCGTTTCGGGACGTGAAGGTGGACGCCGTCAACGCCTTCGCTACCGCTCTTCGCGCGCTGGCCGACCAGGTGTTCCTGGACCTGGGAAACCAGCCCTCACCGTTTGTCCCCCCAATCCTGCGCCAGGCCGATGTCATCCTCGTCGTAGTCGAACCGGAGGTCATGTGCGTGGAGCTGTCCGTCCACCTGCTGGAGCGAATGCAGAAAGGCGGCATTCTGACCGACCGGATCGTGATCTCGAACCCGCATGGGAGCCTACAGCTGAGCCGGGCCGAGGTCGAAACGGCCCTGCAGGTCCCCATGATCGCGGCCATCCCGTACCAGCTGGACGAGTTCTCGGCTGCCAGCAAGCGGCGAGCGCCGCTCGTTCTGCAGCAGGCGCAGAGCGTCGC
>VBID01000240.1 GCA_005880615.1 Chloroflexota bacterium
ACGGCGTGAAGTAATCCACAACGGAACCGCTCGGGCTGAGATTTTCGACCGAATTTGAGTAGTTTCTACCTCCGGTAGCAGCGTCGAAGTTGCCATTTCCGGACGTAAAGAAGATGTTTCCCGTGGCGTCGGTGGCTAGGCCCCCGCCGCTCTGCCAGATGCCCCCTTCACTGCCGTCGGGAGTTGCATTGTAGACCATCACTTGCTGGAGCGTAGTCGCGTTATACGCCAGTACCCAGCCGTGATAGGGAAGAGTATCCCCGTGAGATCCGAATCCCACATAGACGATACCGTTGCTCAGCAGAAGTCCTGGCCGCTGATTTTCTCGAAGGGCGTCGAAGGTTACGGTGGTCGTTCCGTCACCGATCCCCGACACGCTTGCCTGGATTACTACGGGACCACCAAATTTCTCCGCACCCGTCGCGATATCGAGAGCATGCAACCTCTGCACGTAGCTCAAACTCTCCTTGGTCTTGGCGACGACGTAGAGTGTGCCGCTGCCCGGATCAATTGCCGGTGTGCCGGTGACCCCAATTTCGTTGGGTATGTCGACGCATTCACCGACGTCGGCGCAGGGAACTGTGGTGGTGCCGGACTGCAAGAAGCTCACCTGCCAGAGGGGAGAGCTGCTTAATCCATCGGCGTCGAAGGCGTAGACACTGTCGTGTTCCGTAGCGACGTACACCACATTGTGAAAGCCCTTCCCGGGGATGCTTACGTTGGCCACATATAGAGGTGACGCGTATGAATATCCATCTACGGGGTACGAGAAAAGCTTTCCAAATTGCGCCTGGTTAACGTTGCTCGGAGTCAAAACCGTTTCAGACGTGTTCTGGCCCGTTCGGCCGTTGTCGTTGTGATGGGTGAAGGTACCCGGATAGTTGCTGACATAAACAGTTGCACCAGCCGACTGCCCAGAAGCTGTTCCGGTTACCGTGTGAGCGCCCGTGCTATTTGGAGGTGTGTACAAACCGTTGCCAGTAATCGTACCTGAAGACGCCGACCCACCCACTATGCCGTCGACGGACCAGGTCACGCCTCCACTGCTTGCGGTAAACTGTTGAGTTCCAGTGAACGTGAGTACCGAGACTCGCGGGCTGATAGAGAGTGTGGACCCGCTTAACGTGGTTGCGCTGGCCACGTTGGAGAACGTGCTGGTAGTGCCGGCGGTATCGATGGCCTGGACGCGGTAGCTGTAACTGGTGTTGGAAGTGAGGCCAGTGTCGTTGTACGACGTCCCCACCGGAGTGGCAATCTGCACAAAATTGGTGCAGCCTGTGCCCTGGCACCTCTGCACGATATAGTTTGCCAGCCCCACATTACTGGTCGAACCGGTCCAGCTCAGGTTGATCTGGCTCACGCTGGCCGCCGTGGCCGTCAGATTACTGGGCGCCGTCGGCGGTTGCGGCGATGGTGTGGCGGCGGTTGCGGTGTTGGAGAAGGCACTCGCAGTGCCGGCACTATCGATGGCCTGCACCCGGTAGCTGTAGCTGGTATTCGATAACAGGCCCGTGTCGCTGTACACATTCCTGAGCGCAGTAGTGGCAATCTGCGCAAAGTTGGTGCAGCCTGCGCCCTGGCAGCGTTGCACCACATAGTGTGAAATCCCAATCGTACTGGTCGAAGCGGTCCAGCTCAGATCGATCTGGCTCGTGCTGACCGCCCTCGCCGTGAGATTACCGGGTGCCGTCGGCGGGGCTGCGCTACCTACGGGGGTGCGGAAGGCGACCATCTGCATGATCCACGGCCCGGCTGGAGTGAGAGCTGCGGTGGTGGCGTTATAACTGCCCGTAGCGGTGACCATTTGGTCTTCGGCGATGTCCCCGTCCGGTGAGGTGATCATGCGGCTGGTGAAACCGGTGCCCGGGCCGGGGGTAAAGGTCCCCACCATGTTCGCAGCGAAGAGCAGATCCGTCGGGTTGGTGGTGGTCGCGGGTCCGCTGCTGTCGCTGGTGCTATTGCCGCTGCTTGCGGCGGTTACATCCACGGGGCTGTTCGGATCCGCACCGCTGTACTCCAGGATGCGAATGTCGGGGTAGGCCGCGGCAGTAGAGAAGGTCACCGTGACGGTGTTCGCTCCGGCGGCCGCTGCGACGATGTTCTTGGCATAGTAGATGGACTGCGACAGGGAGCCGGTGAGGAGCGTGGGTCCGACCGCGAGCGTGTAGGTGTTGCCGCTCTTGTCGGCGACCCTGCTGACAGTAGCCGTAGTGTCGTTCCACCCGACGACGACGACGTTGAGGTCGCCGGCAGCCTGCCCGGCCGTGAACGTGACATTCACCGTTGTCTGAGGCGTTTGTGGGTCCGCATAGTTGCCTTGAACGTAGGTGATCGGCGGCTGTGGGGTCGTAGTTGTTGTCGCACCGGCCACATTCGAGTAAGGACTCACATTATTGGCCGCATCAGTGGCACGGACGCGGTAGCTGTAGGTCGTTCCGGCGGGCAAGCTGGTGTCGTTGAAGGTGGTCGTGTTCGACGTGGCGACCTGAGCGAAACTCGAGCAGCCCGAACCCTGGCAGCGCTCGATCAAGTATTGGGTGATGGTGCCGCCCGTCTCCGTCGCCGCGGTCCACGACAGATTGATCTGTGTGTTGCCAGCCGCGGTGGCCGTCAGGCTCGACGGTGCCGTGAAGGTCGGTGCCGCGGTCGTGGCTGAGGCCGTGTTCGAATACGCGCTGAAGTTGTTCGAAGCGTCGGTAGCGCGCACGCGGTAGTTGTAAGTGGTCGAACCCAGCAGACCGGTGTCATTAAACGTGGTCGTCGTGGAGGTTCCTACCTGCACGAAGTTGCTGCAGGTAGCCCCTGTGCAGCGCTCGATCAGGTACTGGCTGATGGTGCCGCCGGTCTCCGTTGCCGCCGTCCAGGAAAGATTGATCTGTGTGCTGCCCGCGGCTGTGGCCGTCAGGTTCGTCGGAGCCGTGAACGTTGCCACTGGCGTAGTGGCTGATGCGGCGTTGGAGAAGGCACTCGCAGTGCCGGCGGTATCGATGGCCTGCACGCGGTAGCTGTAACTGGTGCTCGATAACAGACCGGTGTCGTTGTAGGTGGTCCCGGTGGGTGTAGCAACCTGGGCAAAGTTGGTGCAGCCTGCGCCCTGGCA
>VBID01000001.1 GCA_005880615.1 Chloroflexota bacterium
TCGGCCTCGATCACCTTCGAGATGCGCACCAGCAGGTAGCCTGCTTCCGGCACCGGCATGCCGAGGTAAGCCGGCAGCTTGGAAACGTCCGCCGCCACGATCCGCCGCAATACTTCCGCCGGCAGCCCCTGCGCGTCGCGCCGCGACACCGTGCGCGGCGCGCTCCACTTGACGCCGGCGTCGCCGCCCTTGCGCAGCTGCTCGAGCTTTGCCGCACCGTCCTTCTCGGCGAGCGCCGCCGCTTCGCGCTGCCGCAGCAGGTCGGCGATCTCGCCCTTCACCTGGTCGAAGCTGCGCTGCGCGGCCGGCTGGTATTCGACGACGCGCGCGGCCACCAGCGTGCTGGGCCCGACCTCGATGGCGTCGGTGTTGCGCTTGTTCTTGATCGAGTCCTGCGAGAACAGGGCTGCCAGCAGCTTCGGATTGTCGAGCGCGCCGAGCTCCTGGCTGGCCGACTTGGCGATCCAGCCGGTGCTCTGCACCGGCAGCTTGAAGCGCTCGGCGGCCGGCTTCAGGCTGTCGGGCTGCTCGTAGACCAGGTTGCTGAAGTTCTCCGCGGCCTCCGCAAATTTCCGCGCTCCCTTCTGCCTCGCCAGCTCGCCGCTCAGCTCCTTGCGCACCTCCTCGAGCGGGCGCGACTTGCCGGACTGGATGCCGGTCAGGCGCACGACGTGGTAGCCGAACTCGCTCTGCACGATCTGCAGGTCGTTCTGCTTGAGCTTGAACACCGCCTCATCGAAGGGCTTCACCATCATGCCGTGGCCGAACCAGCCGAGGTCCCCGCCCTTCGCCGCCGACCCGGGGTCCTGCGATTGCTTCTTCGCCAGCTCGGCGAAGCGCCCCGGGGATTCTTTCAGCTCGGCGAGCAGCTTGTCCGCTTCTTCCCTGGACTTCACCAGGATGTGGCTGGCGCGGCGCTGCTCGTCGACGCGGTACTGGGCGGCGCGCGCCTCATAGGCGCTCTTGAGCTCCTCCTCGGTGACCGGCTCCTGCCGGGCAAGCAGCTCCGCCGCGAGCACGACGTACTCGGCGCGCACGCGCTCCGGGGTACGGAAATCCGCCTGGTTCGCGTCGTAATGGGCCTTCAGCTTCGCCTCGTCGATCTTGGCCTCGGAAAGGAACTCCTGCGTCAGGATGCGCGCATCGGCCACCTCGCGCTTCTGCGACTCGAGGGCCGACAGGCGCTGGGCGACGGCGCGCGGCGCGATCGCCGAGTCTCCGACCGCGCGCGCGAGCTGTTTCAGCGACAGGTCGTAGCGCAGCCGGGACTCGAACTGCGCCGGCGACATCGGCGGGTTCTGCGAGCGCAGCACCAGCTCGTAGCTGGACTTGGAGAACTGGCCGCCGTCCTGGAACGCGGGAATCGAGCGGATCGTGTCGCGCAGCGTCTCGTCGGTCACCGTCAGGTTGCCCCTGAGCGCCGCCGACGCGACCAGGCGCTGAGCGATCAGCGAGTCCAGGAGCGTGCGCCGCGACTCCGGCGTATCGAGCGCAGCCGGGTCGATGGCGCGCCCGAACATCTGGCGGAGCTGGTCCTGCTGGCGACGCAGCTCGTCCGTGAACTCGCGCTGCGAGATCTTCATTCCGTTGACCGAGGCCACGGCGTCGCCCGCGCCGCGAAAGCGCGTGTAGGACTCGATGCCCCAGGTGGCGAAGGTGAGCGCGATCAACCCGAGGAAGATCTGGATTACGCGCTTGTATTTGGTGACTAGATCGAACACGGCGGCCGCGCGTTAATGCGGGCGATGCGCCAAGGTTTTTGAGGCCGAGATTTTAGCATCTGAGCGCATCGCCCCTCTTCTCGCGCGCAGCGGTTCAACGTGCTCTTGGAGATGCCATGTTGTGCCAGCGCGCGGCCGCGCCATTGACGGCAAACGCGAACTCGCGCCCCGGCAATGCTACGGTTTGTCAGGATTTCCCCTACGTAAGCCCTTGATAGGAAGCCAAGAAGCTACCCCCAATAACTTTTCAGTAAAAAGAATGAGTTGCAAGACTTTTCTCACGGCAAAGGTGATCTTCTTCCAGTACAGTTTCCCCTACACGGGTTTGAGGCGCCGCAAGGGCCCCAAGCCCTAAACAGTGAGGGGAACGAAGATGTCCAAGAAACTAGCAATCGCGATCGCTGCTGCGGCGTGCGTCGCAGGAATTGCCGGGAATGCCACCGCAGGGTCGTCGACCACCAGCTTGAGCGTTCAAGCCACGGTAGCCGCGAACTGCAGCATTTCTAGCGCCGCGGTCAATTTCGGCGCCTACGACCCGGTCGGCGCGAACGCCAGCACCGACAAGACCGGAACCGGGACACTCACTGTCTCGTGCACGAAGAATTCGACTGGGGTAACGCTGACTCTCGGTCTTGGCGGCAACGCCAGCGGCAGCACGCGCAGAATGCTGGGCGGGACGAACGGCGATTTCCTGACTTATGAGCTCTACCATCCGACCGCCAATACGCCGGGCGCTGCATGCACTGGGCCGCAGGTCTGGGGCACTGCGGGCGCTGCCATTTTGACACCGAGCGGCGTGGGCGGCTGGGGCGCAGGCGCGGGGAACGCCAAAACGTTCAACGTCTGCGGCATCATCCCGCAGGCACAGAACGTTTCAGGCACGGCCGCAGGCGAGTCGTACACCGACACCGTCGTTGCAACCGTCAACTTCTAACATCAGTCGGAAAGTCGCGATCCGGCTTTGAGCGCACACTTGCGCTCATGGCGCGTTGGCTGTTGCCGGATGTTCTGAAAATCGCCGGCGGTCTGGCCTGCGTTGTATTCATGGAGCAGGCAGGTGCCGGCGTCGGTACGTCGACGCTGACGGCGCAGACCTCTGTCAATGCAAACTGCACTATCTCGACCGTCGGCGTGGTCTTCGGCAATTACAACCCCATCGGCACCAACCTCACCAACGACTTGAACGCTTCCGGCTCGATCACCATCGCGTGTGTGAAGGACACCGCGCCGAGCATCGCCTTGGGCCTGGGCAACAACGCTTCCGGCACTACGCGGCGCATGTTCGATGCGAGCGCCGCGGACTATCTTGTCTATGAGCTCTACCAGCCTCCGAACAACGCGTCTGGTACCGCATGCACTTATCCCGGATCGACCGTCTGGCGAACGAGCGGTGCGAATCTTTTCACGGCGACGAGCGCGCCGACCAAGAGCGCGAGGACGTACAACATCTGCGGGACGGTGCCGAAAGCGCAAAACCCCAGCATCGGCAGCAGTTACGCGGACACCGTTGTTGCTACAGTAAATTTTTAGGTTTACTATGCAGTGGATTGAATACACAAACGATTTGAACGAAAGGTCGCAGATTGATTCCGAGAGAGTGGGGAACTTCCAGAGTACTTCGACAAGCAGCGGGCGCGTTGACAGCATTGGCTTGCGCGTTCGCCTCCCACACGCATGCCGGCAGCTTCGACGTCAATCCGATTCGGATCGACTTATCCGGATCCGCCCGCAACGCCGCGTTGACGCTCAAGAACACCGGCAGCGAACCAGTGGTCGTGCAAATCAACGCGATGTCCTGGGCTCAGCAGGAAGGCAAAGACATCCTGAACCCCACCGACGAAATCCTCGTCAGCCCGCCGATCGCCACCATCCAGCCCGAGCGCGAACAAATCATAAGAGTGGGCCTGCGGCGTGCGCCCGATACTCAAAAAGAAATCAGCTATCGGCTGTTTCTGCAGGAGGTCCCGCCGCCGCCAGCGCCGGGGTTTCAAGGCCTGCAAGTGGCCTTGCGCATCGGCATCCCGATTTTCGTGCAACCGCGCCAGGGCCCGGCAAAGGCGACGCTCGTGTGGGACGCGCAGCTGCGCACCGCCGACGTCATCAATCTCAAGCTGCGCAACGACGGCACCGGGCATATCCAGGTGTCAGACGTGGAGCTTTATCTGCGAGACGAGAAGGAGCCGATTGCGGCGCAGTCCTCGCTTGCTTACGTCCTTCCCGGCCAGTCGCGCGAGTGGGATCTCAAGTTAAGGCATCCGCGTGTCACCAAGAACGATCGCGTGCGCCTCAAGGTCTCGACTGACGCGGGGACGGTGGACGTGGACATCAGCCTCGCGCCGTAGCGGTCTCTTGGCCGCTTCCGTGCTCGCCATCGTGGCACGGATAGATTGCGCGATTGCGCAAGAACCGCCTTTGCAGCTCAGGCTGGAGAAGCGGCTTTTCTCCGCTGCCGAAGCCGCGCCCGCGGGCGAGGTTGCCGAGTTGCTGGTACAGACGGACGTGAATCGGCAAGGCCTTGGTGAAACGGTAGTCGTGCTTCGCGACTCTGACGGCGCATTGCTCATTGGCGCCGAAGATCTGGAGCGCTGGCGGCTGCGCGCGCCGGAGACTCCTGCACGCGTGTATCGCGGCAGGCGCTACTACCCGCTCGAGGCGCTTCCAGGAATGCGCTATCGTCTGGACGAAACGAAGCTCACGCTCGAGATCGAGACGAGCGCGGGAGCGTTCGCGGAAACCGTTTCCCCGCTGCCCGGGTCCGGCCCGCGCAGCGCCCCGATTCTGCCGCAGACCGGTGGCTTCTTGAATTACGACCTCACCGGTACCAAGACCGCAGGCTCGAGCGTCGCCGCTGGACTCTTCGAAGCCGGATTTTTCAGCCGCTACGGCGTGCTGACCAACACCATGCTCGCCAATGACCTAGGCCGCAGCGAAAGTTGGCGGCGGCTGGAGAGCACCTACACCATCGATCAGCCCGACCGGCTCACGAGCTTGCGGCTCGGCGACTCCGTCACGCGCCCGGGTGCATGGGGACGCGCAGTTCGCTTCGGCGGCGTGCAATTCGGCACGAACTTCAACACGCAGCCCGGATTTGTCCGCTTCCCCGTCGCCGCCGCCGCCGGGCAAGCGGCGCTGCCGTCCACCGTAGACGTGTACGTGAACAACGCCCTGGTCGCCCGGCGCAACGTGCCGCCCGGCCCGTTTTCCATCACCAACATCCCGGTGGTAACCGGTGCCGGCGATATCCGCGTAGTCGTGCGCGACCTCCTCGGACGCGAGCAGCTCATCACCACGCCGTTTTACGGCTCAACCGCGCTGCTGAGGAGCGGGCTGTCCGATTACTCCTACGAGATCGGCGTGCAGCGAAATGATTTCGCGCTCTCAAGCAACCACTACGGCGGGGCGGTCGGCGCCGCCACTTATCGCAGAGGATTCACTGACCGACTCACCGCCGAAGCGCGCGCCGAATTCGACGACGCGAGCCGCGTTGCGGGAACCGCGGCCGCGTGGCGGGTGGGAAATCTCGGCGTGCTGAATGCCACCGGAGCGCTCAGTCACAGCGACCAGGGTGCCGGACGCCTGCTCGGCTACGGCTTCGAGCACAACGACCGCTGGTTCAGCGCGGGATTGCAGAGCACCGTCACCAGCAGCGCATTCCGCCAGTCGGGAATGGCGCCGGGGGAATTGCCAAGACGCCGGCAGACGGCCGCGAATCTTGGCTTTCAGTTCGGCGCTTTAGGCTCGCTTTCCGTGACCCATGCCACTCAGGAATTCCGTGACGGGCCGCCGCCAATTAAAGTGACCACTGCCGGCTACAGCGTGCCGCTGCGCAACTTCGCGCAGCTTAATGTGGGAGCGGTGAAAATCCACGGAGCTAGCGGCGGTGTGGCGCTTTTCACCACCCTCGCCGTTCCGCTCGACGCTGCGACCTCGGCGAGCGTGGGCTATGAGCGCAGCGATACGGCCGGCATCAAGGACAACACGCGCAACGTGGTTCTCCAGAGGAGCTTGCCGCTTGGCGAAGGTTATGGCTATCGTATTCAGGCACGCAATGACGATCTCACCGCCCGCTTCGAACTGCAGACCGCTTACGGACGCGGCAGCGTCGAAGCGTACAAGCCGGAAGAGGGAGAGGGTGTCTACCGCGTAGGGGCAGCCGGAGGGGTCGGTACCGTCGGCGGAAAATTTTTTCTCAGCCGCAGCATCACCGAAAGCTTCGCGCTCGTGCGCGTCGCCGACTATGCCAACGTGCAGGTGCTGCAGGACAACCAGGTCGTCGGGCGTACCGACGCCAACGGTTATGCCGTGCTGCCGCGACTTCGCCCTTACGATCGCAACCCGATCGCGGTCGATCAGGGCGATCTGCCTTTCGATGCGAAGATCGGCGGCCTGAGGCTCGAGGCGGTGCCATATTTCCGCAGCGGCGTGCTGGTCGATTTTCCGATCAGCCGGGTGCGCGCCGGTACGCTCCACATCATCCTCGAGGACGGCAGCGATCTTCCCTCGGGCGCTACTGCGCGCATCGAAGGCAGGGCCGAGGAGTTCCCCGTCGCGTTGCGCGGCGAGCTTTACCTCGAAGGCTTGTCCGATGAGAATCGGGTAGAGGTCAAATGGAAAAATCAGAACTGCACCCTGGAAGTGCCGTATCCGCGCACCGGCGATCCGCTGCCAGCTCTCGGAACCTATCTTTGCCGCGGCGTGCGGCCGTGAGGGCCCTGACGCTCATGCTGGCGTTCCTCGCCGCGTGCGGCCTGCCCCAAGCCGGCT
>VBID01000022.1 GCA_005880615.1 Chloroflexota bacterium
CAGGAGCTCAAGCACACGCTGATCGTCTCGGGGGATACGGAACTCATCTCGGCGCCCGCCTACTACCTGGCCGCCCGCAAGGCGCCCAGCATCAACGCCTTCATGACCGCGATCGCCATCATCCAGGACGAGCTGGCGCACGCCCATATCGCTTTTCACCTGCTCGAGGAGCTGGGCGAGAGCCAGGAAGAGCTCATCTTCAAGCGCGACCCGAAGGCCTTCCGGTACCCGTACGCGTTCGACGTCCCGCTGGAAAGCTGGACGGAGCTGGTCACGGCCAACGCCCTCTACGACCAGGCGGGCTTCAATCTGCTGGGCGACATCCACGAGCACTGCTCCTACGGTCCCTGGAAGCGAGGGCTGGTCAAGGTCATGGCCGAGGAGAACTTCCACCTGCGCAACGGCCGCAACTGGATGAAGCGCATCAGCGCCGCGGGCGGCGCGGCGCGAGACGAGTTACAGCGGGCAGTCGACTGGATGTTTCCGCTGACCGTCGAGTGGTTTGGGCTTCCCGACAGCCTCAAGCAGCACAGCACCCAGTTGGAGTACCGGCTCAAGGGACTGACCAACGACCAGCTCCGCCAGCAATGGCTGTCCACCGTCGTGCCCTTCCTCGACTCCATCGGCATCGCGGCGCCGGCCCATCGGGAGAACGGCCACTATGCGCTGGATTACCCGTTCCCCAGCACCTTCGACCCCAAGCAGAAGCGCTGGGACTTCACCGATCCGTGCAACTGGGACGACGTGCTCGCCCGCTGGCGCGCCCGGGGTCCCCGCAACGCCGAGATGGTCGGCCTGTTTCAAGAGAGCTTTCGGAACTTCCGGGTCCAGCCATGAGGGCGATTGGCCCCCTGGACCAGCGGGTCTGGCGGGCGCTGGCGGAGGTCGAGGACCCGGAAATGCCGATCAACATCGTCGATCTGGGCCTGGTCTATGGCGTTCACGTCGACCGCGGCCGGGTGCGCGTGGACCTGACCTTTACCGCCATGGGCTGTCCCGCGACCGACCTGCTGGTCGCCGACATCCGGGATCGGCTGGCGGCGGAGCCCGGGGTGCTGTCCGTGGAGCTGAATGTGGTCTGGAATCCGCCCTGGACGGCAGCCAGGCTGTCAGCCGCCGGGCGCCAGACGCTGATCGCGTGGGGCCTGGCGGTCTAATTGGCCTCCTTCAGCCGCGTCCACCAGCAGGTCCGGCAGTACGAGGTCTTCGCCCGGAAGGCCCGCGAGGAGCCGCTGCGACAGGTCGGCAGCGTGGTCGCCCCCGACGATGACCTGGCCCAGGCCTATGCCCGGGCCACCTATGACGAAGAGCGGTGGGTGGAGCTGGTGATTGTCCCCAGCGAGGCGGTGATCCGGCTGTGGGCGCCCGGCGAGGACGGCAGCGGATCCGGGTGAGCCTGGCCACCCTCGTCCAGAGCCTTGCCGATAACAAGCAGCTGCTCGGCCTCCGCTATGCCGAATGGTGCACCGCTGCTCCAACCCTGGAGGCCGATATCGCGGGGGCTGCCATGGGGCTCGACGACCTCGGACACAGCCGGGTGCTGCACGGTTCCCTTCGCGAGCTGGGTGAAGCGGACGCGGAACGCGACCCCACCAGTCCGGAGCACTACCTCAATGTGGCCTACCTCGACCAGCCCTGGAGTAACTGGAACCAGTTCGTGGCCGCCAATGCCGTGCTGGACACCGCCTTCACCCTGATGATCGAGGCGCTGGCCAACGGGAAGGTGGAGGTGCTGCGCAGCCGGCTGCGGAAGATGCTGCAGGAAGAGCACTACCACTACCTGCATGGGCGCAGCTGGCTGCGCCAGGGAGGCGGCAACCCGGAGGTGGGCCGAGCATTCGAGGAAGCGGTGGAATGGTTCGGACCAGAGGGGGGAGAGGTGGACCAGTTCCATAAGGCCGGCCAGCTCACCGCCGGCGTCGCCGACCTGCGGTCCAGCCTCGGGGAACGGGTCGCGATCGCGGCGCCGCCGGTGCCGGCCGACTGGGCACGATGGGATCCGCGGCGCCGGCGCACTCGGCCCGGTGGCATCGATGCCCGCACCTTCGAGATGTTGCGCGGCCTGGAAGAGAAGAGGTACATGCCGGCCGGTGGGGAAAGAAAAGACTCCTGAGTCACCGACACCGGCGCCTCGCTGCCCATTCTGCGGCGCCGAGGATGTGGAGATCATCTCGCTGTTCGGGTCGCAGGTGATGACCATGCAGTGCCGCTGCCGTCGGTGCCGCAGCTACTTCGAGGCGAGCAAGTACTGAGCGCGAACCGAACATGCATCTACGAATACATGTTCCGGGTTGCGCATCTTTAGGCCAGTCCGTAGCCTTACCCCTGCGACCTGTCAGAAAGCCAGTCGGTGGAGGAAACGACACCGATGGGTCCCCGAACAGGAAGGGCCGCAAGGCGTTTCGCTAGTACGGGACGAAGGTCTTTCCGGCAACGGGAGGACTGGGCGGCGGGATGAAGGCCGGCTGGGTCACACCAGCGGGTTGTAAACCGTAACGGCGGGTCGCTTCAATTTTCCGAGACCCCACCGCCACCCTCCCCGCGGACGCCGGGGGGGAGGCAGGCGAGTGTAAACCGTTCTTAACAGGTGTTGACAACCTGTTGAATTCGTCGGCATACCGGGGCAAGCGCTGCCACCGGGAGTTGCGCTCCTCCCGGCTTGTGACTCAGGCAAACCTTCCTGAGTCTTCCCGCTTGTTTTCTAAACCTTGACTGCCATATCCTCTTAGTTACACCCAATCGGCGCCGTCAATCGGTCAAGGAGGGATGCGATTGAAAGCCCGCAGCTTTGTCTCGCTTGCCGTTCCGCTCATGTTTGCCTTCGCGTCGTCCGGAGGTTGGTCGGCTTCGGCCGGGCTCGGCCCCGGAGTTGGCGTCGTGCCGCAGGGCCCCCAGTCGGATGCCGCTTATGCCAGGAGCTTCAAGCTCAACGGCGTCACGAACACCTTCGCCACCACGCAGCAGACCAGCTGTTACACGCCAGAAGTGCCGTACGCCGCCAACGCCGGCCCTAACGATGGCTACACCGGGGAAAGTGCGTGCAACGGTGCGGTATCCACGGGCGAGAACGTCGGGCCGTACCCGCAGCAGGCCGGCAGCAACCCGGGGTTCGCGACGGGACCGGCCGACCTAGTCAAGAACCACTCCGAGTCCGACATCCGGGTCGACCCGACGAATGCGAATCACCTGATCGGCTCTGTCAAATGGTTCGCCAGCGCCGAAGGCTACAACCATGTGCTTGGATTCTATGAGTCGTTCGATGGTGGCCGGAGCTGGCCCATCCAGGGACACATCCCGGGCTACGAAGGCTGGACCGACAATACGGACCCGGTGGGCGCCTTCGACGGATTCGGCAACTTTTACGAGCTGATCCTGCCTTACCAGTTTTTCTACAACAGTGACGGCTCCCATAATTTCCAGACTAACCCGAACAAGGAGCCGAATCCGACCGTGCCGGCGGAGGCCATTTCTATCGCCGTCCGGCCGAATGGATCGACGACAGCGAGCCAGTGGATCAGCGTCCACACCAATGCTCAGGGCGTCACCGGCCCGGACTTCGTCGCGCCCTACCCGGTTAAAGGGCAGGAGCCCGACAAACAGTGGATCACCATCGACACCAACCCGACGAGCCCCTTCTACAACACCATTTACGCCATGTGGGTGGTGTTCGACGGCGTGGTCCCTAGCAAGCCGTTCGTCTCTACTGCCCATGCGAACGCGGATGGCACCCACACCGACTGGTCAACGCCGCAGATCCTGCCAACTGTCAACAACACGGCGAGCGACACGTACCTGTTGCCCCATGTGGCACCGGATGGCACCGTCTACACGTCCGTGACGAACTTCCCGGGAAAGCATGGGTTCTGTTGCATCACCATTTCGGCCGACAGGTCAATTGACGGTGGAAAAAACTGGACATTCCTTTCAACCGCGGTTTCCAACATCGTGGTCCCGTCATTCGTTGGCGGTTACGCGAACACGACCTTCACCGACGGCATCGACAACACCTTCGCGGTCGGCCTGACCAAGGTCACCGGGAATTACCCGCTCTACATCGCCTACAACGATGACAGTGCGGGAGTCTCGAACATCCTGATCACGGCGTCTTTCGACGGGGGTCAGACCTGGACGACCCCGATCCAGGCAAACGACAACGCCTCAGCAGCGGACGAGTTCCAGCCCAACCTGGCGGCAGCGGCCAACGGCACGGTCAGCGTGAATTTCTACGACCGGAGACTTGCTTGCCCGGCGGCGGGCACGGCCGAGGCCGCCGGCGCCGGCCTCGCACTCGACCAGGTCAACCCGAATTTCACTGGCAGCCTGCCACCCTACGGCGCTAGTAACTATTGCGTCAACACCAGCATCCAGTTCTATAGCGGCACCCTGGCGCCGATCGGCCACAACGTCCGGCTAAGCCAGCACAGCTGGGATCCGCAGCTGAACTCGCCGCGGCGGTTTTGCGTGTGCTCTGCAAACGCCACCTTCATCGGCGACTACTTTGGCAACACGATCGGCGGCGGGGTGGACTACACGACGTCGGTGAGCACCTTCGACGACGGCACAAACCCCGCGCATTATCAGCAACAGGTGGTCGCGACGATCGCGGTTCCCTGAAAGACGTCGGAGTCCGGGGAGGACGGATCCTTCCCGGCCTCTCGGACCTGTAGGCAAGCAGCCCAAGGAGGGACGCATATGAGTCGAGCGTTGAGAGGGATCCTCCCAGTGGTGGGTAGCCTGGCGCTGCTGATCGCGGCGCCCGCGCCCACGGCGGCCGACACCAACGCGACGCCGGCCTGGTATGGTCACGGGCACCGGGTGTCGTCGGGCGACCTGGTGGTGCGCGCCCTGGCCATGGGCAACAACAGCACCATCGCGACCAGCCGCTCGGGCACTGCGTGCGCGGCGGAAGCCAGCACGACCGGGAATGTCCAGGTGAACTGCCTGGCTGAGGACGGAACCTCTCGACAGAACACTCAGAGCGAGACGACCGTGGCCGCCTTCGGGAACACGGTGGTGGTTGGCTACAACGATTCCGTGGTGTGCTGTTTCCCGGCGATCAATTTCACCGGCTATTCGGTCTCGACCGACGGGGGAAAGACCTTCACCGACCAGGGCAACCTGCCGTGGGTGAACAGCGTCCAGCCGATCGGCGATCCCACGGTCGCCCACGACGATTCCGGCAACTTCTACTTCGCCAGCCTGGCCCTGAGCTCGACCGGATTCGGGTCGCGCTCGCTGATCAGCTTCTACAAGATGGCGGCCGGCTCGACCACCTTCCAACTCCTGTCGGTCCCGGTGAACGTCGGCGACGAGCTGAAGTTCTTTGCTGACAAGGAGTACCTGGCCGTCGGCCGCGATCAGAACGGCCAGACGCATTTCTACATCACCTGGACGTTCTTCTCGACCGTCGTGCCCAGCCCCATCATGCTGACCGACTCGAGCGATGGGGTGAACTGGCGGACGACCATGGTCTCCACGGCCGACGCCTGCGCTCAGGGATCGAATCCAGTACCGGCCGGCGGCACGGTGTACGTGTCCTGGTTTCAGAGCGTGCCGGCCGGATGCACCAACTTCAGCATCACGGCGGCGAACGCGATGATGGCGACGGTTGACGTTGCCAGCGGAACCGTCGCCAACCGCACTGCCATCGGGCCAATTAACGGCTCGGGCGACAAGATCGTGGCCTGCAACAACGCGGCCGACCTGCGCGAGGTGATCGAGACGGCGCCGGGGCATGACGCCCGCAACTTTGAGATGCCCAGCACGACCATCGACGGGAACGGCGTGCTCTATGCCGCCTGGAACGATCGCCCCGCCGGCGTCGGGGGCGGCAATAGCAACGCCACCCGCATCTTCCTGAGCGTGTCGCGGGACGGGAACCAGACCTGGAGCGCCCCGCAGGTGATCAGCGGGCGGGTGTCGCGGCAGGTCATGGGCGACCGCTTCCAGCCCTGGATCACGATCGATGGCTCCGGGGTGCACGCCATGTGGTACCAGCGGGTCGCCGGCAACACGGTGGACCTGATCCAGGCGGACAAGGAGGACCTGACCCTCGCCACGGCCTCCGCGGATCCCCAGCCGGGCGCTGAGACGGCGATCAGCTCGGTCGCCTTCCCGATCGTGCAGACCAACCCGCAGCAGGACCCGGTGATCTCGTTCTGCTACATGGGCGACTACAACAACATCGGCTCCAACGGCACGACCCGGTTCGTCACCTGGGGCGACAACCGCAACGTGGTCCAGACGTCGGCCGGGGCGGAAAACCAGCCGGACGTGTTCCTACAGAGCTACTAAGGCGCGTGACAGAGGCCGGCAGGCAGTCCTGCCGGCCTCTTCCTTTACAGGTCTTGACAAATCATTGACTTGCCTAGGCGCGCTCGGTATCCTGACGGCGCCCGGTTGGGAGGGGACAGGCCAGGCGACACCTCGCGGCGTCGCCTGGCTGTACGCTCTGCCAGCTCGGCTTAGGGACGCAGAGACGCACCACCCCAGGGAGGAGGACAAACCTTGACGCTACGGACTCGACTTGTGCCCATCGCGGCGGCTATCGGATTGCTCACTTCGGCAGCGCCAGCGTTCGCCGACTCGACGCCGACCTATGACATCACCACGCTCGCCGGCAAGGTGGCCTCGGTCAACGGGACCGCCGGGCTGCAGATCCGCTTCTCAGCTCTGATCCAGCAGGAGGCCGACACCAGCGACCTCGCGGCACTCGGAGACAGCACTGCGCCACCAATTACCCCAAGTTTCGTCCTGTCCAGCCCCCTCGATGGGACAACCGTGGCCGGTCCGGCCGTGACCGTCAACCAGGACTCGGCGGCGGCGTCCCAGAACGAGACAGCCATTGCTGTGGACCCGAACAAACCGAACCGAGTCGTGGCAGCGGCCAACGACTACGTCACTCGGACCTGGTCCTGCATGGTCGGCTCGACCCCTTGCAGCGCGCTGGGAGACGGCTATTCGGGCACCTACGTCTCCAACAA
The DNA here is from genome assembly GCA_005880615.1 of Chloroflexota bacterium. Lineage (GTDB taxonomy): Bacteria > Chloroflexota > Dormibacteria > CF-121 > CF-121 > CF-121. The sequence continues at coordinate 6,984 of VBID01000022.1, forward strand.
CGGCGGCCAGACCTGGTGCTGTGTGGCCACAGATCCTCAGCACCTGGGGACCCTGATCCCCGGGGTTGATCACCTGGCCGGCGGCCAGTACGACGCTGGCGGCGACCCCGCGCTCACATTCGACAGCCGGGGGACTGTGTACTACGCCGGCCTGGGCTTCGACCGGCTGACACCGCCCAGCACGGTGGCCGTGAACCGGGGCACGTTCGACGCGGCCGGCAACCTCAGCTGGAGCGCGCCAACGTTCATCAACCCCACGACCTCGCCCTCAACGCTGAATGACAAGGAGTGGATCGCGGCAGACGCCAGCGCGTCGAGTCGCTTCCGCGATCGCGTCTACGTCACCTGGACGCGCTTCCTCTTCAATGGCCACACCGGCGATTACGTGCAGTCGCCAATCTTCGAGGCCCATTCCAGCAACGGCGGAGCCACCTTCAGTGCGCCGCAGTTAATTGGGGCGCCGGCGATCTACGACCAGGGCTCGCGGCCGGTGGTGGCGCCGGACGGGACCGTGTACGTCTTCTTCTACGGCTCGACCCGCCTGGCGGTCCTGCCCAGCGCCTTCGTCGTCAAGTCGACCGACGGTGGCGTGAGCTGGAGCCAGCCGGTCGCCATCGCGGAGGTGCAGCCCATCATCTCGCCCAGAGGGGCCGTGTTCCGGGTCAACAGCTTTCCGGCGGCGGCCGTGGCACCGGACGGGACGCTGTACGCGACCTGGTCCACCCAGATGAGTGACAGCGGCGGCCTGTGCCCGATCCAGACCAACGCCGGCTGCCACCTGGCGGCCGTCCTCAGCAGGTCAACGGATGGTGGGGCCACCTGGAGCGCGCCGGCCCCGGCCCTGCCGGCGGTGGACGCCTCCACCCGAACCGCCATTGGCTATCCCGTTACCCAGCCTGATGGCACGACCCTGAACGCCCCCGCGGCTCGCCGGGCTGACACGTTCTGGCCGGCCGTCGCCGTCTCCCCCTCGGGCCGGGTCTACCTCTCGGCCTACGCGGCGGATGTCGTGTCCCCCTGGCAGACGTGCGCACACCCGGTACCGCCGCCGGTCGGGCGCATCAATTGCCTGGCCCTGGGCAACTACATCAATAACGCGCGCCTTGACTACGTCGTCCGCGACCTCACGACCGGAGTTACCAACGCAGTCACGACCCATCCCATCAACACCCGCTACCACTTCGGCGGCGGGTTCATCGGCGACTACACCGACATCGCGGTTGGGTCCGACAACGCCTTCCACGCCTTGTGGACGGATACCAACAACGTGCAGAGCGTCACCTGGTGGTACGGCTTCCAGTTCGTACCCACCTCGGTCCACCAACAGGACGTGGTCACCGCAGCAGGAAACTTCTAGCTTCAGAAACGGGGGCCGCAACCAGTCGCGGCCCCCGTCCCGCACCGTAACCGACCGACGAACTGACCAGGAGCGGAAGAGTTTGGACCGACACAAGGAGGAACCGGTGAGCATACTGCCTCGTGACCGATCGCGCGTGCGTCGCGCCGTGCTGGTGCTTGGGATGGGCGTCGCCGTGATTGCGGGCGCGGTCCCGGTCCTCGCCCAGTCCAGCGATGTGCTGGTTTCCAACGGCAGTCCGGCGGCACCTTTTCCGCAAAACAAGCAGAACGAGCCGGCAATCGCCGTCGACGCCAACCACCCGACCGTCCTGGCCGCGGGCTCCAATGACGAGATCGATGTGGCTCCGTGCAATGGCAGTCGGTGCCCGTTCACGGCCGGCGTCGGCACCTCCGGCATCTATTTCTCGTTCGACAGCGGAGCCACCTGGACCCAGCCAACGTACACGGGGTGGTCGGCGCGCACCGGCACCGCCGCGGTGGGGCCGATTGGCACCCTGCCGAAGTACCTCGAGAACGGCCTCGTCTCGGACGGAGACCCGGCGCTAGCCTTTGGTCCGCAGCCGGATGCCAGCGGGCGCTTTTCCTGGGCAAACGGCTCGCGCCTGTACTACGCCAACCTGACGTCGAATTTCCCGGGCGCTGCCGACGAGACCTTCCCGGGCTTTGAGGCGCTCGCCGTCTCGCGCACGGATGACGTCGCCGGCGCAGCTGCGGGGAACGCGGGTGCCTGGATGGCTCCCGTGATCGCCAGTCGCCAGAGCTCAACCACCTTCTCGGACAAGGAACAGATCTGGGCGGACAACGCCGCCGCCAGCCCCTTCTTCGGGCACGTCTACGTCTGCAACGCCGCGTTTCGCAGCCAGGAGAAAGGGCATGCCGTCCCGGCGCCTCTGATGGTTGCCACGTCGACCGATGGCGGGAATACGTGGAACCAGCAGCAAGTAACGGCGGCCGTCAACAACGGCCAACATCCGGGCCAGTCCGGCTGCACGATTCGGACCGACAGCCACGGCGTGGTCGATGTCTTCGCCCAGCTATTTGGTCCGGGAACCCCGGGCACCGGCTCGCATATCCTGATCCAGTCGTTTGACGGCGGTAGGACCTTTACCACGCCGCGCGCGATTTTCAGCGTGGTGGACACCTGCGTATTCTTCGATGCGGTGCTGGGCCGCTGCGTGATGGACGGCGTCGCCGGCGCCCGCGACGACCTTTCCGCGTCGCCCAGCGTGGACATCGCCAATGGTGCGCCGAGTGGGGTCGGGGCAACTGACGAGATCGTCGATGCCTGGGCCTCGGCTGTAGATGGCATCAATCACGAGCACGTGTTCGTGAGTGTCTCTACCAACGGTGGGACATCGTGGTCGAGTCCAAGGAGCGTTGAAACCGCAGGTGACCGTGGCTACTACGCGGCTGCCGCCATCTCCCCGAACGGGAGTGACGTGTACGTGGTCTACAACGCCTTCACCACACCGTTCCGGGACAATACGACGGACACCCGGAACCTGGTCGGGGTGCTGCTGCATGCGACCGTCGGATCGCATGGGGTGCCCGGCAGCTTCAGCCAGGTCCACCGAGGCGCCGATGGTGATCCACGCGGATCATCGCAGAACAACCAGGTTGGCGAATTCCTGGGGGACTACGTCTACGCGGCCGCGACCCGGACCTTTGGCACGGCGGTCTGGAACGACGTCCGCAACGCGGCGGACTGCCCGGCCGTGGACGCCTGGCGGACGTCAATTCGTACCGGCGGAACGCTGGCGAAGCCCGCCCCCGGCACCGCCTGCCCGGCGACATTCGGCAACAGCGACATCTTTGGCGCTTCGACCGCGTAGGTTCGCAATCCTGGCAGGGAAGGCCGTGCCCGATGGCGCGGCCTTCTTCTTGTCAGGGGGCCGGAGGTCCCGGCAGTGGCTCTCTGTAACCGCTGTCCGAATGGGCGTACCAGGAGCGAAGCATCCGCTCGCCAGGGGTGTCGGTCCCCGGCGGAGCCAAGGGAGGTGGTCTGGGAGGGCGAAATGCCTATCCCTTGACGCGAATTTACCGGTTCTTGACGAACATCCTTTCGCAGCGTAGGATGAGCGCCGCAAGCCGCCAAGCTGGGTGGCAGGGCATCACGAGCAGGAGGGAAGCGTGTTCAAACATAGGCTCGTAACGTCGTCTGCCGTTGTCGCGGTCCTGGCGAGTGCGATCACGGTTGCACCGGCCGGCGTATCGGCCGCCACTGGCGGGACGACTCGGCAGATCTCGGCGTCGGGGTTGACCTCGTTCAGCTCCGGGACCGTCGAAACCGATAGCGGGATCCAGCAACCGGAGCTGGGGCCCGGTCTGGGCGACAGCGGGAGCACGGCTGGATTCTCCAGACGCAATGGCGTCAATCGCAGCCGGTCGATCGAACTAGGCTCCCCCCAGGTCACGGGAGTCCCGGTGACTGCCGGTCAAGGCGTGAGTAGCAGCGGGCCGCTCCAGGTCCTGACCAGCTTCAACGGCCTCAATCACCGGAATCAGCGCCTGGCCAACGGTGGAAACCAGTTCTCGCTCGAGCCTCCCGACCAGGGTTTGTGCGTCGGCAATGGCAAGGTGATGGAGATCATCAATGACGTGATGAAGGTCTACGATGCGTCGGGCAATACGCTCAAGAACACCACCGACCTGAACACGTTCTTCGGGTACCCGGCCCAGGTGCGCCGTGACCTCTCACCGCGAGTGTTCGGCCCATTCGTGACCGACCCCGCCTGCTATTTCGACAAGGACACCAATCGCTGGTTCGCCGACGTCCTGACCATTGACGTCTTCCCGGTCACGGACAAAGCCAACAAGATTAGCGGCGGCGACTTCATAGGGACAAACCATCTGGACCTGGCCGTGAGCACCTCTGCCGATCCGACCGGCCCCTTCATGATCTACCGGGTGCCAGTCCAGGACGACGGCACCGCCGGAACGCCCGATCACGGATGCACCGGGATCCCGCCCTTTGGGCAGTCGACCACGCCTAGCAATCCCAACGCCTGCCTGGGTGACTTCCCGCATATCGGCGCCGATGCGAACGGCATCTACATCACGACCAACGAATATTCGTTCTTCGGCAACGACTTCCACGGCGCGCAGCTCTACGCCTTCTCCAAGGCAGCTCTGGCCTCAGGTGCGGCGACGGTGGCTGTGACCCAGATCGACACCCATGGGTTGGACAATGGCAACTCGGGCTTTACCCTGTGGCCGGCCATCGCCCCGGCCGACCTGAATTCGAGCGCGAATGCGGGTACGGAGTACTTCCTGAGCTCGAACGCCGCCGACGAGGCCCATGGCAACGGGTCGCAGGCCGGTCCTCGGACTTCGAACCAACTCCTGGTGTGGTCGCTGACCAACACGTCGTCGCTCGACAGCGCTCCCGCTATCAACCTCTCCCACTCCACGCTGACCGTCGGCCAGTACGTCGTCCCCCCCAGGTCGCAACAGAAGGTCGGCGATGACCCACTAGCGGATTGCCTCAACATGAATGCCTGCTCCACCTTCCTGGAGGGCTTTGCCGATCCCTTCGCGCCCAACCATGAGTACGCGCTGGACAGCAGCGACACCCGTCTGCTGACGGTCGCCTTCGCCGACGGCAAGCTGTGGGGCGCCCTGGGTACCGCCGTGAGAGCCTCGGCCAACACGAGCGCCGGGATCGAATGGTTCGTCGTGAATCCGACTGCGTCCGGTGGCGCCAGCCTGGTCAACCAGGGATACCTGGCGGTCAGCCAGAACAACGCCATCTACCCGGCGATCGCCGTCCGGCCTGACGGCAGCGGCGTGATGGCGTTCACCCTGGTGGGCCGAAACTTCTTCCCGAGCGCGGCGTTCGCATCGATCAACGCCGGCGGCGTCGGGGCGGTCCAGGTGGCAGCGGCGGGACTCGGCCCTGCCGACGGATTCAGCGGCTACGCGCTCTTCAATTTCCCCAACCCCGCCCGTCCGCGATGGGGTGACTACGGGGCGGCCGTGGTCGACGGGAGCAACGTCTGGATCGCGTCGGAGTACATCGGTCAGGCCTGCTCGCTGCAGGAGTACACGACCAACACCGCGCCGTCGCCGTTCGGCAGCTGCGGTAAGACGCGCACCGCGCTGGCCAACTGGTACACGCGGATCACCGAGGTAGCGCCCGCCGACTGACCCGGATCTCGACTGACAGCAAGGCCGGTCGCCAACGCGACCGGCCTTGTCTTTGGATGTGGCGGGAGCTCAGCGCACGACGCAGGGCAGGCCGCTGCCAGGATTCGGCGGACAGGCTGGCTGGCCGCTTGCTTGGCCAACGGGCTCGGCATTCGCGGGTGCCGAGGCAGCGACAGACGGCGGCGTGCTGCCCGATACGGTGATGGTGCGCTGACTCGGTGAAACCGGCCGGGACGTCGCCAGGGCGGGGGTGAGCGGAGCCACGCGTACGGTGGGCCGGGCGATCGGAGCGGCGGGGGCCGGTTCGGCCTGCGCCGCCAGGGTGGCACCGACCGCAGAAGAGTGAACGTCGATCCCGGCCGCCGGACGGACGGCATTGCCTATTGCGGCTGTGGCGCAGCCCGACAGAACCAGGGTGGTGGCGGCCAGAATTCCGCGGACCTTCATCTTCCGACTATAACGCTGAGGGAGGCCATCACTCACGCGGCTGAGTTCAGGCGCTCAAGACTTCAACTCAGTTGGGATGATGGTGCGGGCTATTAGCTCGGTGCCCCGGATGACCTTCGCCTCCGCGGGAACCCCAACCGGCCAGTCGGTGAGAAACCGCTGCAGGTCATCGACCCCCTTGACCGGATGGTCCGCCAGCGCCACCAGCACGTCGCCTTCACGCAGCCCCGACTGGCGTGCCGGACCGTTGGGCTCGAGGCCGGCCACCCGGACGCCGGACGCCTGGTCCAGGTGGTAGTAGCGCTCCAGGCGCCGATGTAATGTCCAGGGTTCGCCGGTGATCCCCAGGTAGCCCCGGACCACCCGGCCATCGCGCAGCAGGAGGGACACCACTCGCTGGGCGGTGTTGCTGGGGACCGCGAAACAGATGCCCTGCGCCATGGCGATGATGGCGGTGTTGATGCCGACGACCTGGCTGCGGCTGTCCACCAGCGGGCCGCCCGAGTTTCCGGGGTTCAGCGGAGCGTCCGTCTGGATGATGTTCTCGATGGTCCGGCCGCTCTGGGCGCGCATCGTGCGGCCGACGGCGCTGACCACGCCAGTGGTCACGGTGGACTGAAAGCCGAAGGGGCTGCCGATGGCCACTACTAGCTGGCCGACGCGCAGCTGACCGGAGTCGCCCAGGCGGGCGCTGGGCAGCCCGGCGCCGTTGGCACGCAGCAGGGCCAGGTCCGTGTGCGGGTCCTTGCCCACCAGGTCGGCGGTCAGGATGCTGCCGTCGCGCAGGTGGATCTCGTACCGCTTGGCGGCGCTGGCCACGTGATGGTTGGTTAGGACATAGCCGTCGGGGGTCAGGATCAGGCCGGAGCCGATGCCGCTGATGCCGACCACCGCCGGGCCGACCTCCTCGACTACGCCGATCACCGTCTTGGAGTAGGCGTCCAGGAGTTCGGTATCAGTGAGCATGCCGCTGTCCTACCCGCGTTCGGAGAGTTGAAACACCCGAGGCACCCGCCACGGTGACCCCTTGAAAGGGGAGGGGCGCGAATCTGGGGTCCTAGCGGCCGACCACGTGCAGCCGCCAGCCCTGCAGATCGCCGGGCTCCGGGTGCGGCTGGCCTTCCTCCTCGGCCGACTCGTTGAGCAGCGACTCGATGGCCTGCTGACTCTTGATGAAGGCGGTCACCACTTCCGGGTCGAAGTGGGTCGCTGAGCCATTCAGGATCTCCGCTTTGGCGTGCTCGAAGGTGCGGGCGCGGCGGTAGGAGCGGTCGGAGGTCATGGCGTCCAGGGCGTCCGCCACCGCCAGGATCCGCGCGCCCAGCGGAATGTCGTCCGCGTGCAGCTGGTCCGGGTACCCGTTGCCGTCCCAGCGCTCGTGGTGGGCCCGGATGATGGGCAGCACCGGGTCCAGGAAGTCGATGCCCTTCAGCATTTCCACCGCGATCTGCGGATGCCGTTGCATGCGCAGTTCCTCCTCCGGGTCGAGGCGGCCCTGCTTGCGGAGAATCTGGTCTTCGACCCCGATCTTGCCGATATCGTGCAGGATGCAGGCGCGTTGCAGGGCCTCCATCTCCGGCGCCTTCAGGCCGAGCGACTCGGCGAGCACCCGAGCATAGCTGGCGACGCGCTCCGTGTGCCCATGCGTGTAGGCGTCTCGGGCCTCGACGGCGGCGGCCAGGGCTTCCATGGTCATCAGGTAGGTGTCCCGCAGGCGTGCCATCGTCTCTGTGAGCGATCCGCTCCTGGCCTGCAGGGTCTGGGTCATGGCATTGAATGACTCGGTGAGCTCACCGATCTCATCGCGGCTGGTGACCGGCGCGCGGTGCGCCAGGTCGCCGGCGCTGATCAGGCGGGTCGCCTCCAGCAATTCGTGCACCGGATGGATGATGCGGCGGGCGACCAGCACCCCCACTAGCAGCGTGAGTACCACCCCCAGCACCGAGATGATGGCCATCAGCAATCGAAGCCGCTCCGTGTCCGCCTGCAGGCCGGCGCTGGAAGCCGCCACGCCGAGGTAGCCCAGGCTATCCGGCGCGCTGGTCCAGGGAATCAGCAGTTCGATCGCGGGAGCGGTGGCGGACACGGGCCGCTCCACGACATTGGAGTTGGTCACCCGGCTGCGCAGGGATGGGTCCAGGGCGAGGCCGGGCCACTGAGGAGGCGCGGTCGCCAGGGTGGTGCCCAGCACCGCTCCCTGGCCGTCGAAGAAGGTGATCTCATCGTGGCTGACGGCCTTGAGTTGTGCGCCCAGGTCGCTGACCGGCTGGCCGACCAGCAACGTCCCGAGCAGGGTGCCGATGTGGTCGCGCACCACCCGTGCGTCGAAGGCCACCGGGTCTGTCTCCGGGCCCACGAACGCGAGCTGGGTGACCCGGCCGCTGAGCAACGGCTGGAACCCCGTCCAGCCACTGAGGTCGAGGTTCTGAGTCACGCTGGCGGCCGCCTCGCCATGGCTGGAGATACCGATGATCTCGCGGCCTTTGGGGTCCACGGACTCCACCACCACCGATGGGTGGCCGGCCAGCGCACGCTCGAGGGCGGCCTGCAGGTCGGCCGGTTTCGCCCACGCGTTCTGGATGGCTGGGCTGGCGGCCAGCGACTTGACCAGCGTTCGGCGCTGCCCGTCGGACGATTGCAACACAGAGGAGGCGCTGAAGCCATCGTGGATCAGCTGGGCGTCAAAGCTGCTCCGGGCCCGGCTGCCCAGCTCATTGCTAGCCACGTAGGTCCCCACCGCGCCGACCACCAGGCTGAGGACTGCGAAGGGGAAGACGATCTTCCAGGCAAGGCGGAACCGAATCCTGGGCATATCGACGAGCGTGTAACGAAGCGGGGCTCGCCGAGCTTGTGGACGCCTAGCCCGAATCCACCGGGTCGAGCTAGCATCTCGGGCGCGGCTGCGGCCTGAGCCCGAGGCCGCCGGCACAAACTCGCATCTTGGGCGCGGATGCGGCCGATCCGGGCCCCGCCTCCCAATCTGCTTCGTTCGTCCGACGGCCCCGGGCTCCGGGCGTCGGCTCCTGCGCGCGCTCGGTCACGCATCGACGGATGCGCTCCCTCGCGTGCTCGTCGCCTCCTTCCGCTCGGCACGCCCTGCATCCCGAGTTGCGGCGCCCGACCGGTAGATCCGGGCTTAGTGGTCAGGCGCGGCCGGCTCGCCGTAGAGGGCGTCGGCGCTGGGGTCGAGGATGGCTTCGTATTCGGGAAAATCCGCGGTCAGCCGGCTGGCATCCGCGCGAAAGAGATAGTCGAACTTGACCGGGCGGCCAAGCTGTTCGGCGCGGGTCAGGAAGTCGGCGGCCGTGCGGATACTGCTGAACACCAGCATCCGCCGCCCCTGGGGTCCGTCCATGGTAGGGATCTCCATCCGGGTGTCCGTCGGACCACCCTCGGGCACCAGGGCCAGGAGAAAGACGGTGGCGGGAAGATCCATGTGCACAACTTTGGCAGAGACCACCTTCACAATGGTGGGCATGGCGGAGGAGGCGGCGCGTGACGCGTTTGCCCGGCTGGTCAAGTTGCCGGACAGCGAGATGGACCTGGCCGAGGGGGCCCTCTGGATCGCGGCCGAGGAGTATCCGGACATGCGGGTCGGTTTCTACCTGGACCAGATCGAGCGTCTCGCCGGGGAGCTGCGGCGGCGGGTGCGGGCCGAGATCGAGCCGGACCGGGTGGTCGAGATCTGCAACCAGTTCCTGTTCCAGGAACAGCGGTTTCATGGCAACACTGCCGCCTACACGGACGTGCGCAACAGTTATCTGAACGAGGTCATGGATCGCCGAACCGGGATTCCGGTGACGCTGGCCACCGTCTACCTGGCGGTGGGCGAGCGAGCGGGTCTGCCCGTTCGAGGGGTGGGCATGCCAGGCCACTTCCTGATCCGGTATCAGGGCAGCCGCTCGAAGGAGCTGTTCGTGGACCCGTTCCACGCCCGGGTGCTGGACCGCGCCGGCTGCGAGGCGCTCCTGGGCGAGACCTACCAGGGGCAGGTGACCATGCGTCCAGCCTTCCTCAAGCCGGTCCTCAAGCGGCAGATCCTGGCGCGAATCCTGAACAACCTGAAGACCACGTTCATGGCCCAGGGCGACCTGGCGCGGGCGCTGGCAGCGAGTGACCGAATCGTCCTGGCCGACCCCCACCTCACGGCGGAATGGCGTGATCGCGGCATGATCGAGCACCAGCTCCGGCGCGACCGCGATGCCCTGCGCGACTTCAACAAATACCTGAGCCTGAAGCCGGAACCGGACGATGCGGAGCGCATCCGGACCTTGAAGAACGAGCTGCTGGGGCGGCTGAACTGACTGATGGACCGCAGGGCGATCGCGCGCACCGGGCTGCTCTTCGGCGCGGTCAGCGGCGTGTTTGCGCTGGCTGTTCAGCTGATCGGCTTCTACATCATCCGGGATCAGAGTCCATGGACCAGCATCGCCGGCGCCATGCTGGAGCTGCTGATCATCGGCGAAGCCGGCCGGGTGCAGGGACGGGCCAGCGGTCGAGTGGCCGCCGGCGTCTGGACGGGGGCGATTGCCGGCGGCGTCAGCGAGCTGATCAACCACACCCTGCAGGACGTGGCGTTCACCTACACGCCGGCGGGGCAGGCCGCGTTCCACGCGCTGAATGCGGTGGAACGGGCGCAGGTCTCGGACCCCCAGTACATCGCCTTGAGCTTGCTGGTCAGCGTGGTCTTCCTGATCGCTTTCGGCGGCCTGTATGGCGGGCTAGGGGCCTGGTCCGAGGTGCGCGTCAAACAGCCGTAACGGCCGGCGCGCTCGGCCGCCAGCCCGGTCGGCTTGAATGACCGCGCACCCCTCCTCGTGATGCCGGGGCCCGGCCGCTCCGCGCCGACCACTCGGGCCCGGTGGGCTGCGGCACCCCCGGCTCCCCGCGGACCGCTGCTTCCTTCCGGACCTGACGGGATTGGCGGGACCAGGCTGCGCAGGACCTGACCGTCAACGCGGTCGCACGCCGAACGGACACGGACCGCGGACCCCTCAAAGGGGAATTCGACCCCGCTGAAGCGGATTGCGGGTACAGGGCACCGCTAGCTCCCCGTCTAGCGCGATCGATCCCATTCTAGTCCCGACATCTTTTATGGTGATCGACGACGACAAGGGCCGGTAGAATTGACGGGACCCCCTGATGCCCTATCAAACCCTGTATCTGAAATACCGCTCGCAGCGGTTCGCCGACCTGGTGGGCCAGGATGCCATTGCCCGCACGCTCCAGAATGCGGTGGAGCAGGGCCGGGTCGCGCACGCGTACCTGTTCTCCGGCGTGCGCGGGACGGGGAAGACGTCCACTGCCCGGATCCTGGCCAAAGCCGTCAACTGCCTGAACCGGCAGGGCGCGGAGCCGTGCGGCGAATGCGCCGCCTGCGTGGAGATCGCCTCGGGCGCGGCGGTCGACCTGATCGAAATCGACGCTGCCTCCAACCGGGGGATCGACGAGATCCGCGAGCTGCGCGACCGGGTCAAGTATTTGCCGGCGTCGCTGCGCGTCAAGGTCTACATCATCGATGAGGCTCACATGCTCACCGCGGAGGCCTTTAACGCGCTGCTGAAGACCCTGGAAGAGCCACCCCCGCACGCCGTCTTCGTGCTGGCGACCACGGAGCCGCACAAGATTCCCCTCACCGTCGCCTCCCGCACCCAGCGGTTCGACTTTCGCCGGATCGAGTCCGCGGCGATTGGCACCCGCCTGGCCCAGATCGCGCAGGCGGAAGGCGTGACCGTGGACCCGTCCGCGCTGGTGTTGCTGGCGCGGATGGCCCAGGGCAGCATGCGCGACGGGATCACCTTCCTGGACCAGCTGTTGAGCCGCGGGGCGGAGTCCCTAACCGTGGAACGGACGCGCGAGCTGCTCGGCCTGGCCGATCCCGATCTGCTGGTCGACCTGCTGACCGCGGTGACCAGTGGCGATGCCGCGGCCACCCTCTCCCGCCTGCAGAGGTTCTATGAGGCGGGCGGCGACATGCGCCAGCTGGTGCGCGGGTTGTTGCAGGCCATCCGGGAGGCGGCCCTGCGGTCGGTCGGCCATCGCCAGCAGGAGGAATTCGGTTCGGGGGTGGGCCAGCGGCTGGAGAAGGTCGGCCGGGCTGCCGGGCGCTCCGCCCTGCTGGACCTGTGGAAAGGACTCATGGAAATGGAGCCCGAGCTACGCAAGGGCGCCGACGCGCGGCTGTTGCTCGAGCTGACCCTGTTGCGCAGCATGAAGGCGGACGCGACCAGTTCGCTGGCTGCGGCGCCGGTCGTGGGGGCGCCGGGAGCGGCGTCCACTGCCTCCGGTCCTGCGGCGGTACCGGCCGCGCCAGGGGAAGCCCCACCCTCACCCGTGGCGCCGCCCGCCGCGGCCCCGTCGGTTCCTCCGGGGACCGACCTGCGCTGGGAGGCCATGAAGCAGAAGCTGCAGGTATCGGTGGCCAGCCTCCTGCGGGACGCGTGGCTGGCCCAGGCCGGGGATGCGCTGGTGCGCATTGAGTTCCGCTATCCGAGCCACCTGGAGCTGATGCAGAAGCCCGATAAGAAAGACCTGCTCACCGCCGCGGTGCGGGACGTGTTCGGGAGTGAGGTCCGGGTAGAGCTGGCGGCCGGAGAAGGCCAGGCGGCCACCCCACCCCCGCCAGCGTCCGCAGCGCCCACGCGCGCCTCGGTGGCGGACGACCCGCTGGTGCGGGAAGCGATGAACCGGTTCGACGCCGTGTCCGTGAAAGTCGTGCCCCGGGGGCGCTGAGCGTGGGGCAGCAATTCAAGATGCTCAAGCAGCTGCAGCAGATGCAGGCTCGCATGAGCAAGATCCAGGAGGAGCTGGGGGAGAAGACGGTGACCGGCTCGGCTGGCGGCGGCATGGTGACGGTGGTAGCCAACGGCCACCAGAAGGTGCTGTCGGTCACGGTCAAACCCGAAGTCGTCGACCCGGGCGATGTGGACATGCTCCAGGACCTGGTCCTGGCGGCCGTGAACGACGCCCTGGAGAAGGCGCGCGACCTGGCGGCCCGGGAGATGGGGACGCTGACCGGCGGGCTGGGCGGGCTCGGTCTGCCGCCTGGCTTGATGGGGTAAGCCGATGACCGAGGTGCCGGGGGCGCTGACCCGGCTGATGGAGGAGCTTGGCCGGCTGCCCGGCATCGGGCCCAAGACGGCCCAGCGCCTCTCCTTCTATCTATTGCGGACCCCGCGGGACTCGGTGGAGCGGCTGGCCGGGGCCCTGGTGGAGCTCAAGGCCCGCATCCGCTTCTGCGAGCAGTGTTTCTTCATCGCCGAGGGCGACCGCTGCGCCATCTGCCTGTCGCCACGCCGAGATCGGTCAATCCTGTGCGTGGTGGAAGAGCCACTCGATGTGCTGGCGATCGAGCGGACGGGCGAGTACCACGGGGTGTACCACGTGTTACAGGGAGCGATCTCGCCCATCGACGGCATCGGGCCGGGGGAGCTCAAGATTGCTGAGTTGGTGGCCCGCCTGCGGCGAGAGCCGGTCGCCGAAGTGATCCTGGCCACCGACCCGGACATGGAGGGGGAGGCCACTGCATCCTACTTGGCCGAGCAACTCGAGCCCCTGGGGGTGCGCACCTCGCGGCTGGCGCACGGACTGCCCGTCGGCGGGGAGCTGGAGTATGCGGATGAGCTGACCCTGGCCCGGGCGTTTTCCGGACGCCAGGCGTTTTAGCCGGCGCGGTTTCGGGAACCCTTACTGGGCCGCCGGCGCGTTGACAGTCGCGGGTCGGCCCGTGGTATCATTCTCGGGCTGCCCATCAAGGGAGGAGACTCCTACGGCTGTCGAGGCGGCGAGTACCTTAACAATTGAAGAGTGGACACGACTTCTCCGGTAGGGCCCTGAAATGTCGCAGGGACCTGTCGATTCGAAGCTCAACCCCGGCAGTTGATGCTGGGGAAGTTTTTACGGAGAGTTTGATCCTGGCTCAGGATTAACGCTGGCGGCGTGCCTGACACATGCAAGTCGAACGGGTGCCAGTTGCCCGCAAGGGTGGCTGGCGCTAGTGGCGGACGGGTGAGTAACACGTGGGCAACCTGCCCAAGAGTGTGGGATAACCCTGCGAAAGCAGAGCTAATACCGCATGTGGCTGCCGGAAGGCATCTTCTGGCAACTAAAGTCGCAAGACGCTCTTGGATGGGCCCGCGGCCTATTAGCTAGTTGGTGAGGTAACGGCCCACCAAGGCTGAGATGGGTAGCTGGTCTGAGAGGACGATCAGCCACACTGGGACTGAGACACGGCCCAGACTCCTACGGGAGGCAGCAGTGAGGAATTTTCCGCAATGGGCGAAAGCCTGACGGAGCAACGCCGCGTGAGGGATGAAGTCTCTAGGGATGTAAACCTCTGTTGGGAGGGACGAAGATCTGACGGTACCTCCTGAGGAAGCCCCGGCTAACTACGTGCCAGCAGCCGCGGTAATACGTAGGGGGCGAGCGTTATCCGGATTTACTGGGCGTAAAGAGCGCGTAGGCGGTTCCGTAAGTTGGTTGTGAAAGTTCGAGGCTCAACCTCGAAACTGCGTCCAAAACTGCGGGGCTGGAGTGCAAGAGAGGCAAGTGGAATTCCCGGTGTAGTAGTGAAATGCGTAGATATCGGGAGGAACACCAGTGGCGAAGGCGGCTTGCTAGCTTGCAACTGACGCTGAGGCGCGAAAGCTAGGGGAGCGAACGGGATTAGATACCCCGGTAGTCCTAGCCCTAAACGATGCTTACTAGGTGTCGGTGGTATTGACGCCATCGGTGCCGCAGCCAACGCATTAAGTAAGCCGCCTGGGGAGTACGGCCGCAAGGTTGAAACTCAAAGGAATTGACGGGGGCCCGCACAAGCAGCGGAGCATGTGGTTTAATTCGATGCAACCCGAAGAACCTTACCGGGGCTTGACATGTAGTGGAAAGCCGTAGAGATACGGCCCTCCCGCAAGGGATCGCTACACAGGTGGTGCATGGCTGTCGTCAGCTCGTGCCGTGAGGTGTTGGGTTAAGTCCCGCAACGAGCGCAACCCCTATGGTTAGTTAAACCTTTCTAACCAGACTGCTGGGAGAAACCCAGAGGAAGGTGGGGATGACGTCAAGTCATCATGCCCTTTATGCCCCGGGCTACACACATGCTACAATGGCCGGTACAGCGGGTTGCCACACCGCGAGGTGGAGCTAATCCCACAAAACCGGCCTCAGTTCAGATTGCAGGCTGCAACTCGCCTGCATGAAGACGGAGTTGCTAGTAACCGCGGGTCAGCATACCGCGGTGAATATGTTCTCGGGCCTTGTACACACCGCCCGTCACACCACTTGAATTTGGTGCACCTGAAGCCACTTGCTGAACCCGAACAGGGACGGCGGTGCCCAAGGTGTGCCCAGTAAGAGGGGTGAAGTCGTAACAAGGTAGCCGTACCGGAAGGTGCGGCTGGATCACCTCCTTTAAGGAGCTCTTTGCCGGAGTTCGACGCCGGCGAAGGGAATCGTCAAGTCAGCGTTCGCAGTAACCGTGACCCGACCGCGGAAAGAGTAGCCGCCCTGGGACTCCCGCGAAGATCGCAAGATTTTCGTGGGCCTGGGAAGGCGAAGAGTACCGAGGGAACGGTCGCGGAGCCTCGTAAGAGGGAAGGCGGCGTAGGAGCGGTGCGAATCCGCCATCGGTCTCGCGACTGCCCGACCGGGAGTCGGTCCACTCCTTCAATCGTTAAGGTACGGCCGCAAGCCGCCTGGGCCTTTAGCTCAGATGGTCAGAGCGCGCGGCTGATAACCGCGAGGTCTGTGGTTCGATCCCACAAAGGCCCATACCCTTCTACTGGGCGTGGGGGCCCGCGAAAATCAGCCCGCGCCGGACGGGATGGCTTGCCGGCCGCAACGATTCGATCTCGAGTGGAGAGATCCTCACCAACGGGGATGTAGCTCAGCTGGGAGAGCACCTGCTTTGCAAGCAGGGGGTCGCCAGTTCGAATCTGGTCATCTCCATAGGTTTAGTGAGCGCCGGGCCCCGGGCATCGCCAGATGCTCGGTGAGTGCCGCCGCGAATCGTACCTTCCCATGTGAATAGCGAAGAATCTGCGATAGGGTAACCAATGCAAAGATTAAATGCGCGTCGCATCCTGTGAGGCGACCGATGCGAACACGTCATCGGGCGTTGAGCAGTGATGATAGATAGGTCAAGCTACGAAGAGCGCACGGTGGATGCCTTGGCACCAAGAGCCGACGAAGGGCGCAGTACTCTGCGATAAGCCTCGGGTAGTTGAGTGCAAACGTTAATCCGAGGATTCCCGAATGGGGTAACCCACCTGGATAAACTCCAGGTACTCCGGGCTGAATCCATAGGCCCGGGAGAGGGCACCGGCCGAACTGAAACATCTTAGTAGGCCGAGGAAGAGAGACCATTCCCTTAGTAGTGGCGAGCGAACGGGGAACAGCCTAAACTCGCGTCGCGCAATAGGCGGCAGCCGTTGCGACGCGGGAGTAGTACGAGCCGCAGGCCGTCCTGCCGGACGGCGACGGAGTTACAAAGCCAGCGCTAGCCGAAGGTCCCTGGAAAGGGCAGCCATAGGCGGTGACAGCCCGGTAGGCGAAAGCTGACTGGCCTCCGAGCGGAGTTCGTAAGTACCACGGAACACGTGGAATTCTGTGGGAAGCCGCGGGGACCATCCCGCAAGGCTAAATACTCTTGGTGACCGATAGTGAACAAGTACCGCGAGGGAAAGGTGAAAAGTCCCCCGGAAGGGGAGTGAAATAGCACCTGAAACCGTGTGCTTACAAGCGGTGAGAGGGCTATGCCAGCTGGCGCAAGCCGACTGGAATGCCTGATTGCGTGCCTTTTGTAGAATGATCCGGCGAGTTACTTCAGCGTGGCGAGGTTAAGGGGTTTAAACCCGGAGCCGTAGCGAAAGCGAGTCTGAATAGGGCATGGCCGGCGCAAGCCGGTTGTAGTCGCGCTGAGTAGACCCGAAACCAAGTGACCTATCCCTGGTCAGGTTGAAGCGCGGGTAACACCGCGTGGAGGACCGAACCAACTTCGGTTGAAAACGGAGTGGATGAACTGGGGATAGCGGTGAAATGCCAATCGAACTTGGAAATAGCTGGTTCTCCTCGAAATGTATTTAGGTACAGCGTCGTTGTGAGTCTGGCGCAGGTAGAGCACTGAATGGGCTAGGGGCGATTACCTCGTTACCAAACCCAACCAAACTCCGAATGGCGACAGATATTCCAACGGCAGTGAGACTACGGGGGCTAAGCTCCGTGGTCGAAAGGGAAAGAGCCCAGACCGACAGCTAAGGTCCCAAAGTGCAGGCTAAGTGGTAAAGGATGTACTGTCGCTTAGACAACCAGGATGTTAGCTCAGAAGCAGCTACCATTCAAAGAGTGCGTAATAGCTCACTGGTCGAGTGATGGTGCGCCGACAATGATCGGGGCTCAAGCCTGCTACCGAAGCTTCGGGACGTGCCCGTAAGGGCGCGTCGATAGAGGAGCGTTCTGTCTGCAGTGAAGTCAGACCGGAAGGACTGGTGGAGCGGACGGAAGTGCGAATGCCGGAACAAGTAGCGAGAAACGCGTGAGAAACGTGTTCGCCGTAAACCTCAGGTTTCCTGGGCAACGTTAATCGTCCCAGGGTTAGTCGGACCTAAGCCGAGGCAGACATGCGTAGGCGATAGGACACCAGGTCATTATTCCTGGACCACCGACGTTCGTTACGAGCAATGGGGTGACGAAGAAGGGTAGGCCATCCGGGCGATCGGATGTGCCCGGTCAAGCAGGTAGGCGGCCAGCTAGGCAAATCCGGCTGGTATTAACGCTGAGATGCGAATAGGAGCCTTCGCAAGAAGGTGAAGTGGCTGATCCCAAGCTTCCAAGAAAAACCTCTAGCCAGAACGCTCGGTGCCCGTACCGCAAACCGACGCAGGTAGGTAGGAAGAGGATTCCAAGGCGGTCGAGAGAACCATGCTTAAGGAACTCGGCAAAATCTCCCCGTAACTTAGGGATAAGGGGAGCCCGATTGGATCGAGGGATTTACTCCCAAAGTCCGGTTGGGCCGCAGAGAATAGGGCTAAGCGACTGTTTACTAAAAACACAGGTCTCTGCTAAAGCGAAAGCTGATGTATAGGGGCTGACGCCTGCCCGGTGCCGGAAGGTTAAGAGGACGGGTGCAAGCCTGGAATTGAAGCCCCGGTAAACGGCGGCCGTAACTATAACGGTCCTAAGGTAGCGAAATTCCTTGTCGGGTAAGTTCCGACCCGCACGAATGGCGTAACGACTTAGCTGCTGTCTCGAGCATGGACTCGGCGAAACTGAAACACCTGTGAAGATACAGGTTACCCGCCACAGGACGGAAAGACCCCGTGGAGCTTTACTGCATCCTGTCACTGATCTGGGGCTTGCCATGTAGAGGATAGCTGGGAGACTGTGAAGTCGGGGCGCTAGCCTCGGCGGAGTCACCCTTGGAATACCAGCCTTGGTTGGTCTTAGATCTAACGTGCGCCCTGATCGGGCGTGCAGACCGTGGCAGGTGGGCAGTTTGACTGGGGCGGTCGCCTCCTAAAGCGTAACGGAGGCGCCCAAAGGTTCCCTCAGCCTGGATGGAAATCAGGCCTAAAGAGTGTAAAGGCACAAGGGAGCTTGACTGTG
>VBID01000119.1 GCA_005880615.1 Chloroflexota bacterium
CGCGCCGGGTGTATGTGCTGGACTGCGGCTATGCCGGGCGGCTGGCCGCGCCGCTGGGCTCGATGAACGCGGTCGTCGACCACGCGTTCCAGATCGCGGCGCAGCACCGGACGCGGTGGACCATGGAACGGCTCGGGCGGAAGGCTGAGATCGTGCACCTGCGGCCGTCGGTGGGCTTCCTCAAGCAGTCGATGGATTTCGGATACACCCAGTCCTACATCGACGAGGGATACCGCTACGCTCGGGAGGCGTTGAGCCGGCAAGGGCGGGGCCGTACCGGCTGGAGCTCGCAGCGGCCGGTGGCACCAGCGGAGGCGCCGATTTAGCGGACCCCCCACGCTGTCGCGGGCACCCAGGGCACGTGGAGAGGTATCTGCAGGTAAACGCTTTGACCCTCCCCACGAGAGGAAGCCATAAGCCTGGATCGACCGATTTGCCGACCACCCGGCGCCGGGTTTCTACAGGGGCGTGAGCGAGACGTTGATTTGGTCGGTGTGGCCCGACTTGACACCGATCGTCTGGCTGTAGGGCTGGTAACCGGCCGCCGTGACCGTCAGCGTGTAGGTGCCGGCCGTCACGCTCGCGAATCCGTAATAGCCAGTGCCGTCGGTGACCGTTGCCATCGAGCCCGGCGTGAGGGTCACCACCGCCCCCGGCACCGCCTTTCCGGTCGCGCTACCCTTCACCACTCCCTGGACGGATCCGCCCCCAGTGGTACTGACCAGGTGCAGGTTGAGGTTGGCGTTGTGGTCGGCGGTGACCGTGACCGTCGCCCGTCCCGGCTCGTATCCGGGGGCACTGGCACTGACGGCGTAGGTGCCCGCCGGCAACGTCGGGAAGCCGAAGGCTCCGTTGGAGCTGGTGAGCGTCGACAGGCCGCCGGGACTGAGCGCCACCAGCGCGTTGGCGATTCCCACGGCCGTCTGGCTATCCTGGACCGTCCCCGTGATGGAGCCGGCGGCGGCGCTTGGGAGGATGGCTGACGGCGGCGGGGATCCGGTCGGAGCGGTTGTCGGCACGGGCCCAGGCCCGGCCCCGGGAGCTGACCCACCTGCAGTGGGTGTGGGCAAGGCGAGCGCATCGCGGTTGGCGTCGTCGACCACCTGATTCGAGAGTGGGGCCAGGTGTGTCGCGGCATCGTGGTAATCGCCCAGCGCGATGCCCTCCACCCGCAGGACCATCAGCGGCGAGACGGCGGAGCTCACCTGCCCCGCCGCCAGGAACAGCAGCGCGATGGCGACGGCCACGCCCGCCCAGCGGAAAAGCTGTCGGACGTGCCTCATCCCGCTTCCTGCAGCCGGACGACCTCAGCTGGATCTGGGTCCGACCGGTCCCCCATCCGCCACAGATCAAGGATCGCGTCCGCCCGCTGCTGGAATGCCTCGACAACGGCCGGATCGAACTGCGTCCCGGCGCCCGCGATGATCACCTGACTGGCGGCCTGGAATGACCGGCGAGCTTTGTATGGACGCTTCGAGCTCACCGCGTCGAAGACATCGGCCAGGCTCAGGATCCGGACCAGCTCGGGAATGGCCTCCCCCTTCAACCGATCGGGGTAGCCCGTGCCGTCCCAGCGTTCATGATGGTGGCGGACGCCGGTCAAGCTGTGCTGGAGGAACGGCAGGCCCTTGAGCATGTCATACCCGGTCAGCGGATGCTCTCGTACCTGCACCATTTCCGTCCGGTTGAGCCCGCCAGCCTTCTGCAGGATCCGGTCATCGACCCCGATCTTGCCGATGTCGTGGAGCAGCGCCGCCCGGCGGAGGGCCTGTCGTTCGGAAGGGGTGAGACGCATTGCGTCCGCGATCTCCAGGCTGATCGCCGCCACCCGAGCCGAGTGCCCGAAGGTCGATGGGTCCCGCGCGTCGATGGCGCGCGCCAAAGCCTCCATGCTGGCGAAGTAGCTCTCCTCCAGGGCCTGGGTCTTGGCCTCCAGGCTGGCCGTCATGTCGTTGAACGAGTTCGCCAGGTATCCGATCTCGTCCCGTCCGCTGACCCGCGCCCGGTGGCTCAGGTCGCCGGCGGCCACTGACCTGGTGGAGGCCACCAGCCGCTCGATCGGCCGGCTGATCCGCCGCGCCAGGACTCCGCCGAGGAGCAGGGTGAGGAGAGCGGCGATGACGAACACCAGGATCAGGAGGGCTTTGATCTGGTTCAGTGAGGTCTCCAGGCGATCCGCCGGCAGGGCCACCGCGAGGTACCCGAGCTGCGTGTTGCGCAAGGTCCAGTCCGTGAAGAGCACGCCGTATCGATGGCCGGACAGGGGCTGCATGGAGCGGACAGCCTGCCTGTCGGCGACCAGTCCCCGCACGGTCTGGGGCAGCGGCGGCGTGACGGGCAACGAAGAGATCAGCGCCTCGCCGTCCGGCGCGTAGAAGGCCAGCGCGCTGGACTGCGAGTCCTGCCCGGCCTCGGCCTGGAGGATCCCCTGGGTGATATCGGCCAGCGACTGGCCGAGCAGGACCGCCCCCACGACCAGCCCGCCCGACCCCCGAATGGGGCCCGCCCAGTACACCATCGGCCCCGCGGGTTCCGTGGCGAGGAAGACGTACCGGTCGCCAAGGCCATCGGCGGCGCCGGCCAAGACACGCTTCACCGTGCTGTTCGCCGCGTAGTCCAGTTGGCTCGATTCCGCGGCCCGGTCCGCCCACAGCTGCGGGAGGGCGAGCAATTCATTCCCCCCTGTGTCCAGTACGCGCATGACGATCCTGGCCGGCTTCGCGTTGGCCTGGATCGGCTGCAGAAGATTGTCCAGCCTGGCATGGCCAGGGGCGGTCACCGCATCGGCCACGCCGACGGTGTCGGTCGCGGCCCGAAGCTCGGCCAGACGCTCTGTTTCCAGCAGCGCCAGGTGGTCGTTTGCCAGCAAATTCGCCCGCAGCAGGCTGCTGTCGAACTCCGCCGCCGCCGTGTTACTGGCCTGCCGCATCACCACGCTGGTGCCGAACACCCCAATGAACAGGACCACCACGATGAACGGCGCGATGATCTTGTGCCGGATGGAGCCGCGCGGCCCCGGCATGGCTCGCAGGTCGGGGGCTGGACCCCGAATTCTGGGGTTCACTACTCTGTCAAACGGATGCCGGGCGAGGCTCAGCTGGGCCGATCGGGCTATTGTCAATGGGCCCTGGTGACCGAACTCGTGTGAATCGCGATGTCTTGATGGGTGCTAATCACCTGAGTGACTATCACAAAGTCTTATACTTCCTGCCGCCGGCCTGAGCGGGCTGTCCGGCCCGGGTAGCCCATTGCACCGGACGCTTTCGCTCGCCATCCCGCTGCTGACGCTGCTCTTCGTGCTTGCGGTGGGCGCCAGCAAGCTGCCCCCGGCCGCATCTCTAACCCCCTCAGCTCAGGGTGAGGGACATTATGGCCTTGACCCTCCCCCCAAGGAGGACGCGACATCGCTGGGAAGGAGATTCCTTCTACACTCTCGGCGTGAGAGAACGCTCTATCGGCATCGGCCTCATCGCGCTACTCGCCGCCGTGCTCAACCCGCAGAACATCGGGATCGTGATCATGCTGGGCGTGATCGCGATCTTGCTGGATGAGCGGTGGCACCCGGCGCCAACCGAGCCGAGTCAGCCGACGCGACGGACGGCTGACAAGAAAACTTAGCCCGAATCCACCGAAACACACTCGCATCTTGGGCGCGGATGCGAGCGATCCGTGCGTTGGCTCCTGCGCGCGCTCAGTTACGCACCGACGGGTGCGCGCCTTCGCGTGCTCGTCGCCGCCTTCGGCTCATCTCGCCCCGCATCCCAATCTGCTTCGTCTGCTCGGTGGATCCGGGCTTAGCGAGAAATCCGAAGGCTGAGGTCGAACGCCTTCACCGACTGGGTGAGCTGGCTGACCGAGATGTAGTCGACGCCAGCCAGCGCGTAGGCGCGGGCATTGTCCAGGCCGACCTTGCCAGAGACCTCAACCTTGGCCCGGCCCTGGATGAGGGCGATGGCCTGCCGAACCTGGCCGGGCGGGAAGTTGTCCAGCATCACCATGTTGACCCGGGCCAGCAGGGCCTGCTCCAGCTCGTTCATGTTGGTCACGGTCAGCTCGATGCGTTTGCCAGGATGGGCTTTCTTGAGGGTCCGTACGATGCTGGCCACCCCGTCGCTGAGCGCCAGGTGCGCCTCAGTCCCCACCAAGCGGTCGGCCAACGTCCGCTGATGGCTCATCCCGCCGCCCACCTCGACCGCGTACTTCTCCAGGAAGCGCATGCCCGGAGTCGTCCGGCGGGTGTCCAAGATGCGGGTCTTGGTGCCCTTGACGGCGTTGGCGAACTTGGCGGTCTGGGTGGCGATACCCGAGAGGTGCTGGATGAAGTTCAGCGCGGTCCGCTCCGCCAGCAGCACGCTGAGCGCCGGGCCGGAGACGCGGGCCACCAGCTGACCCCCGGCCAGCGCCATGCCGTCGGTGGCGCGAGCTTCGAAGGTGATGTTCTTGTCGACCAGCTCCAGGACCCGCTTGAACACCGGCAGGCCGGCCAGCACCCCGTCCTCGTTGGCGACCAGCTTGGCGCGGGCTTTCAGGCGGGGCGGGAACAGCGCCTGGCTGGTGGGGTCGCCCTCGGCGATGTCCTCGGCCAGCGCCTCCTTGATCAGCTTGTCGAGTTGCGCCTGCGGAAACCGGAAGGTGACCACCGGAGCGGGCTTGGGCGGCGCCGCCGGGGGCGGCGGGGGCGGCGGCGGGGCGCCGAACCCGGGCCGAGGCGGGATGCCGAAGCGGGCGCCGGTCCGGGGTGGAAACGACGCGCTGGGCCCGGCCGATCTGAGTGGCTGGAGGGCGGGGCTCACCGGCATCTGGGCGGCCGTCGGCGCTGCCAGAATCCCCGGGTGCGGACTGGGAGCGGTGGCCGGCGGGACCGGGCGGGCAGCCGAGCGCCCGTCGTTCGAGGGGGTTATGCCAGCCGCCGGGCGCTCACGCCTGGGTGAGGCAGGCTTGCGGGCGTGGACCGTCTTCCGGGCGACCTTGACCCGGGACGCGATCCGGGTGGTTGGCCTCTTCTTCTTGGCGGCCTTGGATTTTTGAGCCGAGGCGGACGGCTTCCCTTTGGACGAACGTGACTTCAGTCGCTTCCCGCCCCCAGCACGACGTTATCGATCAATCTTGTGGATCCCAGTTTAACAGCGGTCGCCAATATATTGCCCGCGGCGGCCCTGGCCGGCCGCTGCAGGCCGATCTCGTCGAAGCAGGCAACGTATTCCACCGCCAGCCCGGGCGCCGCGGCCATCCGATCGCGGGCCAGCTGTTCCAGGCGCTCGGCGTCGCGCTCGCCCGTCCGGAAGGCTGCTTCGGCCGCCCGGAGGGCCGCAAAGATCACGGGCGCGTGCTGCCGCTGCTCGGCAGTCAGGTAAACATTACGGGAGCTGAGGGCCAGCCCGTCAGGCTCCCGAACGGTGGGACAGGCGACCACGTGCACCGGCAGCGCGAAGTCCCGCCCCAGCTGGCGAACCAGCAGCAGCTGCTGGATGTCCTTCTGACCGAAGTAGGCGCGCTTGGGCTGGGCCAGCTCGAACAGCTTCAGCACCGCGGTCAGGACCCCTCGGAAGTGCCCCGGGCGAGCCTGACCCTCCAGTCGGTCGCCCAGGGGGCCAGGGTCCACCGCCGACTTGAAGCTGCGCGGGAACAGCTGGTCGACCGAGGGATGGAACAGGGCGTCCACTTGCAGCGCCGTCAGGCGCCCAGCGTCCTGATCGAACGGCCGGGGGTAGCGGGCGAAGTCCTCGTCGGGGCCGAACTGGAGCGGGTTGACGAAGATGCTGACGACCACCCGGGCGTTCTCCCGCCGGGCGCGGGTCACCAGGCTCTCATGACCGGCGTGGAGCGCCCCCATGGTGGGCACCAGCCCGATCTCCTCGCCCGCCTGCCGCCAGGCCAGCGCCTGCTGCTGCAGCAGGTAGGGGTCTTCGTAAATCCTCACGCGGTGGGTTTGCTGGCGTACTCGTGCGCCGGGTCGGGGAAGGCGCCGCTGCGGACCTCCTCGTCAAACCGGCGCACCGCCCGCTCGATCTCTGGTCCAAGCTGCGCGTAGGCCTTCACAAACTTGGCCACGTGGTCAGGGGTCAGGCCGAGAACGTCTTGGATGACCAGCACCTGGGCATCGGTGTGCGGACCGGCTCCGATGCCGATGGTGGGGATGGCCAGCGCCTCCGTCACTCGCTTGCCGAGCGGGCTGGGAATGCCTTCCAGCACGATGCTAAATGCCCCGGCGATCTCCAGGGCCTGGGCGTCGGCCAGGATCCGCTCGGCCGCCTCGTCGCTGCGGCCCTGCACCTTCCAGCCGCCGAACTGATTCAGGAACTGGGGGGTCAGGCCGAGGTGGCCCATGACGGGGATGCCCATGCCGGTCAGCGCCCGCGTGTACTCGATCACCCGGCCGCCGCCTTCCATCTTGACGGCGTGCACCCCCGCCTCCTGGAGGAAGCGGCCGGCATTGCGGACCGTGTCCTCGAGCGATGCGTGATAGGCCATGAACGGCATGTCACCCACGATCAGGGCATTGGGCGCCCCCCGAACCACCGTTTTGGCGTGGTGGACCATGTCGTCCATGGTCACGCTCAGCGTGTCGGGGTAGCCCAGCATGGTCATGCCCAAGCTGTCTCCTACCAGCAAGACGGGGATCTGGGCCCGGTCCAGCCATCGGGCGGTCGTGTAGTCGTACGCCGTCAGCATGGTGAAGCGCTTCCGCTCCGCCTTCCACTTGCGCAGGTCGGCGATGGTGATGCTCATATGGCCTCCAGAAGGGTGGTTCGCAGCCCGTTCGCCTGGACCTGGGTCAGGCGGCCGGACTTGACGGCAAGGGCGAGCGTGCGGTCGGCCAAGCGACGATAGAGCTGCTGCAGCTCGGGATCATCGCGGAGGACTGCCAGGTGGCGCTGAATCGTGCGCCCGTCGCCCCGGACCGCCGGGCCGGTGAGCGCGTCTTCGGGGTCGCCGCCGTTCAGGTTGTTGAGAGTCCCGCGCAGCAGTTGTACCAGGGCGCGCTGGGCGGTGGGAGCGGAAACGCCGGACTGCTCCATCAGCCTGCGGGCCTCGGCCAGCAGGGTGATCGGATAGTTGGCGACGAAGACCGCGGCGGCGTGATAGCGGGCACGGTCGACGCCGCGCAGGTCGAAGGGCTCGCCGCCGAGGGCGATGGCCATGGCCTGCAGGGCGCCCGCCAGGGGCTCGTCGGCGTCGATGCCGAACAGCGTGCCGGGAATGTTGCGAACGGTGTCCGCACCGGTCTTGAAAGTCTGGACCGCATGGAAGACGCCCGTGCGCAGCCCAGCCTGTTGCAGGGGAAGGAGCGGGGTGCGATCCTGAGCGCCGCTGAGGTGGACGACGGCCCTCCCGGCGCCGGCGCACTGGGCGCCAGCCAGGTCGCCGGCCAGCGGTCCGATCACGTCGTCGGGGACGGCCAGAATGGTCAGGTCGGCCAGGTCCAGGGCGCCTTCGGGCGTCCGGGTCAGCCGCGCGCCTAGCTCAGCGGCCAGCAGCTGGCCGCGCTCGGGCCGGCGGGCGAAGATGGCCGCGATGGCATAGCCGGCGCCGTGCAGCGCCCGTCCGAGGGCGGACCCGGCGCGGCCGGGGCCGATGATGGCGATGGTTGGTTTCTGCATGCGTACCGTCTCGGTCTGTCAGGATCCAAGCGGACTCGCCATGTCGATCGCGTCGAACGGGTCAAACGGGTCGCGGGCTCGCGCTCCGCGCCCGCGCTGATTCTACCCCGATCTCAGCCCAACCACTCGTCCAGGACCGCGGTCTCTGTAGCCTCCAGGGCGGCCTTCAGCCGCTCCAGAAAGGCGCGCCGCCAGGCATTGCGCCGGGGCCGCTGCAGCCCGTCGGTCAGGCGTCCGCCAGCCAGCGCCTCGACCAGGTTCATCTGGCAGCGGGAGGCGTAGCGAACCCGGGTCCCGCCGGGCGCCGGCTCGAAGGTCCAGATCGATCGGTTGGCCTGCAGCGCGTCCGGCAGGCCGATGGCCAGCCGGCGGGGGCGGTCGTACTCAAGAATCTCCTCCACGGCGTGGCTGTCGTCCCAGTGGTGGACCCGAACGCGCGACCCGATGTGCGGAGAGCCGAGGGTGAGTTGCTCCACCGACTCGACCTCGGCGACATAGTGGGGTTGATTGCGGGCGTCGCTCACAAAGTCGAAGGCGCGCTCCGGCCGGCAGGTGACGATCAGGGCGACTCCACTCTCCACCCGGCGCATGGCCGGGGGCAGCCAGAGGAGCGTCCAGAGTGACGTGGTAGCCACCAGCACCAGGCTGAACAGCGGGTCGATAATCCACACGCCGACCGCGGTAATAGCGATGACCAGACCGAGCTTGGTGAGTTCGGAGCGCAGGGCGCGATTGACGTCGCGGCCCCACTGGGTGATGTCGGCCGACCGCTGGCCAAGCTTCTGGTCCAGGCGGTCGGCCAAAGTTTCGGAGACGACGGTCGAGATGACATAGATGAAAAGGTGCTGCAAGGTCGGGCGCCACCCGGTCACCAACAGGTAGGCAGCGGCCGTGACGGGCACCGCGATCATGCAGATGGCCGCCACCGCAGCGATCCGGGACTCCCTGCGCCCTACCAACCGGGCCAGCACCACCAGCGCCGTGATCAGGCACCAGAGCGGGCCGATCAGCGCGACGTAGCTCAGCCAGTCCCAGGAGGGCACGAGCAGTACATGACCCCCCCGGGAGAGGTCTTGCGGTTGGGTCTAAGCGGGGGTCGGCTCCAGCCGGCCGGGGGGAAGTTCGGGGCCGCGCTCCTCGGTCTTGCCCTTGGGCTGCGGCAGCGGGGCGGGTGCCGCCTGCGGCTTCGGCTCATTGAGGCTGGCCGGGATTTTGCCGTCCGGGGAGTTGAGGATGGCATCCATCTGCCAGCCTTCAATGGTCTCTTCCTGCTTCAGGTACTCGGCCAGCGCGATCAGCTTGTCGCGCTTCTCAGTCAGGATCTTCTTGGCTCGCTGGTAGGCGGCGTCCACCAGCCGGTGGACCTCCTGGTCGATCTCGCCTGCCACCTCCTCGCTGTAGTTGCGCTGCTCACCCAGGTCGCGACCCAGGAAGACAAGTTCCTCCTTGTGGCCGAACGTGAGCGGTCCGAGCTTCTCGGACATGCCCCACTCGGTGACCATCCGACGGGCCAGCTTGGTGGCCTTGCCGATGTCGTCAGAGGCGCCCGAGGTGATGTCCCCCGCCATCAGCTCCTCGGCCACTCGCCCGCCCATCATCACCGCCATGGTGTCGTTCAACTCACTGCGCGACACCAGGTAGCGGTCCTCGGTCGGGAGCTGCATCGTCCAGCCGAGCGCCATGCCGCGGGAGATGATCGAGACCTTGTGCACGGGGTCGGCATTGGGCAGCGACTTGGCCACCAGCGCGTGGCCAATCTCGTGGTAGGCAATGATGTTCTTTTCTTTCTCGGTGATCATGCGTGACTTGCGCTCGGGTCCGGCGATGACGCGCGCGATGGCCTCCTCGAGTTCGGTTTGGCCGATGGCCTTCTTGTTGTTGCGGGCGGCCAAGATGGCCGCCTCGTTGATCAAGTTGCTGAGATCGGCGCCGCTGAACCCGGGCGTCTGGCGGGCGAGGACCTCGAGGTCGACCTGGCCGTCGAACGGCTTGTTGCGGGCGTGCACCTCCAGGATGGCGCGCCGGCCGCGGATGTCGGGCCGGTCGAGGGTGACGTGCCGGTCGAAGCGACCGGGCCGCAGCAGTGCCGGGTCCAGGACGTCGGGCCGGTTGGTGGCGGCGATGACGATAACGTGGGTGCTGGTTTCGAAACCATCCATTTCCACCAGCAGCTGGTTGAGGGTCTGCTCGCGCTCATCGTGCCCGCCGCCCAGGCCGGCGCCGCGCTGCCGACCCACGGCATCGATCTCGTCCACGAAGACGATGCACGGCGAGTTCTTCTTCGCCTGGTCGAACAGGTCGCGCACCCGCGAGGCGCCCACGCCCACGAACATCTCCACGAACTCCGACCCGGAGATGCTAAAGAAGGGCACCCCCGCCTCACCGGCGACGGCCTTGGAGAGCAACGTCTTGCCGGTGCCGGGCGGCCCGACCATGAGCACGCCCTTGGGGATGCGGGCGCCGAGGGCGGTGAACTTATCCGGATACTTGAGGAACTCGACGATTTCGGTGAGCTCCTGCTTGGCCTCCTCGACGCCGGCCACGTCGTTGAAGGTGACGGCCGGCTTGTCGCCGGAGAGCAGGCGGGCGCGGCTGCGGCCGAAGGAAATGGCCTGATTGTTGCCGCTCTGGGTCTGCCTCAGCATGAACCACATGAAGACGCCGATGATGAGGAACAGGAACAGGTTGGGAACGATGACGGACCACAGGACGCTGGACTGGCTGGGCGCCTCGACCTTGTAGGTGACGCCGGCGGCATCCAGCTTCGTCTCCAGCTGGTAGCCCTCGCGGAACGTGGTCTTGTAGGACTTCTGGTCGGTCCCCTGCCAATCGACCTCGGAGCCGTTGCCCTTGATGGTCGCGGACTGGACCTGTTTCGAATCGACTGCGGCCAGGAATTCGCTCAGGCTCTTGTCGGTAGGCGAGGATGTGACATTGAAGCTGCGAATACTGGCCAGCACGATGGCCAGCAGGCCGGCGAGCAGAATGAAATAGACAATGTTCCGGCGCTGGCCTCTCATGGCTGTGCCAATTGTAACACCGGTTTCTAAGAAATCTTTTCGACAAATACGTCTCTGTCACGCATTACGACGGCACGATTTCGAGATGCAATTGCTGCTTTGACGCCGGAGTGACGCGCCGGGTTTCGGCAACGGTAACCCCTGGAATCCAGACGATGCCGATGGCGTCGCGAACAATAGGCAGCGTGTCCCGCAGATGCCGAGGGACGTGCGCATCCACCAGGACATCCTGGAGCTTCTTTGGGTAGGGAAAGCCGAGCGGCTGGATGCGCTCACCCGGAGCGCGGTGCGCGATGGTGAGGGGCGGCACGATGGTGCTGGCATCCACGTGGCCAATGCGATCGCGCGCGTGGAAGGTTGCCGGCTCGCAGGTGCAGGGGTGCACGGTGAGCGTTTGCCGCGAGGCGGCGGTGGCGGTGGCGTGGTGGCCTGCGTCGATGGCACGCCCGGTGAGAATTTCCCGGCGGAGTGACTCCACGTGCTCAAAGTCCAGGTCCGGGAAGAGCCGCCGCAGCAGCCGTCGCTGGATGGCCACCGGTTGCGCCGCGAAGGCCGCCTGGTCGCGCAGGGGGTCGGCGACGCTTTGCTGCGTTCGGGTGGTGATGTCGTCCGCCAGCTGATCTTCCTCCGCCAGGATGTCGGCGGCGCGGGCGAGTAACCGGCGCGCCTGCGGGTGAAACGTCTCGAGTGCCGGGAGGACGACCTGGCGCAGTCGGTTGCGCGCGAAGCGCGGATCTGCGTTAGTCGGGTCGAGTCGAGGCTCGAGCTGGTGGTCGGCCAGGTAGCGTTTGAGCTCGCTGCGGGTGGTGGCGAGGAGGGGACGGGCGAGGTCGGCGCTCCGGGGACGCATGGCGGCCAGGCCATGGGCCCCCGCGCCGCGCAGGAGATGAAGCAAAAGCGTTTCGACCTGGTCGTCCTGGGTGTGACCGGTGGCGATGACGCTGCTGGCACTGTCCGTGGCGGCCTGTCGCAAGAATGCGTAGCGCGCGATGCGGGCGGCATTCTCGGAGTGGGCGAGCGGCGAGCCGGCCTGGCCCATGATCCGCTGATAGCCCCAACGGTCCGCCAGCGCAGCCACGAATGTCGCGTCCTCTGCGCTGTCGCCACGCCAGCCGTGGTCGAAGTGCGCCACCGTCAGGTGCAGCGGCAGGGTGGGTTGCAGATCCCGAAGGATCGCCAACAGGCCGAGCGAATCAGGACCGCCCGAAACGGCCACCAGCACGCGCTCGCCGGGCGTGAAGATGGCGCGGTCGCGGATGTAGGTCGCGACGCGGGAGGAGAGCATCTGGTTGGCTCGCTCGTGCTTGGTGGCGGAGGCAAGGATCGAACTTGCGACATACCGGGTATGGGCCGGTTGCTCTACCACTGAGCTACTCCGCCGCGGGCATCGGTTAGTTTAGCAACCATGCCGGGCTTATTTGCCGAGATCGCCGATCGCTATGACGCATTGCGTCCGCTGCAGGCGCGCGATCGCCAGCGCGTGGTTGCATTGGGGTCTGCGGACTGGTTGCGCCGTGACGACCTGGTGGTCGAGGTCGGGTGCGGCACGGGGCGCATGACGCTGCCGCTGGCCGAGATCAGTGCCCAGCAGGTGGTGGGCGTGGACCCGGAGGAGCGGATGCTGGAGGTCGCGCGCGGGAAAGACGTCGCCGGCCGGGTTCGGTGGCTGCGGGGGACCGCCTACCGGCTGCCGCTGACCGATGGCGTGGCCGGCGTGGTGCTGATGAGCATGGTGGTCCACCTGCTCAAGCAGCCGGGCCGCGCCTTCGCCGAGGCCCGGCGGGTGCTGCGCCCGGAGGGTCGGATGGTGATCTGGACGTTTACGCCGCGGCACGTCCGAGAGTTCTACTTGAACGAATGGTTTCCCAGCATCGCCTGGATTGACGGCCAGCGCTTCCCGGCTGGGGACACCCTGGAGGCCGGGCTGCGGCGGGCGGGATTTGCGCCGGTGGCGGTGGACATCGAGGAGGAAACGGGCGCCCTAGCGGTGGAGGACGTCATCGACCGGGTGCGCGGGCGCTACATCTCGACCCTCAGCCTGGTCCCGCCGCTCGAGTACCGCCTAGGGCTGCAGCGGTTGGAAGAGTTGCGCACGCTGGATGGGGGGCGCCGGATTCCCTACCGCCTGGAATGGGCGATCGTGACGGCCATCAAGTAGAAGAGAAAGAGGAGCCGGACGGGGCTCCTCTTTCCTGGGTTGATAGTTGGTTGCGCGGGCCAGATTCGAACTGGCGACCTTCGGGTTATGAGCCCGACGAGCTTCCACTGCTCCACCGCGCTCGCAGCCCTACGCGGGCGAGGCTGTCATTTTACTCCAACCGCGCCACCGACCGCCAAGGGCGCGCACTCGGGCGCACGGGCTACTTGTACTTGCCGCCCCGCTTGGCTTCCAGGTTGCGCTTGATGTCGAGCAAGCGCTCCTCGCTGCTCTTCAAGAACTTGGAGAGCTTCTCCTCGAACACCGGATCCGCCCCCTCGGGCAGCTCGCGCTTGCCTCGACCCCAGCGCTTGTACGGCCGCGGGAGCACCGGCATGGTGGCCGCCAATGGGCCCTCCGGCACGGCCGCCTGCTTCAGCGACAAGTCGACCTTGCCGTTGGTGGGGTTGACGTTCAGCACCTTGACCTTGACGCGCTCATTCATCTTCAGGTGGTTGTTGACATCGCGCACGTACTCGTTCGCGATCTCAGAGATATGAATGAGCCCCGTGCCGCCGCCCTCGATTTGAACGAACGCCCCAAAATTCGTGATCCCGACGATGGTCCCTTCGACCAGTGTCCCCGGCGTTACTGCCACTTACCCAGCGCTGCCTCCTAGTGCCACAGGTTCTTCAACCAGCCTACGACTGCCTGCCACGCGCCGCCGACGCCACCGGCCGCACGGGCTTGCGCAGCACCCGCCGGGTGCCCAGCGCCAGCGGTGGCCGCCGGCGACGGGCTGGGCTTCACGATGATATAGACGTTTTCGCTCGGCCGTGCGAATCCGTACTTTCGGGCCTCTTCCTCCATGGCGCTGGGGGAGGCTGCGGACGCCAGGTCGCGTTGCGCCTGGGCGTTTTCGGCAGCCAGCTGCGTGTTCTGCGCTTTCAGCTGGTCGGCTTGATGTCCTAATCGGAGATTCAACACCACCTCAGAGCCAAATGCCCACACGCCCCACAGCAAAATCGCCGCTGTGGCCAGCCAGATCAAGCGATCGGGCGCCACAAATCGGATCTTCTCGCGGGACGGTCTGGCGGTGGTGTTGCTCAAATGGGATGGTGTGACGCGGCAGGATCGCCGGCCCGAAAACGGGTTGCATTATAGAGTGAATCCCCTACCCGTTGGCAAGATCCGGAGCACGATCGTGACTCTCCGCGGCCTTGGCCGCCTCCCATCGCCGGTCCAGCTCGTCAAGCGACATGCCCGACAGCGCCACACCCTCCGCCTGGGCGCCCCCCTCCATCAGCCGAAACCGCGCCTCGAAGCGCTGGGCGGCGCTGCGCAAAGCGTCCTCCGGGTTGATCTCCAGTCGTCGGGCGACGTTGACCAGGGCAAACAGCAGATCGCCGAACTCGGCCTCGCGCTCCTCCATCGTCGACGCCTGGCGCAACTCGGCGACCTCCTCCCCCACCTTTTCGACGGCGCCCTCGACGTCCGGCCAATCAAAGCCCACCCGCTGGGCACGTTTCTGCAGCGACCAGGCCCACTGCAGAGCTGGCAGCGATCGCTGCACGCCGTCTAACGCCGAGACCCGCCCATACTCGGCGGCCTTGAGCGCCTCCCAGTTCCGAACCACTTCTTCCGACCCGGAGACCACGACCGACCCGAACACATGCGGATGCCGCCGCACCAGCTTGTCGCGGACCGCATCCGCCACATCGCCCAGCTCGAACTCCCCCGCCTGCCGGGCAATCTCGGCATGCATCAACACCTGGAGCAGCACATCACCCAGCTCATCCCGCAGCTCGTCGACGGCACCGCCATCGATGGCGGCCAGCACCTCATAGGCCTCCTCCAGCAGCGTGGACCGCAACGAGGCATGGGTTTGCTCCCGGTCCCACGGACAGCCATCGGGCCCGCGCAACCGTTCGACGACCGCGATCAACTCGCGCAACCGTTGCAGCCGCTCATCCATCCATCGGATTCTAAGCAACCGTCGTGACCATGCCGCCGGCGCGCTGCCCGGCCGCGCGCAGGCTCGGCACCGCCGCCAGGACCAGGGCGACGCACGCCACCGCCCCGGCCACGAATGGCACGGCGAGCCCGATGGCAAAAAGGGTCCCGGCGAGCAGCGAGCCGATGGCCATGGCGGCGCTCAAGGCGGTGCCCACGATGCCCTGCGCCTCGCCCCGGCTCTCCGGCACCGCGTCCATCAGGAAGGCATTCATGGCCGGCTCGGCGAAGGCCCACAGCCCAGCCTCAACCGCGCCCACCGCCATAACCACCGGAATGTTGTGTAGCAATGGATAGAACGGCCCAATCATGGCCGTCAGGCCCACCGAGGCGGCCGCCAACCAACGCCGGTCCCAGCGGTCTGAGGCCCATCCGGCCAGCGGCGTGACAATCACGAGGGGCAATGCCCACAGTGAGAAGGAGAGGCCGATCACCGGGTCGCTGGCTCCAATGGCCCGCATATAGAGACTCCAGATCACGTCGTAGATTCCGGCCAGGAGCCCGACCCCGGCCGTCAGGATGAGGACTCCGCGGAGGGCCTGCCCTCCCCTCCCCGCTCGCAGACTGAGCACCGGCAAGCCGCGCTGGCCGGCCATGCGGCGCGGCGATGGGCCCAGCGCCACGGCGGCCACCAGCGCGGCTGCCGCCAGCGCCGCGCCGGTGGTCACGAACACGGTCCAGCGACCGAACACGGCCAGCAACCCGCCCAGAGCCGGCCCCACGATCAGGCCCGACATGCGGGCGGCCGACACCCACCCATACGCCATCCCCAGTTCCTCGGGTGGCACCACGTCGGCCACGGCGGCCCGCTCGGCCGGCGCGGCGGCCGCGAACCCCAATCCCTGCACAAACCGCAGCACCACCAGCCAGGCGACCGACAGCGGCAGCACAAACACCAACGACGCCGCCGCCGAAAGCAGCAACCCCGCCACCATCATTTCCCGCCGGCCTAATCGATCGGCCAGCCAGCCCGCCGGCCACTGCCCTACCGCCTGCGCCACCAGCGCCGCCGCGACCACCACCCCGACCAGCGCGTACGAGGCTCCCCGCTCGCGCAGGTACAGCGGCAGGATCGGCAGGATGGACCCAATCCCGGTCCCGGACACGAAGACGGCCGCCAGGATCCCCGCCAGCGCCGTGCGGCGCCGAGCCGGTTGCATGGCAGTCAACGCTTCCGCTTAGGCCCGAATCCGGGCTAGGCCAGCCCGGTGATGGTCCCCGCGCCGTCGATGTCGATCCGGGTGTAGGCGGGCTCCTTGCCCAGGCCGGGCATCAGCTGGATGTCACCCGACAGCGCGACATTGAATCCAGCGCCGACCGACGGATACACCGAGCGCACCGGGAAGGTGAACCCGCGCGGCCGCCCCTTCAACGCCGGGTCGTGGGACAGCGAGAGGTGCGTCTTGGACATGCAGACCGGCAGCGTTCCCATGCCGCGCTCGCTGAGCCAGTCGATCCGCTTCTGGCATTGCGGCAGGAATTCCACCCCACCGGCACCGTACAGGCGGTGGGCCAGGATCTCAATCTGTTCGCGGATCGGAGTCTGCGGTCCATACAGCGGCCGGAAGCCGTTGGCACCTCGACCCGCCCGGACCACGGCCTGGGCCAGCTCCACTGCCCCCTCGCCGCCGCGGCCAAAGCCGTCGTGGACGACCGCCTCCTCGGCTCCGTACCCGAGGGCCAGCTCGACCACCCGACCCAACTCCCGGTCGGTATCGGTCGGAAACTTGTTGACCGCGACCACCGGATGCAGCCCGAAGGCATGCACGATCTCCACGTGGGCGGCCAGGTTTTCGGCGCCGCGCTCCAGCGCATCCGCGTCCTCCACCTCAAGCTTGGACGCGCCGCCGTGCGCCTTCAGCGCCCGCACCGTGCAGACGACCACCGCGGTCGAGGGCTTCAAGTTCCCATAACGCGCCACGATGTGACAGAACTTTTCCAGGCCCAAGTCGGCGCCGAAGCCGGCCTCGGTGACCACGATGTCGCCCAGCTTCAACGCGATCCGATCGGCGAGCAGCGAGTTGTTCCCATGGGCGATGTTGCCGAACGGGCCCGCGTGCACGAGCGCGGGCTGCCCCTCCATGGTCTGCACCAGGTTTGGCAGGAGCGCATCCTTCAGCACCACGGTCATCGCCCCCGCCACCCGCAAGTCGTCGGGCGTCACGATCGACCCATCGCGACGCTCCGCCACCAGGAGCCGGCCCAGCCGGGCCCGCAGGTCGGCCCGGTCGTGCGCCAGCGCCAGGATGGCCATGATCTCCGAGGCCGCGGCAATGATGAAGCTCGACTCCTGGGGCACGCCGTGCTCTGCCCCGCCGAGCCCGGTGACGATGTGCCGGAGGGATCGGTCGTTCATGTCCAACGTGCGGGGCCAGCGCAGCGTCTTGGGCTCGATTCCCAGCGGATTGCCGTGAAAGATCGAGGCATCCACCGCGGCCGCCAGCAGGTTGTGGGCGCTTTCGACGGCGTGGATGTCGCCGTTGAAGTGCAGGTTGATGTCTTCCATCGGCACCACCTGCGACCGTCCGCCGCCGGTGCCCCCGCCCTTGATCCCAAACAGTGGGCCCATGGACGGCTGCCGCAGGGCCAGCACCACCTTCTGGCCGATCCGGCCCAGCCCCTGCGTGAGCGCGATGGCGGAGGTGGTCTTGCCTTCCCCCGCGCGGGTCGGCGTCACCGCGGTCACCACCACCAGCTGCCCGTCGGGCCGGTCGCTCAGCCGGTCGATCGCCTCCAGCGAGACCTTGGCCTTGTACGGACCGTAGGAGATGATCTCCGAGGGCTTCAGTCCCAGCTCCGCGCCGACCTCGAGGATGGGCTTCATGGCTTTTCCATCAAGCGAGAGCGGGGGTACGCCTGGTCCAGCTCTGTCACCAGGGCCTCGGCGACGTCCGCCGCGGATCCGGCGCGCTCCGCCTGCGGACTCCAGCGCCAGCCATCCAGATAGGCGTCCATCTCGGTTGACCCCTCCCGCATGGCATACGCATCGATCGCCGTCATGAACCGGTCGGGCAGCATCCGCTTCACCTCTCCCGTCTCATCCCACACCTTGACCTGCGAGGGAATGTGCTTCCAGTACATCACCTGATATCGCGCCATCAGGCAGCAGGGCGCTCCACCAGCTCGGCCAACCGGGTCTCCAGCTCCCCGAACCCGACCCGGCGAACCTGAAGCGGCAGTCCGAGAAACGACGCAATCTCGTGCGCCTTGGCGCGAAGCCGTCCATCCGGAACCTGCTGCAGATACAGGACGCCAGCGTAATTCCTGAAGTAGGTGTGCTTCAAGTCGGGATACCGGTCGAGTCCCAGCCCGCGCACCACCGCCCGCTCGAAGTTACGGACCAGCCAGTCGGTCAGGAAGAACGTGCCCGGCTGATCATCCGTCAGCCGCTCGAACTCGCGAGCCCCCGCGAACATCTCGTAGCAATGAGGCCCGCGCAGCGACACGGCGCCGTAGCGGGCCAGCACGGGCTCCAGGGCGCCCGCCGTGCCGCAATCGCCATACACGACCACCACCCGCGCATAGCGCGGGCTCAACTCGGCCAGCCGGCGCTCCACCGCCTCCACGATCTTCTTCGGATAGAAGTGGAGCATCGCCGGCACGCCGTACACGTCCACCTCCCATCCATGTCCATCCACGATCGCCTTCACCTCTCGACCCAGCGCCCCGCAGATGAGCAGCGCCACCGGCTTCATGCCACCGCCCCCAGCTCAGGAAACCCCAGCACCGACACGAACGAATCGTTGAAGTCGGTGCGCCCGGACAGCTCGACGTACTCGATCGCCGCCGGCAGCTCGAAGGCGACCTGGCGCTCCCGGAACGACAGCAGGGTCATCTTGGCCCCCTCGCCGGCCGTGTTCCCCACCGAGAGGATGCGGTCCACGTCCACGGCGGGCACCAGCCCGATGATCTTGGCGCTCTCCGGGTTGAGGTACGAGCCGAACGATCCGCCAAGCAGCACCTCGTCCAGGTCGGCCGCGGTCACGCCCAGGATGTCCATCAGGACTTTGATCCCGGTCGCGATCGACCCCTTGGCGAACTGCAGCTCGCGGATGTCGCGCTGGGTCAAATAGATGCCGTCCGCCAGCAGAAACGCCCGCACCCCGTCGACCACGATCAGGCAATCAGACAGCGGGTGTTCGGGCGCTTCCTCCCGGCTCTTCATCTTTCCCGAGGCGTCCACCAGCCCGACCACCCGCAGCTGGGCGACGATGTCGACCAGGCCGGAGCCGCAAATCCCGGTGGGCGCCACGTCGCCTCCGATCACTTGCAGCTCCACCCGGCCGGCGGTCAGCGTGACACCCTCGATGGCGCCCTCGGTGGCGCGCATGCCGCACTTGATCTGGCTGCCCTCGAAGGCCGGTCCGGCGGGCGCCGCGGTGGCCAGCAGCCGGCGCGACGACCCGACCGCGATCTCGCCGTTGGTGCCCACGTCCACGAACACGCGCAGCTTCTCCTCTCGGGCCAGGCCGGTGGCCACGATGCCGCCCACGATGTCGGCGCCCACGTAGGCGCCCAGGATGGGCAGCGTCTGGATGCGCCCGTTCTCGTGGATCTCCAGGCCGATCTCGCGGGCCGGCAGGTAGAGCGGGTCGCGAAAGGCCGGGGTGAACGGCACCACGCCGATGGGCGCCGGGTCGATCCCCAGCAACAGGTGCAGCATAGTGGCGTTGCCAACGATCACCGTCTCATAGACACGGTCGCGCGACACGCCGGCCATCTCGTACAGCTCGCGCAGGATGCCGTTCATGGTGGCCAGCACGGCCGCCTGCAGCTCGGCAAGGGCCGCCGACCCGCTCATGGCATGGCTGATGCGCGAAATGACGTCCGCCCCAAAGGGCGCCTGGCCGTTCAGCGTCGAGCGCACGGCCTCCGCCATCCCGGTGCGCAGGTTCATCAGGGTGCCGACCAGCGTGGTGGTGCCCAGGTCGAAGGCCACGCCATAACTCTCGTCCCGCGTGTCGCCCGGCTCGACCGAGATCAGCTGGTCGCCGCCCAGCACCGCCGTCACCTTGAAGCCGGCCGCTCGCAGCACGGTCGGCAGGGTCGACAGCACGGCCAGGTCGGCCTTCATGTCGTGGCCCTCCGCAGTCAGCGCATCCTGCAGCCGTTCGACGTCGCTGCGCTGGTCTTCCAGGCTCGGCTCCGCCAGCTCGACGTACGCCTTGCGCACATTCGGGTCGAGCAGCACCAGGCGGTTGACGCCCATCGTGGCCGCCTTCGGCACCCGCAGCAGCTGCGGCACCAGGCAGATCGTGTCCTGGTAGACCTTGGCCTGGCAGGACAACCGCCAACCGGCCTCCAGCTCCGCGGCCGTCAGCTCCTTGCGGTCCGCGATGGTGACCTCTTTGGCCCCCTCGATCACCTGCACCTTGCACTTGCCGCAGGTGCCCCGCCCGCCGCAGGTCGAGTCGATGGGCAGCCCGATCCAGTGAGCCGCGCTGAACAGCGTGGTCCCGGATGGCACCCGGGTCGCCTTGTCGAAGGGGCGGTAGGTGACCTCCAGCTTCTTCTGGATCATGCGCAGTGTCCCGAGTCGGAGGTTCGGTCAGAAAGTCGCGGCCTCGGCGGCCGGTGCCAAGGCAGGGGCCCCCTAACGCCGGCATCAGCGCCAGAGGCGCCCGGCCGCCCAGGCCGATGAATTTCCAACGAATTTCTGACTTGGGACACTAAACCGCCGCCACCTTCTTCTGTTGCTCGCGAAAGTCGGCGATCCAGCGCATGGCGTACTCGTCGTGGCCCAGCAGCAGGTCGCCGGCCATCACGGCCTTGCGAACGGCGGGCTCCAGCGCATTGGTCACCCCGCAGGTCAGTCCGGCATCCATGGCCAGCGGCAGGAAGGCCGCGTTGACGATCGGCCGGTCGGGAAGCCCAAACGACACGTTGGAGGCTCCGCAGGTCATGTTGTTACCCAGCGCATCGCGAATCAGCCGCATGGTGCGCAGCGTGATCACGCCTGCCTGTGGGTCGGCCGCCACGGTCATGGCGATCGGGTCGATGATCACGTCCTCGGCCGGGATCCCGTAATAGGCGGCTCGCTCCACGATCTTCCGAGCAATCTGGAGCCGCTCCTCGGGCACCATGGTGATGCCGGTTTCGTCGTTGGCCATCCCAATGACCGCGGCGCCGTACTTCTTCACCAGTGGCAGGATCCGATCCAGCCGCTCGTCCTCGGCGGTGACGGAGTTGACGAGCGCCTTGCCCTCATAGACCGGCAGGGCAGCCTCCAGCGCCTCGACCACCGAGGAGTCGATGCAGATCGGGACGTCGACCACCTCCTGGACGGATCGGATGGCCAGGACCAGCAGGGCCGGCTCGTCGATTCCCGGCACGCCGGCGTTGACGTCGAGCAATTGGGCCCCCGCCTGTACCTGGGCGATGGCGTCGGCCTTGACCCGGTCCATCTTGCCCGCCTTCATCTCGGCGGCCAGCACCTTGCGCCCGGTGGGATTGATCCGCTCCCCGATCATCACGAAGGGCCGCTCCCCCGAGATGACGACCTCCTTCGTGCGCGACCGAACCACGGTGTTCACGCGGGAATCCCCACCACGCTGGGCCGGGGCAGCAGCCGGGCCTCCTCGATCACCCGCATCACGCCTTCCTCCCACTTGATGGCGATCACGTGCACCCCAGCCACGCCCGGGATCTGGCGCAGCTCGGCCACGATCTCGGTCGCGATCTTGATCCCCTCGGCACTCTGGTGCCCCGTCGGGACGCCCTCCAGGCGTCGCACGATCGCCTCCGGGACCGACACCCCGGGCACCTTGTCCTTCATGAAGCGGGCGGCGCGAGCCGACCGAGCCACTCCCACGGACGGCAGGATGAACACCTGCTGGATGAGGCCCAGATCCCGCACCCGGGCCATGAACTCCCGGAAGCGCGGCACGTCGAAGACCAGCTGCGTCTGGATGAACTCGGCGCCGGCGGCCACCTTCTTGCCCAGCCGCAGAGGCCGGAAGTCGAGGGGCGGGGCGAACGGGTTCTCCACGGCTCCAATAAAGAAGGATGGCGCCGCCTCCAGCTTCCGACCGGACAGATACTCGCCTCGATCGCGCAGCCCGCGGGCGACCTCGATCAGCTGCAAGGAATCGATGTCGTAGATCGAGCGCGCCTGCGGGTGATCCCCCGCCGAGACGTCATCGCCGCTCATCAGCAGCACGTTGCGCACGCCCAGCGCGGCGGCGCCCATCAGGTCGGCCTGCAGGGCGAGCCGGTTCCGGTCGCGGGTGGCCAGCTGCATGATCGGCTCCACTCCCCGATCGATCAGGAGGCGGGCGGCCGCCAGCGACGACAGGTGCACGTGCGCGCCGGTGTTGTCGGTGCAGTTGACGGCGTCCACGTGATCGCGCAGCGGGTCGACCTTCCGGAAGACCGCCCCCGGGTCGGCCGAATCCACCGCCGAGAGCTCGGCCGTGACCACGAACTGGCCCCGGCGCAGCAGCCCGGCCAGCCGGCTAGGCGCTCGGTCCATGCGCAGCCTGCCACCCCCTCGGGGTGGCCCGATCGCGTCCCGTCACCAGGTTGATCCAGGAGGACGACCCCTGGAGCCGCCAGTCGACGGGGGCGTTCACGTGGAACATGTGCTCGCGGTACACCGGGAGCTGGCGCGAGCGCTCCCAAGCCTGCACCCAGACGCAGGGTTTGTCCGGATAGACCTCGCACTTCCCGTCGGCGCGCACGCCGCCGCAGGGACCGTTGCGCAAATTCTTGGGACAGCGCATGGGGCAGGTCAGCCCCGTCGAGTGCAGGATGCACTGGCCGCACATCCGGCAGTCGAACATGGCCTCTTTGAGAGGCTTCTCCACGGAGACAACCGCCTTCTCGAGCAGGGTGGTCACCGGCCTATCCCTTTCGCAGCGTCTCGTCGATCAGCTTGACCGCCTGTTCCAGCGCGGCGCTCTGCGGCGCGTCTGCGGCGCCCAGGATCTCCTTCGCCTTGCGCGTCGCGAAGGAGGCATCCGGGGCATACCAGTCGGCGCCGGCCAGCTTCGCGTACTCCTCGGTGACCGGCGCGCCGCCGACCATCACCACCACTTTCTCGCGCAGCCCGGCCTTCTTGAGGGCCTCGATGTTGACCTTGAACATGGGCATGGTGGTGGTCAGGAAGGCGGAGAAGCCGACGATGTGCGGTTCGTGCTGGCGGACCGCGTCCACGAACTTCTCGGGGGGCGTGTTCACGCCGAGGTCCACCACGTCGAAGCCCGCTCCCTCCAGCATGATGATCACCAGGTTCTTGCCGATGTCGTGGATATCGCCCTTGACCGTGCCGATCACGTACTTGCCGATGGGCTTGGCGCCGGTCTCGGCGATCAACGGGCGCAGGATGACCAGCGCCCCCTGCATGGCGCGCGCCGCGATCAGCATCTCCGGCACGAAGAAGTCGCCCTTCTCGAAGCGGCGTCCCACTTCCTCCAGGGACGGGATGAGCGCCTTGAACAGGATGTCCATCGGGTCCATGCCGAGCCTCAACCCTTCTTCGGTGAGCGCCTTCACCTCGGGCGCGTGCCCGTTGAGCGTGTGATCGAAGAGCTCCTGCCGAATCTCCTCCTCGCGGCTCATGCCTTGCCTCCTCCTGTTGGGGATGGGATGAA
This sequence comes from Chloroflexota bacterium, assembly GCA_005880615.1. Taxonomy (GTDB): domain Bacteria; phylum Chloroflexota; class Dormibacteria; order CF-121; family CF-121; genus CF-121. The sequence continues at coordinate 23,363 of VBID01000119.1, forward strand.
CCCCATCCGGCGTGAGATCGCCTCCGCCGCCTCGTGCGTCATTTCGCCCAGCTCACTCAGTCGTTGGGGCGAGACCCGGTAGGACGGTCCGGAAACGCTAACGGCCGCGATCACCTCGCCCCGTGAATCGCGCACCGGCGCCGCCACCGCATTCAACCCCACCTCGAGCTCCTCGAGCGTGAAGGCGTATCCGTCCTCGCGCACCCGCTGCAGCTGCTTCTCCAGGGTGGCCCGTTCGGTGATGGTTCGGGGCGTCAGCCGTGGCAGCGGCTTGCTCAGCAACCGGCGCCGATCGTCAGGGGACAGGAATGCCAGCAGCACCTTGCCAGTGGACGTGCAATGCATCGGGTTCTGCTTCCCGACCCAGTTGACGTTGACCACCAGGTGGGGCGCCGAGATCTGGTCGATGTTGACCACCTGGTCACCCTGGAGGAGGGCCAGGTTCACGGTCTCGCGCGTCCGGTCGGCCAGTTCCTGCATGACCGTCCGGGCGGCCCGGGCCAGATCTAGCTCTGCCACCACGGCCCCGGCCAGCCGCACCAACCCGTAGCCCAGCCGGTACTTCTCCGAGGCCGGGTTCTGCTCGACCAGCCCGTGCTCCTGCAAGGTCGCCAGCAGCCGGGAGGCCGTCGATTTGTGCACCTCCAGCCGCCGGGCCAGCTCCGTGACCCCCAGCTCCCCGCCGGCATTGGCCAGCAGGTCCAGCATCTCCAAAGCGCGCCCGAGGGACTGAATCCGGTTGTTGCGCAGTGCAAAACCGGTGCTCATGGCACAACACTAGCGAAGTGTGCGGCAAAAGGCAAGAGGGCGGGGCGACGACCCCTTGACGGTCCTCCGAAGCGGTGCTAGCGTTCGCCCGAGCCGATATATCAGCGTCATACGAGCGATATACGGCGAGGAGGGAGGAGCGTCGTGCGCAGCCCGGCCGGGGTCGCGCGGGGGATGGCGGAATCATCACCGCTGCGCACTGTGGTGCTCGACGGCGCCGCCGCCCGGTCGCAGAGCGAACGGGCCTATCTCCTGATCCGGGACCAGATCGTCACCCTCAAGCTGCGGCCGGGCGCGGTCATCGAGGACAGCCGCCTGCGCCAGGAGCTGCACCTGGGCCGGACCCCGATTCGGGAAGCCTTGCAGCGGCTGGCCCACGAGAAGCTGGTCACCTTCGTCCCCCACCGAGGCACCTTCGTCACGGACATCAACGTCACCGACCTGGCCCGCCTCACCGAGGTCCGGGTCGAGCTGGAGGGCTACGCGGCCCGCCTGGCCACCGAACGGGCGGCGCCCCAGGAGCAGGAGGCGATGCAGGTCCTCACCCGCGAGCTGAGTGCCCTGGACGGCGATCCGGAGGCACTCATCCATCTCGACCAGCGCATTCACCGGCTCGTCTATCGGGCCAGCCACAACCGCTTCCTGGAAGACGTCTGCGAGCGCTACTTCAACCTCAGCCTGCGCGTGTGGTTCCTGGTCCTCCATCGGGTGCCCCTCAAGGAGGCGGTGGAGGAACAGCGCGAGACGCTGGACGCGATGCTGGCGCGCGACCCGGTCCGGGCGGAGGCGGCCGTGCGCCGGCACGTCACGGGGTTTGAAGCGCAGGTCCGGAAGGTTCTGTAAGCGAGGAGGAAAGCGTGAAACTCTTCTACACGACCGATCTGCACGGATCTGAGGTCTGCTGGCGGAAGTTCCTGAACGCCGCCGCGTTCTACAAGGCCGATGTCCTGATCTGCGGCGGGGACATGACGGGGAAGGCCATGATCCCACTGGTCGATGAGGGCGACCACTTCGAGTACGCGCTGTCCGGCCGGCAGCAGCGGGTCTCCCGGGATGAGGTCGCAGACGCCGAGACCTTGATCCAGCGCAAGGGCTACTACCCGGTACGGATGTCGTCGAGCCAGGTCGCCGAGCTGGCGAAGGATCCCAACAAGGTCCAGACCCTGTTCACCCAGCAGATGTGCAAGACGGTTGAGCGCTGGATGGACATGGCCGAAGACAAGCTGGGCAAGAGCCCGGTCCGGATCTTCGTGTCCCCGGGCAATGACGATGAGGTCGAGATTGACGAGGTCATCGCCAGAGCCACCAAGGTCGAGCTCGCCGAGGGAAAGTGCATCGACCTGGGCGGTTTCGAAATGATCTCGTCCGGATGGGCCAACCCAACGCCCTGGCACACCTACCGCGAGGCGCCGGAGGACGAGCTCGCCAGGCGGATGGAGCCCATGCTCGGCCAGATCAAGGACATGAGCCGCGCCATCTTCAACTTTCATCCCCCGCCCTATGGAACCAATCTGGACGAGGCACCGGCGCTCGACGAGAACCTCAAAGTGATGCACGGGGGAAAAGCGTTGCGCCATGTCGGTTCGACAGCGGTCCGCGAAGCAATCGACAAGTATCAGCCGATGCTCTCCCTGCACGGTCACATCCACGAGGGGAAGGGCGTCACCCGGCTCGGCAAGACGCTGGCGATCAACACGGGGAGCGCGTACGAGGAAGGCATCCTGATGTCGGCCATCCTCGAGCTCGATCAGCGCAAGGGCATCAAGAGTTATCAGCTGGTCTCAGGTTAGGAGGTGCAAGGGAAAACAGAACCCGGAAGGGTCGACGGCGACCACGTATCTAACTAGAAAAATACACGCAAGGAGAGTGAAGCGGTTATGTCGGTCTCTACTCCAACAACGGGCCGGCCAACCCTCTTCCTGAGGAATGCCACCGGGCTCGTCAAGGCGTGGTCCGGCTTCGATGCGTTCATTTACTCGTTCATGTCGGTCAGCCTCGTGTCGCTCGGCTTCGGCGCCTTTGGCTTCGTCAGCTTCGTGGCAGGGGGACACATCCTGTCAGCGGTCCTGTTCAGCGGGGTCTTCGTTTCATTCCTCGTGATCACCTATGCGCTGCTGGTCACCGCCATGCCGCGCGCGGGCGGCGATTACACCTGGCAATCGCGAATCCTCGGCGGCGGTGCCGCCTTCGTCCTTTCGATGACCGGCTGGTGGTTTATTCTCTGGCACTGGACGCCGATCTACGCCGGCATCCTGAACCAGCAGGTGCTGGCCCCGCTCGCCGCGACGATCGGCCGGCAGGATTGGGCCGTCCTCTTGCCGGGATCCCTGGTGCCGAATGGCGGCAATGGACTGTTTTTCGCTTCCCTGGTCGTCGTCGCCTTCGTCTGCATCTACGTGACGCTCGGTATGGAGACGTACGCTCGCATCCAGAAGTTCAGTTTCTATCTGGGTATAGCCGGCCTGGCTGTGATGGCCGTCATCCTGCTCTTCAGCAGCGGGGACGCGATGCACCAGGCCGTCAACCGCGAGGCCGCCAGCCTTTTCGGCTACACCGGGCCGGACGCATACCAGGCCACGATTGACCTGGCCACCAAAAACGGCTACAGTCCATCGTCCTTCAACGCGTTTTCGCTTGGTCCGACGCTGGCGATCGTTCCCTTCCTGATGTTCTATCTGCTCTGGCCGGTATGGGGGGCGACGCTGTACGGCGAGGTGCGCGGAACGCGCGATTACCGCAGGATCTTCACCAGCATGTTCTGGGGCCTGTGGGCGACCGTGATCCTCTCCGTCGTCGTGCTGCTGCTGATGGCCAAGACCATCGGGTGGGAGTTCTTCGAGGCTGCGGCCTACAACAACAGCCTCGGGCTCGCGAACCAACCGATCCCGATCTGGCCGCACCCGGTCATGCTGGCGGGCTGGCTGGTGAACAGCCACGTCTTCCAGTTCATCCTGCTGGCCGTGATGAGCGTCTGGTTCTGGGGCTGGTCGGGCACCCTGTTCCTCTCCTCGACGCGCGTCATTTTCGCGGCCGCGTTCGACCGGGTCCTTCCCGAGTGGGCCGCCAACATCTCCGCCAAGCGGCGCGTTCCCTATGGGGCGCTCGGGCTCATGGTCATCCCCTCCATCGTGGTCAGCGCGATCTACGCCTACGTCAGCGGGTTCGAGGCGCTCGTCCTCGACGCCACGCTCGTGATTGCGATCACGTTCCTGGGAACCGTGGTGGCCGCCGCTATCCTGCCCTGGCGCCGCGCGACGATCTTCAACAGCTCGCCCATTTCGAAGCTTCGAGTGGCTGGGGTCCCGGTGATCACACTCGCGGCCGTGGTCACGGGGGCCTTCCTGATCTTTAACCTGGTGAAGTGGTTCACCGACTCAACCTACGGCGTCGGCTTCAGCAACCCGAATTCGCTGAAGTACCTGGCCGTCCTGTACGTCCTGGCGTTCGTCGTCTACGTCGGGTTCTTCCTCTACCGGCGCTCGCAGGGCATCGACCTGCGTGCGATCCACGCGGAGATCCCGGTCGAATAATCGTTGACAGCGCGGCGGAGGCCCCCATGGGCCTCCGCCAACTTCTTGAAATGGGAGGTCAGGCTTGATCCTCGATACCGTCCTGCGGGCATATCAAACCCCCACGCGGATGGTCCACGCTAGTGGCGCGCTCTCCGCGCTCGGCGACGAAGCGAAGGCGCTTGGTCTGCGGCGCCCCCTGATCGTCACCGACCAGGGCCTGGTCAAGGCCGGCCTCCTGGACGAAGCCAAAAAGCCCCTCCTGGCGAAGGGCCTCGACGTGGTCGTGTACGCGGAGGTCCGCGCCAATCCGGGCATCGCGCTCGTCGATGCGGGGGCTCGCTACTACAAGTCGGAAAAGTGCGACGGCCTGATCGCCATCGGCGGCGGCAGCTCGATCGACACGGCCAAGGGCATCGGCGTGGTCGCCGTGCATGGTGGCAGCATCGTCCAGTACGAGTGGGGCAAGGACCCGATCCACTCCCGCATCCCGCCGCTGATCGCCGTCCCCACCACGGCGGGCACCGGCAGTGAGGTCACGTTGTGGGCGGTGATCACAGACCCGGACCGAAAGATCAAGTTCAACGTGGGCGGCACGCCCAACATCGCCGCCTGGGTGGCCCTGGTCGACCCCAACCTGACTCTGAACCTGCCAGCGGGGGTGACCGCCGGCACCGGCATGGACGCGCTCACCCATGCCGTCGAGTGCTACACCATGGCCTACCACCAGCCCTTCACCGACGCGGTGGCGCTGCTGGCCATGGAGTACTGCGGCCGCTACCTGCGGGTGGCCTTCGCGCAGTCGCACAACCTGGAGGCCCGCTACCACATGAGCCTGGCCGCCATGCTGGCCGGCCTGGCGTACGGCACCGACTCCGCCGGGGCCGCGCACGCCATGAGCCAGACGGCGGGCGGCGTCCATGACGCGCCCCACGGCGCCCTGACCGCCCGCCTGCTGGCGCCGGTGATGGAGTACAACGTGCCCGGCGAGCCGGAGCGCTTCGCCCGGATCGCCCAGGCGCTGGGGTTGGAGGTGCATGGGAAGTCGGTCTGGAAATCCGCCGAAGCCTCGGTGGAGTACGTGTACCAGCTGACCGAGGACCTGGAGATCCCCTCGCTCAACGAGCTCGGATTTTCGGAGGACGAGATCCCGCTGCTGAGCGAAAAGGCCGCCGCCGACTCCCAGACCATCGGCAACCCGCGCGATGTGGACGCCACGAATTACGAGAGAATCTATACCCGGGCCTTCGAAGCCGGGCGGCATCGGAAAGTGACCCGGGTTCTGACGAGGACATAACCATGTGGAAGAACACGCTGAAGCGATACGAGATTCTCTCTGACGACGACGTGCGCCGCATCCACGAGCACGCCATGCTGATCCTCTCCGAGATCGGCGTCGACTTCCTCCACCCGAAGGCGCTGCATCTGCTGAATGAGGCCGGCATGAAGGTCGAAGACCGGCGGGTCCGCTTCGATCCGGCCTGGGTGATGGCCCAGGTGAAACAGGCGCCCAGCATGTTCGAGGTGCAGGCGCGCAACCCGAAGAAGACCATCACCATCGGCGGCGACTTCATGGTCAACGCCCCGACCTACGGGCCGCCCTTCATTACCGACCTGGATCGCGGCCGCCGGGGCGCCACCATCGGGGACTTCACCAATTGGGACAAGATGTGCCAGGCCACGCCCCAGATCCACTGCGCCGGGGGCACCACGGTAGAGCCGGAGGACTTGCCCCTCGATACGCGCCACCTGGACATGGTGTACTCCCACATCCGCTGGACCGACCTGCCCTACATGGGCAGCGTGATCTCCGCTGACAACGCCCAGGACTCTATCGAGATGACCAGCATCGTCTTCGGCGGCCGGGACAAGATCGAGAAGACCGCGGGCCTCCTGGGGCTGGTGAACGTCAACAGCCCGCTCCGCTACGACGATCGGATGCTGGGCGCGTTGCTCGAGTACGCGGCGGCCAATCAGCCGGTCCTCGTCACCCCATTCCTGATGGCGGGCGCCATGTCGCCCATGGGGCTGGCCGGCACTATCGCCCAGCAAACCGCCGAAGCGCTGGCCGGCATCGCCCTGATCCAGGTGGTGCGCCCCGGCGCCCCCTGCATCTACGGGTCCTTCCTCACCAATACGGACATGCAATCGGGCAGCCCGTCCTTTGGGACCCCGGAGTCCGCCCTCGGCATCCTGGCCAGTGCCCAGATGGCGCGCCACTACAAGATCCCCTTCCGCGGCGGCGGCGCCCTGACCTCGTCGAAGTCGCCGGATGCCCAGGCGGCCTACGAATCGATGATGTGCATGTGGCCCACCGTCTTGGGCGGCGTCCATTTCGTCCTGCACGCGGCCGGCTGGCTGGAGAGCGCGCTGCTCGCGTCCTACGAGAAATTCATCATCGATGTCGAGGCGCTCCGCATGTTCGAGTGGATCCTGCAGAAAGGTTTCCCGCTGGACGAGGAGGGGTTCGCCATGGACGCCATCCGCGAGGTGGGGCCGGGCGGGCATTTCCTGGGTGCCGAGCACACCCTGCGCCACTACCGGGATGGCTTCTACCGCCCGCTGATCTCCTCCACTGAGAATTTCGACCGCTGGAATCGGATGGGCGCCCGCACTGCCGACAAGGTGGCCAACGAGAAGTGGAAGAAGCTGCTGGCCGACTACCAGGACCCCGGCATTGACCCGGGCGTTGACGAGGAGTTGAAGCGCTTCATTGCCGTCCGCAAGGAAGCGATCGAGCATGCCGTCGCGTGACGACCTCCCTGGTGACGCGCGCGTCGTCATCATCGGGGCGGGCATTGTCGGCTGCAGCGCCGCCTACCACCTGACCCGGCTGGGCTGGAAGGACATCGTCGTCCTCGACCAGGGCCCGCTTTTCGAGGCCGGCGGTTCGACCTCGCACGCCCCTGGCATGGTCTTCGAGAACAACGCCGCCCGCACCACCTGTCACTTCGCCATGCGCTCGGTGGACGTCTATCGCGACCTGCGTCTCAACGGCGAGTCGCTTTGGACTGAGGTCGGCAGCCTGGAGGTCGCCACCACGCCCGAGCGCTGGGAGGAGCTGAAGCGCCGCAACGGCCACGCCACTTCGTGGGGACTGGAGACCCACCTGATCGGACCCGACGAGATCAAGCGAATGGTGCCCATCATGCGCACCGACCACCTGTACGGCGCGATTCAGGTGCCCCGTGACGGCACGGTCCGGACCACCCGCGCCTGCGAGGCGCTGGCTCGCTTGGCGGCGCCCAACGGTGCCCGCTTTTTCGGCCGGACCCGGGTGACCGGCATCGAAGTCCGCAACGGTCGCGTAGAAGCGGTCCTCACGGAGGGCGGCCGCATCCGCTGTGAACAGGTCCTGTGCGCCGCTGGCATCTGGGGCCCGCTGGTCGGCCGGATGGCCGGCGTCCCCATCCCGCTCCAGCCCATGCAGCACCTCTACGCTATCACCGACCCCCTGCCCGAGTTCCACGGGGACACAGCCTGGCAGTCGACGCCGCTCGTCCGCCACCAGGACAAGTCGATGTACTTCCGCCAGCACTACCAGGGCTATCTGTTGGGGTCCTACCGCCATGAGCCCGTCCTGGTCGACGCGGCGGACATCCGGCGCCATGAGGACGATCCGATGATGCCCTCCTGCCTGCCGTTCCGGGACGACCTGTTCCAGGCCGCGCTGGCCAACGCCCAGGAGCTCTATCCGCCCCTGAGGTCGGCCGAGCTCGTCGAAAAGGTGAACGGGATGTTCTCCTTCACCCCCGATGCCCATTCGCTGATTGGTGAGTCGCTAGACGTGCGCGGGTTCTGGGCCTGCGAGGCGGTCTGGCTGACGCACGGCCCGGGCGCCGCCCAGGCCGTCGCGGAGTGGATGGTGGAGGGCATCCCCAGCCTGGACCTGCGCGAGGAAGACCTCAACCGCTTCTACCCGTACGTCCAGAGCCCCAGCTATGTGCGGGCCCGCGGCGCCCAGAACTATCGTGAGATCTACGACATCATCCATCCGTTGCAGCCGATGGCCAAGCCCCGCCAGCTCCGCCTCACGCCCTTCTATGACCGGGAGGTTGCCCTCGGGAGTTTCTTCACCGAGACCGCCGGCTGGGAGCGCCCGCTCTGGTATGAAGCCAACCAGCCGCTGTTAGAAGCGGCTCCCGAGTTTCCGGTCAGGTCCGGATGGGCGGCCCGCTTCTGGTCTCCCGCCCAGGGGGTTGAGCACCAGGCCGCCCGCGAGCGGGCTGTGCTCTTCGACGCCACGCCCTTCGTCAAGATCGAGGTCACGGGTCGCGGCGCGCTGGCCTATCTGCAGCGGCTGGCCGCCAACCAGATGGACCACCCGGTGGGAAAGGTGACCTACACCGCCATGCTCAACCAGCGCGGCGGCATCATGACCGACCTCACCGTGACGCGAATCGATGAGGAGCGGTTCTGGGTGGTCACCGGGGGCGGAGTCGGGATGCACGACCTGGCCTGGATGCGCAGCCAGCTGCCCATGGATCACTCCGTTCGCCTGGAGAACCTGACCTCGGGCTGGTGCTGCATCGGCGTCTGGGGCCCGCGGGCCCGCGACCTGGTCCAGCCGCTGGCCCAGGAGGACGTCTCCAATGCCGCCTTCCCCTACCTGACCGGGCAGCCGGTGACCATCGGCAACGTGCCCTGCTACGCCATCCGCATCTCGTACGTCGGTGAGCTGGGCTGGGAGGTCTATGCCCCGTCCGAGTACGGGCTCCGGCTGTGGGACACGCTCTGGCAAGCGGGTCAGCAGCAGGGCGTGATCGCGCTGGGCGGTGGCGCCTTTGACTCGCTGCGCCTGGAGAAGGGCTATCGCAACTGGGGCGTAGACATGTACAGCGAGCACAACCCCTACGAGGTGGGCATCGGCTTCGCCGTCCGGCTCAACAAGGGCGACTTCATCGGCCGCGACGCGCTCCTCCGGAGCAAGGAGCAGGGGATCACCCGCAAATTGAGCTGCATGACCTTGGACGACCCCACCGTGGCGGTCATGGGCAAGGAGCCCATCTTCGTCGACGGGCAGGTGGCCGGCTTCGTCACCAGCGCCAATTACGGCTACACCGTCGGTCAAAGCATCGTGTACGGTTACTTGCCGGTGGAGCACGTGGCGGCCGGAACCAAGGTCGAGATCCAGTACTTCGGCAAGCGCTACCCCGCGACCGTGCGAAAGGAACCGCTGTTCGACCCGGAGATGACGCGACTCAAGGAAACCGTGCCTTCGCTCCCTCTGTCCCAGGGCGAGAGCGGGCGGGGAGTGCGCGACAGGGAGACGGCGAGGACATGAAGGTGGTCGAGCGCGGGACGGCAACCAAAGCTGAGACCCTGAAGATGTTCATCGGCGGCCAGTGGGTCGGGTCCGAGAGTGGCGAGACCTTCGCCGCCACCAGCCCCGGCAGCGGAGAAACGATCGCCAGCATTCCGAAAGGGACGCGCCAGGATGCCCAACACGCGGTGGAGGCCGCCCACCGGGCGCGCGAGGCCATGGCCCGGCTGGGCGCTTTCGAACGGGCCAGGCTGCTGCACCGGGTGGGCGATGTGATGGAGCACCGGCGCGACGACCTGGCGCGCTGGCTGACCCTCGACCAGGGCAAGCCCTACAAGGCGGAGGCCCAGGGCGAGGTGTCGGAGGCCATCGAGTACTTCCGGATCGCCGCCGAAGACGTGAAGCGCCTGGAAACCAGCGTCATCCCCTCGATGAGCCCCCAGAAGCTGGTGTTCACCCTGCGGGTGCCGCGCGGCGTCTACGGCATCATCACCCCCTGGAACTGGCCCCTGACCATGGCCACCGAATTCATCGCGCCGGCGCTGGCCGGCGGGAACACGGTGGTCTGGTCGCCGGCCTCCAGCACCTCGGCCATCTCGGTAAAGCTGGCCGAGTGCCTGGCCGAGGCCGACCTGCCCCCCGGTGCCTTCAACCTGGTGACCGGCCCCGGTTCGGTGGTCGGCGATGAGATCGCCGGCCATGCCCAGGTTGCCGGCGTCGGCTTCGTCGGCTCGACCGAGACCGGACACCTGGTGGCCAGGCGGGCGGCCGGGAAGCACACCATGCTCGAGATGGGCGGCAACGGCCCGATCATCATCTTCAAAGACGCCAACCTGGACAAGGCCGTGGCCGGCACCATCGTCGGCTGTTACCTGTGCGCCGGCCAGAGCTGCACCGCGGGCGAGCGGATCCTGGTCGAGGCGTCGGCCCAGGACGAGTTCATCGCCAAACTGACGGCGGCCGTGGCTGGGCTCCGCCTGGGCGATCCCTTCGACGACGAGACCACGCTGGGGCCGCTGAACAACGAGGAGACCGCCCGCAAGATGGACGAGCACATCGCCGACGCGACGGACCGCGGCGCCAAGATCGTCAGCGGTGGCAAGCGCGGAGAGAACTTTCCCACGCGGTTGTACTACCAGGCCACCATCCTGCGGGACGTCACCCCGCAGATGCGGGTCAGCCAGGAAGAGACCTTCGGCCCCATCGCGCCCATCATCCGGTTCGCGACCGAAGACGAGGCCCTGCGGATCGCCAACGACTCCCCCTACGGCCTGCTGGGCGCCGTCTACACGCGCGATATCGCCCGCGCGCTCCGGTTTGCCGAACGGCTGGAGACCGGCTGGGTCAACATCAACGAGTCGTCGAACTACTGGGAAGCCCACATCCCGTTTGGCGGGCGGGCCGGCAAAGATAGCGGCCTGGGCCGGGTGGGCGGCCACTTCGCCCTCGAGCAGATGACCGATCTGAAAACGGTGATCATCGACAAGGAGGACTGAGCCTGACGGTCAACGGCACCCCCCGCGAGGACATCGTCGATGAAGCCAGGCGGATCGGTGAGGTCGCGGCCGAGCGGCAGGTTGCGGTCAAGCTGGTGGGCGGCGCGGGTGTCCGCCTCCACTCGGCCAGCGCCGAGCACGCGCCGCTGCGGCGTAAATACGGCGATCTCGACTTCGTGGTCACGTCGAAGCAGCGCGGTGCGGTCCAGAAGCTGTTCGAGGCACTCGGCTACCAGGGCGACCTGCGCTTCAATACCCTCAACGGCGCCCAGCGCCTCCTCTACCTGGACGCCGAGAACGGCCGCCAGGTCGACATCTTCGTAGACGTGATGCGCATGTGCCACGTCCTCGACCTCCGAAACCGCCTCGGCGGGGTCGGACCCAGCCTGCTGCCGGCCGACCTGCTGCTGAGCAAGATGCAGATCTACGAGATCAACCAGAAGGACCTGGTGGACATCGTGGCCCTGCTCATCGACCACGACGTGGCGGATCACGACGACGACGCCATCAACGCGACCTACCTGGCGAAGCTCACCGCCGAGGACTGGGGGTTGTACCGGACGCTGCAGCTGAACCACGAGCGGGCCCGCTCCATGGTCAAAGACATGGCGGTCCCCCAGGACATCATCCTCCAGCGGCTGGACGCGCTCTGGGACCGCATCGAGTCCGCCTCGAAGTCGTTGAAATGGAAACTCCGCGCCCGCGTGGGCGACCGGATGAACTGGTACGAATTACCCGAAGAAGTCCGCCAGCCCTACCAGCCCGAATAGCCGGGGAGAAGGTCGCTCTCCGCTCCCCTCTCTACGAGGAAGACGGTCCGGAGAAACGACATCGCCGGCCCAGTCTCTCGGCCCTGATCACCATCGCCGAGATCGGAACTCGACCTCAGATTGACAACCAGAGGAGGACCGGCCTCTCCTGGGCACGGGCGCGGCGGGCGATTGTGCGGATCGCCGTCAGAGCCGTGCTCGCCGCGGCGCGGCTTGGTCCGGGTTCGGCCGCCCATTCCGGAGTCTCGGCCCAGCGCCGCGCGACCTCGACGCTCGCAGTGTCGGACAGCGCGGCGAGTTGGTCGACCAGGGTGGGAGGGAGCTGAAAGAGCCAGGGACCTTCTGTTGTCTTCTCCCCGAGCGGCATCATCCGGTCGAAGTCCAGTTCGTGGTCACCCAGGATGGCGTCGAGCTGCAGAACCTTGACAATCTCGACGCTCTTGAGCTGCGCCGTGGGGAACCTCGAGGCGGGGCCCAGCCGCAAATCCGCCGCCAGGGCCTCCTGCGGGGTGGCGATAAAGAAGTCGGTGAGGATGCCCATGGCGCTCAGCCACCCGGCCGGACTTCGGTACTGAGCATCGCCCAAATTCGCTCCCGGACCTGGGCGGGGACCGTCCCGGGTAGGTCACGGCGGGTAAAGATCGTCTCTTGCTCATCGTAGCCTCGGATGCTGTAGAACGACAGCATCGATTCCGCCAGGGCCCGTGCGGATGGATCCGGCCACTGTTCGATCTCACGCCGCGCGGCCCCGATCCGAGCCGGCGCCTGCGGAACCCGGACGTAGGCATCGTCCTCCGGCATGAGCTGGGCGTCGACATCGATTCCCCGGACAAACTCGACACCCATCAACTCCGCCGCCCGAAAGTCGTTCCCGTACACGGCGTTTCGACTGCGGCCCAGATCCTCCGTACGAGCAGGCGGGAAGGGCCGGCCGCTCACGACCATCTCGCGGAGGGGCCCGGCAAAGTGACAGTCGATAAACTCGGTGACAAAACACAACCACCCATCCAGGCGGGCGCCGTCGAACCGGCAGCCTTCAAAGCGAGCGGCTCCTGGGCGCACGCCGCGGAGATCGGCACCGTCGAAGCGGCATCGAAGATAGGTCGAGGGGGGCGAGGCCAGGCCGAGGTTGCCGTTGGCCAGGTGAGCCCGGCTGAAGTCGCAGTCGATGAAGCTGGATTGTTCCACCTGCAGGTGCCTGATTCGGAGCCCGCTGAAGTCCACGCTGGTCACCGAGGCGCCGCGGAAGATAGCGCCATCATAAGCAGGAGTGAACCGCCCACCACGAAGTTCGGAGGAAATGACTGGCGCCGGCACGAATCAAAGAACTAGCAGATACGTCACGATCTCCGCAATCAGGTAGAGCCCCCCTCGGGCCAGGTGGGCCGCGACGGCACCTGGCGTCGTCAGCTCGATGAGCAACTCGCCGATCGCGAAGTCCGGTCCGATGGTGTTGTAGACAAAGCCGAGCGCTTCGAGGTCGGCCGCCACCGCCCGGTGAATGGCCGTCCCGAGGTACATTCGCTCCAACCACGGAGCGCGCTGGAGCGCCTCGAGCTCGCCCTGTCTGAGATAGCCGAGGAGATGCTCCTTCCCCAGGTCGGCGTGCATCTGGCCGAACTGCCGAACCATCTGCGCCTCTTCGGAGAGGGCCGATTCCTCGAGCTCCCCCTCGACGACCAGGGTCTCCTCCTCCTCCACCAAGTCCTGGGCTCCGGAGGGGTCGCGCCGGTTGGTCGGATCGTTATCGACATAGGGATAGGGATTCGGATGAAGCACCGGGTCCTCGCTGAGGAAGCGACCCACACGGGGGTCGTAGTAGCGGGCGCGCAGGTACAGCAAGCCCGCGTGGGCGTCATACTCGCGACCGGTAAATGTGAACGGGTTGGCCACCGCCCCAGTGGAAGCGGTCGGAGCGCCAAACGCGTCGTACGCGTAGGTCGCGACCACCGCCCCGGTCTCGTCGGTCAGGGCCGTCGTGCTGTTGAGCCCGTCCTTGAGATAGAAGTAGCGGTGACCGCCCCGCGCCATCTGCAGGATGTTGTCCTGGGCCAGGCCATTGGTGTACGACGCCACCCGGTTGCCGGCGCCGTCGTATTCGAGGTCGACGGCGTCGCCATCGTAGACAAAGGCACGCGCGCCGGAGCCATCGGTCACGCCGACACGGCGGCCCAGCGGGTCGTACGCAAAGCGCTCGGTGCTGCCGTCCGGAAGGTGGATAGCCAGCAGCTGATGTCGCGCGTTCCAGTCATAGGCGGTCACCGCCCCAGTGGCCCGATTGGTGCGCGTCAGTATGTCGCCCTCGTGGTCGTAGGTGTAGGTGTTCTGTGCGTCCTGGGCGAGGCGCTCGGCCGCGTCGTACGTGTACCCGCCCGCGGGCGTCGTAGGTGAACTGACGACGTTGCCGCCGGCGTCGTACGCCCAGGTTTGCGTGTTCCCGCCGGTGCTCGCCGAGACCAGCTGGCCGGCCACGTCGTAGCCGTACGTGGTCGGGCCGGTCGCGCCGTTCGCCGTGGCGCTGGCCCGCAGGCCGTTCACGGTGTAGGTGTAGGTCACGCCGCCCAGGACGGTGGTGCCCTGGGTCGCGATCCGGCTGGTCAGATCCGAGCCGCTGAAGGTCAGGGTGTCGGTGACACCGTTGGGCCGAGCCAGCGTCGTCAGCTGGGAGGCGGCGCTGTAGCCGAAGGTGAACGACCCCTGGGCTGGGTCCGTGATCCCGGTCAGCCGGCCGAGCCCGTCGTAGCGATAGCTGGTGCTGCCCTCGGGACCGATGAGCTGGGTGCGCAGGCCGAGCTTGTCGTAGGCATACTGCAGCGTCACCGTGGGGATAGGCGCGATCCCGCTCGAGGTCTGGGCGGTCACCCGACCGGCATCGTCGTATTGCAGCTGCACGATGGCGGTCCCGTTGGTCAGTGAGGTTGGCCGATGCAGGGGGTCGTAGGTGATGGTGGCGACATCGCTCCCCGGCATCACCATCCTGGCCAGCTTGCCGTCGACGTCGTAGGTGTAGGTGATCTGCCGTCCGTCGCGATCCGTCTGGCTATCCAGGCGGCCGGCGGCGTCGTAGTGGTAGGTCCTGGTCTGACCCAGCGGATCGGTCTCGCTCAGCTCGTGACCGAAGGCGTCGTACGTGAACCGCCGGCTTTGGCCGTTGCCGTCGGTGATGCTGGTCATGTTGCCGGCGGCGTCGTAGGTGAAGCTCGTCGTCGAGGGACGCGCATCGGTGATCCCCGTCACCTGGCCGGCACTGTTGATCTGGACCGAGGCGGCGTTGCCCGCCGGGTCGACCGTCCCAGACAGGTGTCCCGCCGTGTCGTAGGTCAGGTGCTCGGTGCGGCCAGAGGGGTCGGTGATCGACGACATGCGGCCGGTGCTGTCGCGCGTATAGCTGAACGAGGTGCCGTCGGCGCGCTGGACCTTGAGCACGTTGCCGCGGCTGTCCCGGGTGAGCTGCATCAGGAGCGCCCCACCCGGTCCGGAAGCGGCGCTCAGCTGGCCAAAGGTGTCGTACTGGAATGTCGTGGTGTTGCCATCGGCGTCGGTCGTCGAGGTCAGGTTGCCGCTGGCGTCGTACGTCGCCGACGACGTGTGCCCGAGCGGGTCGGTCCGGCTGAGCTCGTGGCCCACGGCGTCGTACGTGAACGTCGTCGTCAGGGTCCGCCCGCCGAAGACCTGGCTCTGTTTGACCAGGTCACCCAGGTCGTCGAAGGTTTCGATGGTGGTCAGGCTCCCGTTCGGGTCGACGATCGTCTGCGTATGGTTGGCCACGTCGTCGGTGACTTGGGTGACATTGCCGGCGCCGTCGATCACCTGGGACAGCCGCCCGGTGTTGGGGTCGTAGACCTGTTGTTGCACCGGCCGAGTCGACCCTGGCCCGGTCACGCCCAGCAGGTCGTGGTTGGCGTCGTAGGTCAGCGTGAAAGCGTTGCCGTTGGCGTCCCGGTAGGTCCCGAGATCGCCGGCACTGGAGTAGGTGTAAGCAAGCCGCTGGCCGCCGGGCCCCGCAATGGCGGTGATCCGGTTCTGGCTGTCGCGGGTGAAGCTGATGGATGACCCGGTGGACGAGTGCAGCCCGCCGTTATCGACACTCAGCGTGTTGCCGTTGCGGTCGGTCTCCGACACCAATCCGCTGTCGACGTCGAGCAGGATCTGGCGCCCGTCACGCGTCGTCAGCAGGAAACGGGTCGGGTTGTAGAGGTTGAAGTTGCTGTCGTAGAGGTTGCCGTCGAAGCCGTAGATGACACTCTGGTCACCGGCCACGGCCAGGGTCGAGGTGATCCCCAGCCCGGCCCGGGCCGTGAAGCCCGAGGTCCCCTCCCAGTAGAAGAGCACGCTGCCGCCGGCGGGCGTGAAGTCGAAGATCTCGTCATGGCCGTCGGGGAAGGCGACGGTGACGGAGTGCGGGGCCGAGCTCTTGAACCCGTAATTGCAGAGCCCGAACACACAGCTGGTCGGGTACTCGGACCAGCCGCCGTCCCCCAGGGCACGGTTACTGCGCAGCTGGAAGTTCGAGACGCTCAGGTGCCAGCCGATGCCGAAGTCGCCATTGCTCTTGTCGGCGCTGTCGAAGACGCGGCGGACCTGCATCAGGAAGCCGCTGACGGGCACGTTGAGGTCCAGGTAGGTGCTCACATAGCGGCCCAGCTTGAGCTGGCCGGCCACGCTCACGGTCGTGGTGACGGTCTGGGTTCCGCCGCCGCTGGCGGTGCCGGAGACAGCGACGAGGTAGGTCCCGTTGGGCAGCAGCGTGGGATCGAGGGTGGCCAGGGTGGCAGGTGGCGTACCCGTCCCGCTGCCAATGGTCCTCGATGCACCACCGGCCGCCGGCGTCACCGTCACGCTCCAGCTGGCGATGCTCTGGCCGGTCGGCGCCGTGAAGCCGGCAGTTACGGGCAGCGGACCGGTCACCACGGTCCCATCAGCTGGTGTGGACGGTGCAATCGTCGGAGGGGCCTGGGCAGCCGTGCCGCCGCCGCTGCCCACGACGACCCGGGTCACGGCCGCTGCCGACCCGCCCGTGCTCGAGGTGGCCGATATGGTGATGGCGTAGGTGCCGCTCGACCGGTTGGCCGGGTTGAAGGTGGCCAGCGGTGCCGGCGGATTCCCGCTCCCGGAGGCTAGCGTCTCCGACGTCCCGCTGGGGAGCAGCTGGTCCGCCACCGACCAGCTGGCGATGGTCGACCCCGGCGCCGCGGTGATGCTGGCGTTGACCGGCGTGGACGCGGCCACGCTGGTCCCATCGGCCGGCGACAGGTTGGAGATCGACGGAGGTGATGTGCCCGAGGGCGGGGGCGGCGGTGGCGGCGGCACCGGGATCTTCCAGGTCAGGCTGAGCTGGTTGGAGACCGCTTGCAACCCGCTGACGAAGGCGATGGCATCGATGGTGTCCGTCCCGGCGTTCAGGCCAACGTAGGACAGCGTCACCACCCCGGCGCTGTTCGTGGTGCCGTTGACGTGCTGCGTGTTGGCCCCGAACACGCCCAGCGTCACCGCCAGGCTGGGCACCGGTTGGCCAGAGCCGTCCAGGGCCGTGACGATCAGCCGTTGCGTCTGGCCAACCGTGGCCCCGGGCAGGGTGGTGGGTGCCAGCGAGAGCGCGATGGCGGGCGGCAGCGGAGTATTGATCGCCGCGCCGCCGCCACCGATTCGGGTCCAGGACTGCGACTCGTTGCCCCGGCAGGCCAGGTCGAACCCGAAGGTGTTCAGGATCTGTCCGGTGTCCTTGAACGTCGTGGTCACCCCGCCCTGGGTCACGTTCACCGCCGGGATGACCCCGTCGTTGCCGCCACAGCCGCTGAAGTCGGACGTATCGAAGTTGAAGAAGGCGGTCTGGGTCAAGATCAGGATCTGGTGCGCCGGCAGCACCTGGCCGTGCGGCCAGATGTCGAAATGCGCCTGGCCCGGCAGGTCCACGGTAATACTGTCGAACGTCATTGGGGTATCCGAGTTGTTATCGAGACGCAGGGCGCCGGCGTCGAATGGAGCGCCGCTGCCAATGAAGATCACGTTCGGCGACCCCGACCAGGGGAAGGGGAAGATGCTGCCCGCCGGGCGCAACCCGTCGGCGTAGCCGACGTACACGCTGAGCGGCGAGGTGTCGGGGGTGAAGGTCAGCTCCGTCAGCGTCAGGGAGAGCGTCCCGCCGCCGCATTCCGCGTAGTCCAGTTCGTATGGATAGGACGCGGCAGCGGGGAAGTGCACCGTCACGGCATGGGTGGCGGGCCCGGCTGGAGGGGCGGCCTGGTTCCAGGCTCCGACGAGCGGGTAGTTCTTGAACGGCGACGTGTTGGAGGCCGGCGCATTCTCGTAGGCGCCGCTGACCCGGGTCGCCCCACCCCCGATGCCGAGCAGGAAGGCATCGTCCGCCACCACGCCAAACGTCACGTCACCCGGCTTGGTGATGCTGAGGCTGGCGGTGAACACGGCGTCGAAGCTGCTCAGGCTGCCGAGGCCCGCCTGGACCCCATTGCCCTGGGCGATGATCGTTCCGGAGAAGTTGCCGACCTGATCCGTGGTGACGTCGGTGAACGGCCTCGTCGATGGGCCAACGCCCGAGATGTTGTGGTTGACGGTGCCGCTGGGTGGATTGAAGTCGATGGTGGGGAAGGTCTGACCGAATGCCGCCACGTCCCCGGGCTTGGCGATGACGCTACACGCCGACGCCGGCTCGGCGAAGAAGTTCCCCTCCGCGGGCGTCGTGCTGATGACCGCGACCGGCTTGATCCAGGCTACGGTGGCGGTGTTCGAGTGGAGGACGAAGGCGCCATGCATAAAGGTCGCCTGGGCGACGTCGATGCCGGGGTTGGTGCCCAGGATCACGAAACCGGCCACCCCGTTGGCGTCGGTGGTCGCGGTTGCCGTGAGCGGGTTTGCGCCGCTGATGGCCAGGCTGACCGACTGGTTGGCCATCGGCGCGCCGTGCCGGTCGAACAATGTCGCCGTCAACCCCTGGGTGGCGCCCACGAGATCGGGCCCGGCGCTCGCCGGCGCTAGTGTCAGCGTGGACCCGGCGAAGGTGGAAGAGACCTGGGTGGTGAAGTTGCTCGTGACGGGGCCGTAAGCGTTGTCGTTGGCATCGGTCCAGCTGACCGAGGCCGTATCCGTTAGCCCGCCCTCCGCCTGGCCGACCGGAATGGCGAAAGTGGCCGTGGCCGTCGCGCCAGCGGTCGGGCTCAGGGTCGCCGGCACTCCGGTGACGGTCCCGGTGTCGCCACTGGGGACACTGTCCGTGACCTGCAGCCCGCTGGCCGGCGCACCGCCACCGTTCTGCAGGGCCAGCGGGTAGGTCTGCGTGGTTCCCGCGTCGGCTTTGGCCGGGCCGCTCTTGGCAACCGTGATGATGGGCAGGTGTTCGGTGGTCGCGCTCGCGGTCGTCGGCCCGGCCGTGACGGTTCCGGCCGAGCTGGTGCCGGTCGCCACCGCGGAGGCCACCAGCTGCAGGCCCTCGACGGCGTGCAGACGAGCCAGGTAATCGGCGTCCGACTCACCCTGCGCCTTGGCGCCGACCACGGGCACACGGTAGAGCGTCAACACACTGGCGGAGGTCCCCGGCAGCACGGTGCCGACCGGCAGCCGCACCGTCGTCCCGTTCGGCAGCGAAACGAGGACCGCGACGCTGCCGGCCGTTCCGGATGGAGAAGCGGCGAGGAGTTGCTGGCAGAACTCGACATCGACCATAGGTGGCTGCCCGTTGCCCTGCTGCGACCGCGGGCCCACTTCGGCGTGCAGCGTGTTGCGGATCCGGGTGACCTGGGCGGGATCCAGAAGGAATGCGGTCTGCGCCGGGGTGAGGCTGATGGTCGCTGTGTAATGCCAGCTGGCCGTCGCCCCAGGGTCCAGCCGGGTACCCAGGATGAGGTCGCCGGCGGCTGGATACGTGACGCCGTCTGACGGAACAGGCGTCACCATGAGGGAGAGGCCAGCGGCGATGGGTGGCGCGAGCACCGGGACGTAGCCCGGCTGGCTCGCCGCCGTCGCGGCTAGCGCCGCCCACTGGGCGGTGTCGTGGCCCCGGTTACTGATCGATGAAACGCAGTGGCCGGTCGAAGTCGTCGAGACGACGTCGAAGTACGACGAGACCGCGGCGGCCGTGGCGTCGGTGTTCTGGGCGGTCAGGTCACCGCTCAGGGCCAGGGAGGCGCCCGTGTTCGACACGGTCGCCGTATAGGTCAGCCGATCCCCCGGAATGGCGCTCGACTGGTCGACCGCCAGCGCCAGGGCCAGGACCGGCGACAGGGTCGCACCAGCCACGGTCTTGTCCAGATGGAGGTTCGCATTCCCGGCGAGCACCGGGATGGAAGCGCGCCCTGGGATGGTCCCGGCGAGCACGGACGCGCCGGCCAGAATGGTCAGGACGCGGCGGGCCAGTGGTGGGCGTGGATCCCCTGTTCCTATGCCGAGTCCCCTCCCCGCGCAGCCGCTGGTCCCGCGGAGGCTGCTCGAAGTCCGCCTCCGTGCCCGCAGTATCGGGTCGTCTTCCTGAGCTGTCAAGCATTTTGCGACGCCGGCCGCGCCCGCCGACGGCGAGCGCCGCGGCTGGCCGGAGAAATTTGCAGCGGATCGCTAACCGCGGACACTACAATGCCGAACAATGCCGTCTAAGCATGAGCCCGTCGCCGACGGCAAGGCGGCCGCGTTCCGCCGGCAGTTCCCCATCTTCAAGGACAAGATTTACCTGAGCAGCTGTTCCCAGGGAGCCCTGGGGCGACCGGTGGAAGCGGCGCTCCACGAATTCATCGAGTCCTGGCATACCTACGGCAATCCCTGGGAGCTCTGGGTGGAGCGGATGGAGACGTTGCGGGCGCAGTTCGCCCGGTTGATCAATGCTCAGCCCACCGAGATTGCGGTCACATACTCCGTGTCGACCGCCCTCAACTCACTGGCCAGCGCCCTCGACTATTCGGTTCGGCCCAAGGTAGTGACCAGCGACTTCGATTTCCCGACGATGGGTCACGTGTGGCTCGCCCAGGAGCGGCGCGGGGCACAGGTCGAGTTCGCCCGAGCCGAGGGGCACCGGCTTCCGCTGACATCCTATGAGGCCTTGATCGACCGACAGACCGCCCTGGTCGCTACCACCCACGTCTGTTACAAGAACGGCTTCAAGAACAACGTGGCGGCGCTGGCCGAGGTGGCGCACGCGAGCGACGCCCACCTGCTCATCGATGCCTTCCAGAGCATGGGGACGGAGCCGATGGACGTGAAGGCGCTCGACGTCGACTTCCTCTGCACCGGCACCCTCAAATACCTGCTGGGAGCGCCGGGGGTCGCCTTCCTGTACATCCGGCCCGAGCTGATCGAGCGCTTGCAGCCCTCGGACTCGGGGTGGTTCGGGCAGGCGAATGTCTTCGCCTATGACGTGCATCACCTCGAGTTCGCGAACGCCGCGCGGCGGTTCGAGACGGGTTCGCCTCCCGTCCCGAATATCTACGCGGCATCGGCCGCCATCGAATTGATCGCGGACGCCGGGCTCGACGCCATCGGCCGCCATGTGCACGGCCTCGCCGCCCTGCTCATTCGTGGCATTCGGGAGCGCGGCCTCCGGCTGCTGACCCCCGAGGAACCGGCCGCGCGGGGGCCACTGGTCATGATCGGGTCGACCGACGCCCCGCGGCTGGTGGCGGCGCTGGCCGCCGAGGGCATCCTCTGCTCGGTGCGCGACGGCTCCCTGCGGATCTCCCTCCACTACTACAACACCGCCGAAGACGTGCAGGCAGTCCTGGGAGCCCTCGACCGGCATCTCGACCTGGTCGCGCACGCCAGGGATTAGCAACTATTAGATGGCCACCGGGTCAGTTGCCCTGCTTTGGGCAACCGTGTATAACAAGCGCACCATTTTCGATCAGTCAACGACCGAGAGGAGGTAGGGAACGAATGCGTATACCGAGGGTCATCGTGATGGCCGCGCTGGCGAGTCTTGGGTTGGCCGCCTGCGGCGGCGGACCGGCTGCCAGTCCGACACCCAACGCGCCGACCAAGGTCCAGATCGCGGCCGAGGGGCCATTCACCGGGGACGAGGCATCAATCGGAGCGGGGGCGCTCCAGGCCATCCAGCTGGCGGTCAAGGATTGGAACGCCAAAGGCGGGATTAAGGGCACCAAGATTGACCTGCTGATATGGGACGACCAGCACAAGCCGGACACGGCCGCTACCCTCCAGGCACAGGGAATCTCGGACCCCACCGTCCTGGGCATTGTCGGCCCCATGAACTCCGGCGTGGTACTGGGGACGATCCAGGGTCTGCAGGGCGCCAACCCTCCGCTGCCGTTCGTGAGTGAATCGGCGTCGAACCCGAAAGTCACCGACCAGGGCAACAGCGTCGCCCACCGGGTCAACGCCCGCGACGACGCCCAGGGCCCGGCGGATGCCAAGTTCCTGATCGAGAAGGGCGCCAAGAAGGTCTATCTCCTGGACGCCAGGTCCGACTACTCGACCGGACTTCGGGACCAGGTCGTGAAGTATCTGCAGGCCAACGCGGCCAGTATCGCGATCAAGACGGACAGCGCCCAGCACGGCCAGACCGACTTCAGCACCATCGTCACCAAGATCAAGGCCTTTCAGGCCGACTGGGTCTACTTCGCGGATGAGGGCCCCGAGGTGGCGCCGCTCGTGCTCCAGCTCAAGGGCGCCGGGCTGACCATCGGCTCGACCATCAACTTCCTGGGGTCCGATGGGACTCAGGATCCGTCGATCATCAAAGCGTCGCAGAACGCCTACGTAGGCGCCTATGCGACCAACGTCACCGCCAGCCCGATCGGGGTGGGGAGCGCGGCTACCTTCGTCACCGAGTTCAAGGCGGCCTATGGCGCGGACTCGGTCCCCAAGGCGGGTCCCTTCCTCGGCTCGGCCTACGAAGCGACCCAGGTGCTTCTCCAGGCGATCAACAACGCCCCGGTCAACAACGGCAAGATCTCGCGCAATGACGTCATCAGCCAGCTGGCCAGCGGTTCGTTTGACACCATCTTCGGCCAGGTCAAGTTCGATTCGAAGGGCGACGTGGCGGGTGGCGGCATCTACGTCTACCAGGCCACCGCCGACGACATGGTCGTCGTCGAAAAGATCTCCGTCTAAGCGCGCACAATAAGGCGGGGCAGCTCGGGGGCTGCCCCGCTCACCGCCGATGGACTACTTCCTGCAGAACCTCCCGCAGCAGCTTGTCAACGGGCTGGAAACGGGCAGCCTGTATGCGCTCATCGCGCTCGGCTACACCCTGGTCTACGGCATCCTGGAAATGCTCAACTTCGCCCACGGCGACGTGTTCATGGTGGGCGCCTTCCTGGGCGCCGGCGTCGCGGGCTACTTCGTCCATAATGGCGTCGCCTCCGCCCCGGGCGCCCTGGTCGTGATCCTGATGATCGTGATCGGGATGGGTGGGGCCGGCCTGCTGGGGGTCGGGATCGAGCGGTTCGCTTACCGGCCGCTGCGGAACGCGAACCGGCTGGCGCCCCTGATCACCGCCGTGGGCATGTCCCTGTTCCTGGAAAGCATGGTCCAGTGGCGGATCAGCCCGGCGCCCGTCCTGGTGCCGAACAACGCGCTGGTTCCGCAGACGGTCATCACCATCGGAAACGTCGCCACTCCCCTGACCGGGGTCACCCTCCTGGTCGTTGCGGCCTTCGTGATGCTTGGGCTCGACCGGTTCATCTTCGGCACGCGGTTTGGGACCGCCATGCGGGCGACGGCCCAGGACCGCGAGGCGGCCACCTTCATGGGCATCGATGTGAACCGGGTCATCGTGGTCACCTTCCTGGTCGGCTCGGTACTGGCCGGCATGGCCGGCATCCTGTACGGCCTGCGCTTCGCCACCGTGGACTTCTTCATGGGCTACCTGCTCGGCATCAAGGCCTTCACCGCGGCGGTCATCGGAGGGATCGGCAACATCCGCGGTGCCATGGTCGGTGGCCTGCTGCTCGGCGTCCTGGAGAGCCTGGGGGGCGGCTTCATCAGCACCACCTTCCAGGACACGTTCGCCTTCCTGGCGCTGATCCTGATCCTGATGGTGCGCCCGCAGGGACTGTTTGGCGAGCGCCTCCCGGACCGGGCATGAGCGCGAACA
Source organism: Chloroflexota bacterium (assembly GCA_005880615.1). GTDB lineage: Bacteria > Chloroflexota > Dormibacteria > CF-121 > CF-121 > CF-121. The sequence continues at coordinate 47,221 of VBID01000119.1, forward strand.
CCGAGGCCTTCGACGAGGCGCCGCCACCCCGCCTCAAGCGGCTCTGGCAGGCCGGCCCGTATGGGTGGAACCAGGCGCTCACCCGGTGGTACGTCCTCATCCCCTTCTTCGCCATCGCCGCCACCGCTCCCTTCATCACCCAGTACTTCGTCGATACCTTTGGCTGGACGGGTGGCGAGTACTGGTTGCGGATCCTGACCACCTCCGTCCAGGCGGCCAGCCTCGCGCTGGCGCTCAACCTCGTGGTCGGCTGGGCCGGACTGCTCAACCTCGGCTTCATCGCCTTCTTCGGCATTGGGACCTACGTCTACGCGATGGTGGCGAGTGCGCAACTGCACATCCACCTCCCGATCTGGTCGGCCTTCGCCGTAGTCGTCCTCGCCTCGATCGGATTCGCGTTGATTGTTGGAATCCCCTCGCTGCGGCTTCGGGGCGACTACCTGGCCATCCTGACCCTGGCGTTCGGGCTGATCACGCGGGAGCTGGTGCTCGACCTGGACCGGCCGCCCACCCTGGCCGGCCATCAGTTCGGCCCTGACGACCTCAATCTGACGGGCGGAACGGAGGGGATCCACCAGGTCGACCCGTTCCGCCTCCCGAACGGTGTCCCCCTGATCCACGGCGTCGGCCTCCAAACCCGCACCTACTACTGGATCTTCCTTGGCTTTCTGGCGGTAGTCATGTTCTGCCTGCTCCGCTGGCGGAGCACGCGGACCGGTCGGGCCTGGATCGCCATCCGCGAAGATGAGCTGGCCGCCCGCGCCATGGGCGTCAACACGTTCAAATATCGCTTGCTCGCCTTCACCGCCAGCGCCGTGATCGCCGGCATCGCCGGCATGATCAACGCGGCCCGCTTTCACAACGCCTACCCAGGCAACTTCGACATCCAGGAAACGGTGCTGATCTTCATCATGGTCATCCTCGGCGGGCTGGGGAGCATCCCGGGATCGATCATCGGGGCCACCTTCGTGACCGTGGTGCCCTTCGTCCTCCAGGGCCTGCTGACCAAGATCTTCACGCCCGTCCTGGTGTTCGTCGTCTTCAGCCTGATCCTGATCCTGACCATGATCTTCCGGCCCGAAGGGCTCCTGGGAACCGTGTCCATCCGGCCGCGGCAGATGCTGGGCGGCACCGTCGAGCTGTTTGCCGAGCCCGAGGCCGAACCACTGGCTGCCCAGCCCCCCGCGGGCGAGACGGTGGCCGATCTGGAAGCCTCCACCGGCTCGATCATTGCCCCAGAGGAAGGTCCATGAGCGAGCCCCAACCGGTCCTCCAGATCCGGGGGTTAACCATGCGCTTCGGCGGCCTGACGGCGGTCGATCACTTCGACCTGGAAGTGCGGCAGGGCGAGATCGTCAGCCTCGTGGGTCCCAACGGGGCGGGGAAGACGACCGTCTTCAACCTGATCTCGGGCGTGCTGCGCGCCTCCGGAGGCAGCATCCGCTTGCTCGGTCGCGAGCTGACCCGGCTGCCCGCCCACCGGATCACCCACGCCGGCGTGTCCCGAACGTTTCAGAACGTGCGCGTCTTCCCCCAGATGACGGTCCGGGAGAACATCCTGGTGGGGACCCACCATTGGACACCCAGCGGGATGCTGGGGTCGGCCCTCTACTGGCCCGGCACCATTCGGGCGGAGAGGGCTGCCGCGGCGGCCATTGACGATGCCATCGCCCTGTTCCGCGAACGGCTGGAGCCGCGCCTGGACGATCCGGCCTACAGCCTCTCCTACGCCAACCGTCGGCGGACCGAGATGGCCCGCGCCCTGGCGGCGCGCCCGAAGCTGCTCCTCCTCGACGAGCCCGCCGCCGGGATGAACCCGTACGAGCGGGTCGAGATCGCCGGCCTGATTCGGGCGATGCGCGACCAGGGGCTCACCATCCTGCTGATCGAGCACCACATGCCGCTCGTGATGCAGATTTCCGATCGGGTCGCGGTCATGGACCACGGCGTCAAGATTGCCGAGGGGCTGCCACAAGAAGTGCACAGCAACCCGCGAGTGATCGAGGCCTACCTGGGCCGCCGAGCCGCCACCGCATGAGCCAGCCAACGGCGCCCACAGACAGCGTTCTCTTGCGGCTCAGCGGCGTCGAGGTGCGCTACGGGGCGATCCCGGCCCTGCGCGACGTGAGCATGGAAGTGCGGCGAGGGGAGATCGTCTGCTTGCTGGGTGGGAACGCCTCCGGCAAGTCCACCACCATGAAGACGGTGATCGGCGCCGTCCGCTGCTCCCGGGGGAGCGTGTGGTTTGACGGCGAAGACATCACCAACTGGCCGACCTCGAAGCGAGTCGAGCACGGGATCGCCATTGTCCCCGAGGCACGCCGCATTTTCCCCCGGCTGACGGTGCTTCAGAACCTGATGCTGGGCGCCTTTACCCGCTCGGACAAGGCCGGGGTGGCCGAGGACCTGGAGCGGGTCATGGTCATGTTCCCCCGGCTCAAGGAGCGGCGCTCGCAGAAGGGTGGCACCATGTCGGGGGGCGAGCAGCAGATGCTGGCCATGGCGCGGGCGCTGATGTCGCGACCCCGGTTCCTCTGCATGGACGAACCATCCATGGGGCTGGCGCCGGTGCTGGTCGAGCAGCAGTTCGAGACGATTCAGCGCTTGAATGCGACCGGCATCACGATCTTCGTGGTCGAACAAAACGCCGTGATGGCCCTTGGGATCGCCGACCGTGGCTACGTCCTGCAGAGCGGCAAGGTCGTCCTCGCAGACAAAGCCGCCGCGCTGCTCGAGAACCCCCAGATGAAGCGCGCCTACCTCGGCATCTAGAGCCGTAGGAATCTCCCTCTCAGAAGGTCCCCTCAGTGGTACTGGATTAATCGTCCCCTCCCCCTTGGGGAGGGGCAGGGGAGGGGTTAGGATTCTACGGCTTGGGCGGTAACTTCGCCTCCGGCGACCCGGCCGGCGAGAAGGCACCCAACACCCTCAGGTCCTCCTGGCCGGTGTTCTCGAGGGTATGGCGCACGCCGATCGGGAAGAACACGACCGAACCCGGGCGCAGCTCCCCCGCCGGGTTCTCCTCGATCCACAGCCGGCCAGAGCCTGCCAGGATGTAGACGGCCTCCTCATGCGGATGAGCGTGCAAGGGCGCGCGTCCGGTGGGAATGACGCCCGTGAACTGGGTCATCTGGCGACAGCCGACGGCTGGGCTGACCAGCACCCGGAAGCTGCGCTCCCCCATCAGGGTGGGCGTCACTCGCTGCTCATCCATCATGGTCGGCTTCACGGCGCCCTCGTCGAGGCCCGACGAGCGGATGCCGGTCAGGTCGAGTGTCGGGATGGCCAGATGGATCTCGTCCGGGTCGATGGGTGGCGCCATGGCCCCAACAATGACCAGGGGAGCGCCACTGGTGTTGACGTAACTGTGCTCGGCGCCGTCCGGGACGAACACCGCGCGTCCGGGGTTCACGACGTGGGTGGCGTCCTCCACTCGCACCTCGCCGGTGCCCTCCAGGACGTAGAGGACTTCCTCCGCGCCGATGTGGACGTGGCTCGCCGTCGAGCGGGGGTCAACCGTCAGCCGGTACGCCATCACGTGCTCGGCGCCAAGCTCCTGGTCGATCAGCCATTGCAGCGTCCCGCCGTCGATGCGTTGGACCTCGATGTCGCTCTGATGACGCAAACGTGCCCGTTGCTGCACCGACATGCTTACTGCCGATGATACCAGCGAGAAAAACCTTTACCATCTCGAAGAGACGATGGAGTACCGACTGCTTGGGCGGACCGGGGTGCACATCTCGGTTCTGGGCCTCGGCTGCGGCGGATTCGGAGGAGTCGGCTCGGCACCGGAACTATTCGGGAAGGGCGAGGACCAGCCAACCGCGTTTTCCCTGATGGACCGCGCCTGGGAAGCGGGCATCAACTTTTTCGACACCGCCGACAGCTACGGCGGCGGCGCATCCGAGACGATGATCGGGGCCTGGCTCAAGACACGGAAAGTGCGGGACAAGCTCGTGCTCTCGACCAAGGTTTTCTACGCCATGGCTGAGGGGCCCACCGACCGCAGCCTTTCCCGGCGCCACATCATGCAGGCAGTCGAGGGGAGTCTCCGCCGCCTGCAAACGGACTACATTGACCTGTACGTCACCATGGAGCCCGACCCCAACACGCCGGTGGAGGAGACATTGAGGGCGATGGAGGAGCTGGTGCGGGCCGGCAAAGTGCGGTTCATCGGGGCCAGCAATATCGATGCCCGGCAGCTGAGCGAGTCGCTGTCGACCAGCCGCCGCTTGAACCTGGCCCGGTACGAATCGGTGCAGAACGGCTACAACCTGCTGGAGCGCGCGATCGAGGCCGAGGTGCTTCCCCTGGCCGACCACGAGCAGCTGGCGATCACCCCCTTTGGTCCCACGGCCGGGGGCTTGTTGACCGGGAAGTACCGATACGGCGAGCCGGCGCAGAAAGACTCGCGGATGGCGCTGCGTCCCCAGCCATACCAGCACCTCCTGAATCAGCGGACCTTCCGCTCGATCGATGCCCTGCGCGCCGCGGCCGCGGAGCGCGGCGTGACCACCGGGGCGCTGGCCCTGGCCTGGGTCCTCAGCCATCCGCAGGTGACGGCGGCCCTGATCGGGCCGCGCCGGATTGAGCACTTTGCAACCTGGCTGGAGGCCGTGGACATTCGTCTGACCCCGAATGAGCGCGCGGCGCTGGTCTCACAGATGGAGGCGGTGGCCGCCTGATGCAGGTAGTCGTGCTCTCGGCAGAGGACGTCGCGCGCTTGCTCCCGATGCCGGCCTGCATCGCGGTGATGCGCGACGCGCTGGCCGCGCTGGCCCGGGGGAAGGCGCTGGTCCCCTTGCGGATGGTGATGCGGATGCCCGACGGCAGCGGGTTCCTCGGTGTGATGCCCGGCCACCTGTCGGCCGACGGCGACCACAAAGGGGCGCTCGGGATGAAAGCAGTGTCGGTCTTCCCCGGCAATGCCAGTCGCGGCATCGACACCCACCAGGGGGCGGTGCTGCTGTTCGAAGCGGATACCGGGCGGCTCTCGGCGCTCATGGACGGGGCCACCATCACCGCCATTCGGACCGCCGCCGTCTCCGGCGTGGCCACCGACCTACTCGCCCGTCGGGACGCGACCGAGCTGGCCCTTCTCGGAGCCGGGATCCAGGCCCGCACGCACCTGGAGGCCATCGCTTCCATCCGGCCGCTGCGAACGGTCCGGATCTGGAGTCGCAACCTCGAGCATGCCCGCGCCCTCGTTGCCGAGCAAAAGGGGCGGTACAACTTCGGTATCGAAGCAGTAGCGACGGCGGAGGCGGCGGTTCGCGGCGCCGACATCGTGACAACCGTGACGGCGAGCCCGGAGCCGGTGCTGCAGCGCGCGTGGCTGAAGGAGGGGGCTCACGTCAACGCGGTCGGATCGTCCATCCCCACCACGCGCGAGATCGATACCGCCACCATGGCGGCGGCGCGTCTCTTCGTCGACCGGCGCGAGTCCGCCCTCAACGAAGCGGGCGATCTCCTGATCCCGATCCGGGAAGGCGCGGTCAAGCCCGATCATATCCGGGCCGAGCTCGGCCAGGTCATCATCGGAGAGGACCCGGGGCGCCGGTCGGCCGGGGAGCTGACGCTGTTCAAGTCCCTCGGGTTGGCGGTGGAGGACGTGGCCGCCGCGGCCTTCGTCGCGCAGCGGGCGAGGGAGACCGGTGTCGGCCAGACGGTGACCCTGTGAAGGC
>VBID01000002.1 GCA_005880615.1 Chloroflexota bacterium
GTCGGGCTAGCCAGCATGATGAGGCCCTCCTCCGTTTCCATCTCGCCGTGGCTGAGCCGCCCGTCCTTGTCGGTCATTCGCGTCCGCTCTCGAAACCCGAAAGCCGCGGCCAGCCAGTCGAGCGCCGCGAGGCCGTCCTCGTACGCAATCATGGGGATGACCCCCGGATAGCTGGGCGCCGCGTCGCGCTCCACCCGAACGTCTCTGGTGTCGGTGCTGGTCTTCATGGGCCCACGATACCCGGGTCGGGTGTGATCAGGCAGCCGCGCTTTGCGCTTTCCCCTGGCTGGCCTCACCCAGGATCTGCAGGAGGGCCTCGACCACGCTCCCGTCCAGCCGCGTACCACATTCCTCGCGCAAGATGGTGATCGATTCCTGCCGGGTGCGCGCCTTGCGGTAGGGCCGGTCGGAGATCAGGACGTCGTAGGTATCGGCGACCGCCACGATCCGGGCTTCGATCGGGATCTCATTGCCATGCAGTCCCCGCGGATAGCCGCTGCCATCAATCCGCTCGTGGTGGGCGGCGACGATCTCGGACTCCTGCTGGAGGGTCGGGAGCCCGTGCAGGATCTCGACGCCCAACTCGGGGTGACGCTTGATGGTGACCCACTCGGCGGCGTCCAGCGGGCCGGGCTTGTTGAGCACGGCATCGGGAATGCCGATCTTGCCGACGTCGTGGAGCATGCCGGCGCGGGCCAGGACCCGCAGCCGGTTGGTGGGCAGACCGAGCTTGCGGCCGATAGCAACCGCGAGCTCCGCCACCCGCATGTTGTGACCCTTGGTGTTTTCGTCCCGGGCTTCGATGGCCGCCACCAGGCCCGCGATCGTTTCCGCGTGGTCCAACTCGGCGCCTACCTTCACCTGCAGTTCCAGCGTGTGTTCGAGAATGGAGCGCAGCGATTGACCGTGCGCCCGCTGCAGGTTCAGCACCCAGACGGCCAGCCCCACCGCCACCAGCATGCTGACGTGGTATTGCCACCAGGCCAGCGTCCAGGCCTTCCCCAGGACCATCTCGACCTGCGCCTCGACCAGCAAGAGAAAGACGATGGCGAGCATCGCCTGCAACGGAATCCGGCTGACAATGAAGGCGCCCGCCTGCCGGACCGCGGCGAAGATGAGCAGGGCGCAGGTGATGGATGCGAGCACGTACGAGTACGGCTTTTGCCCAAACGGCAGCTCCGACAGCAGCTGGGTGCCGGCCAGAGCGAGGGCCATGTACAGGCCGAGGGCGGTGGCCAGCGCGACGATCAGCCAGCCGGCTGGGAAGAACGGCAGCCGGCGCTCGAACTTCACGGCCAGACTCGTGTAGCTGGCGGCAAACAAGATGGCTGGCACGAACAGGCTGAGGTAGGCGGAGATGCCTTTGACGGCGGCGGCGTACCCGGCGGCCGAGCCGGTCTTCAGGATGCCCGGGGTGGTGATGCCGTGCACGGTAAAGATCCCGCCCATGGCCATGAAGCCCAGCGCCAGGAAGAGAACCCGGTACTGGGCGATCTGGACCGCGGCGATGGCCAGCATCAAGGCCAGAGCGAAGGCCAGGGCGGAGACCACCGTCACGATGGCGAAATGCTGATAGGGGACGTCGAAGCTGGGATCTAAGGCGGGATGCCCGAGCAGCCAGGCGAAGAGCACGCCCGCCAGGAGGAGGGTACCCGCACCGCCGACCGTCAGGCCACGAACGCCCCTCGCAACGGACGCCACCGGGGCGACCATGAAGGCCGTAACGGCATGCCCAGACAAAGCTTTCCTAGGCGGCCGGCGGGCCGCGTATCCTATCGCCGGTGAGCGAGCTGCCCGAGCACGTCAGACGCAACCGCAGGGCGTGGGATCGATGGGCCGCTGAGCATGAGGAGTCTGGGCGGCGCGCCTGGACCCAGGCCGAACCGAGCTGGGGCATCTGGGGCGTGCCGGAATCGGCCCTGCGGGTGCTGCCGGACGATCTCCAGGGTCGGGACACCATCGAGCTCGGCTGCGGTACCGGCTACGTCTCGGCATGGATGGCACGCCGCGGCGCGCGCCCTGTGGGCATCGACAATTCCGAGAATCAGCTGGCGACCGCGCGGCGGTTCCAAGGCGAGTTCAGCCTTGAGTTTCCACTCATCCACGGCAATGCCGAGACCGTGCCCCTACCCAGCGAGAGCTTTGACGTCGCCATTTCAAAGTACGGCGCCAGCATCTGGTGCGACCCCTACAAGTGGATCCCCGAGGCGGCACGGCTACTGCGGCCCGGCGGCGAGCTCATCTTCCTCGTCAACTCGGCGCTCTTCATGCTCTTCGCGCCGGAGGAGGACGGAGTCGCCGCCGGCGAGCAGCTCCTGCGCTCGTACTTCGGCATGCATCGCTTCGAATGGCCGGACGACGAGTCAGTGGAGTTCCACCTCGGCCATGGAGAAATGATTCAACTCCTGCGCGACTGCGGCTGTGATGTGGAGCGGCTCATCGAGGTCAGGCCGCCGGAAGCTTCTACCACGCGCTATCCGTTCGTGACGCTCGAGTGGGCGCGGCGCTGGCCGTGCGAAGAGATCTGGAAGGCGCGAAAGCGGCCGGCCGCGGCCCGCTGAACGGTTGCAATTCATACCCCCAGGCGGAATCGAACCGCCGTTTCAGCCTTGAAAGGGCCGCGTCCTGGCCGCTAGACGATGGGGGCTCGGGCGCCCGTCCATGCTAACAACTCGGTTGCGTCGAGTCGGCGGAGTTCTGGGTTGGTCTACTCGTCCCAGCGAGTCTTGAGACGCTCGAACCCCAGAGCGATCATGGTTTCGGCCGTGTATTGCCAGCCCCGGCTCTGCGACCACATCACAACCAGGGCTCTGGTCGCCAGGGACAATGCCTCGTAAATAGGGAACCGGGCGCCGCGGTACTGTGGCCGAACCCGGCAGTAGGCCTCGAGGAAGACCCGGCGACCCTCGTTCGCCTGGACGGTGTCCGACCAGTGCTTCGGCATCGATGGCGCCAGGTGCCCGCAGTACTTCCCCAGGTCAAAGCTGGGTTCCGCCTGGACGAAATACTCCACGTCGATCAGGGCGAAGTTCGCGCCATCATAGAGAAACTGGTTGTATTTGAAGTCGCCGTGGGATGGGACCGGGTCCTCGACTGGAATCTTGTCGGCTTGCGTGCGGATCTGCTTCAGCAGATCGCGGAGCATGAAATAGACGCGAGGCCCCGACATCTTGAACTCTTCCAATCGCTTCCAAATACGATCGATCTCCACCGATGCGGAGTGAGGCGCGCCCTCGCTGATGCCCGAGTTATGGATGTGCCCGATGGTACGCCCGGCCGCTTCGCATTGCGCCATAAACACGTCCGAATGGCGGTCACCCTTGACGTCTTCGCCGGGAACCTCGGACTGCAGCAAGAGGTCGAGGCGTGGGTAGTAGGCGAGCGGCTCTGACAGGACGAGTTCCCCATTGGCACGAGCAGGCAGATCCCAGAGGGCTCGCATCACGTCGTAGGTAAGCTGGCCGCGCCGGCTGTGCTGGACCTTGCCGTAGATTGAGAGCGGACGATCTTCCCCGATGTCGCCCTGGTACTTCACGATGCAAGAGATCTCTGGCAGGTACTTGATCCGGACGCTCTCGAGCGATCCAACCTTGGCGTCCGGGCGGAGCCGGGCATAGTGGTCCGCCAGGATCGGCCGCATCTGATCCGCGTCGAACACGGCGGGCAGTTTCGGAAATACGGGGTCGCTCGGAAAGAAGAAGAGGGCGAGGTTGAGGTCGGGGAACAGGCGAGCGAAGCCGCCCGGATCTAAAGGGCTGGCCCCACCATTAGCTACCCGCTCCATCCGCTTCGCGAAGTCGCCAAACCCTGCTTCGTCGAAGATGGCCTTAGTCCAGACGAGCCGCCGCATCGATGTCCCATCGGCCATCGTGAGCTCGGCTTCATAGACATTCCACAAGATGCGGGGCGCTTCGAAGCGGCGGCCCTGAATCGTCCGGACCTTCGTTACCTGGACGTCGGGCAGGACGGGCCCGATGACCTGCTCGGTTAGAAACTGCTGAATCGCCTCCGGCTCGGAGAACGTCTTGATCGTGGAATAGGCGACGCTCATCGGATCCTCAGTACCAGCTTACGGCAGAGCCTGGTGTGCCTGGCAAGGGGCAAACCGCCGGCCTGCGGACGCATGCCGGCGGTCTGCCTGTCCTCAACGAGCGTTACTTGCCGAATCGGCGCCACAATGCGCGCGGCCGGGCGGACAAGGCACCCGCGGCGGCCACGAATAGGCCGAGGATCAGAGCGAGGGGCCCTTCCTGGGAGCCGGCTCCAGTATTGGCCAGAGTCCCGACTCCTTGTGCCGCGGCAGCATGCTGGGCCGTCGCGGAGCTGACGGCCGCAGCCTGTGCGGCGCCCTGCGAGGCCGTGGCGGCTCCGACGGCCCCACTCGCCTGCGTGGTAGTCAGCAGCTGCGGGAAAGTCGAAATCGCGTGGACGCCTGTCGTGGCGCCGGCCTGGCCGGTGTTGGTCAGGACTACGGCCGCTCCGACGGAGCCCGTGGTCTCGGTTACCGTTGCGCCCGCCTGGGCACTGACGCCACTGGCGGCCAGTGAGCCGACCGTCTCTGTCGCGGTTGCCGCCGCGCTGGCGCCGGTCACCTGAACGGATCCGGTGGTTTCGTTTACCGTACCGGCCCCGTTCGCCGTTGCGCCGGTGCCCTGCGCGCTAGTCTGGCTGGCCTGACCCATCGTTTCGGCCGCCACCGAGCCATGGCCGCTGCCCTGAGCCGCGCTGGTGTTGCTCACGCCCGCCGTGGCGGCGCCGGAGCCGTGACCGCTGTCCTGAGCCGCGCTGGTGTTGCTCACGCCCGCCGTGGCGGCGCCGGAGCCGTGACCGCTGCCCTGAGCCGCGCTGGTGTTGCTCACGCCCGCCGTGGCGGCGCCGGAGCCGTGACCGCTGCCCTGAGCCGCGCTGGTGTTGCTCACGCCCGCCGTGCCAGCGCCCGAGCCATGGCCGCTGCCCTGGGCGGCACTCGTGTTGCTGACCCCCGCCGTCGCTGCCCCGGAGCCATGTCCACTACCCTGGGCGACGCTGGTCGCGCTTGCGTGACCGGCGGTGGCGCCGACGGAGCCGTTGCCGCTGCTCTGAGCATCGTGATCATGGTGATCCCCGGTACTGCCGTTCCCGTTTCCGGTCGCATGGTTCTCGCCGTGTCCGCTTCCGCTGCCTTCGCCCTCATCGCTGGTCTGGCCAGCGGAAAAGACCACGACTTCATCGGCCGCGCTGCGCTTGCTCGCCGCCGCCCAGTCCACACGTGGTGGCGTTTGGGGGGCGCCAGGCTTGGGGGCCGACACGGGCTGGGTGGCCACTACCTGCAACGGGCTGCTGGCCGCGTGATAGGTCGGAGTCCAGGTCACGTTTCCGTATGTCGCCGACCGTCCAAGGACGAGGAGGCCCGCGAAGACGAGACCTGAAAGCTTGAGCGGCCAGGTCGACCTCGAAACGAGGACTTCATTCGGATCCTCGTCTTCATAGATCGAGTACCGACTCATTGAATTCGCATTGATCATTTATTCACTCTCCCTTGGCTGCGAATTGTGCCCCGGTCAGTCACCCAGTGCGCTGAAATAAATCGCGCAGGGGCACCAGCGAACTCATCTCTACGGTAGTGCGCCATATCACATGCTGTCAACTGCGTACATATGAAAGCTTATAGTCCTCATTGGGTTCATTCTCCGATGCCAGGGCGCGAAGAGACCGCCGAGCAGATCGCTGCCCGGCGGTCATGGGTCGTTCGACTAGTTGAAGAGCTTGCGGAGGATCTCGCGAGGTTTCAGGAGCGCCACGCCGATCATCGCCAGGATCGCCCCGAGGAATCCTTCGGCCGCCAGCGGTCCCGTGCCGGTCTGGGCAAGCTTTGTAGCATTCGCCCCACTGACGCCTGCGCCAGAGGTCCCGCCACCGGAGGTCACGGTCTGGGTTTGACTGATCTTCGGCAACAAACCACTGGTTGTCGGGAGGGTCGTCGTAGTCCCTCCGGTGGTCGTTCCACCGCCGCCTCCAGACGTCCCACCGCCGCCTCCAGACGTTCCACCGCCACCAGTGACCACCGTCTCGGTGATCGACGGCAGCTCCGTTCCCGTCTCGGACGCGGACTCGATTGCGGTCTCGGTCACAGTCGTTTGGGCTGTTTCGGTAAGCGACGGCACTTCGACCCCGGTCTCACTCGTAGATTCGACCACCGTCTCAGTCGCAGTGGTTTGGGCCGTTTCGGTAGCGGATGGCGCCTCGACCCCAGTCTCGGTCGCAGATTCCGTCGTTGTTTCCTGCGCGGTCTCGTTTGTGGCAGCACTCTCGGCCGCTCCAGTCCCCTCGCCGCCGGTCTCCGTGGTGGTCTCTACCGCGGTTTTGGCGCTGCCGACACTCACCCCACTGAGATCGTTGAGGGTCTCGTTGCCGGTCTCCGTCACGGTGGTGTCGGCCGGCTGGTTGGTCAGAGCGCTCTCATTGGCACCTGTCGCCTCGACACTCTCGGTCGTGGTTTCCACCGCCGTCTTGGCGCTACCCACACTCACCCCGCTGAGATCGTTCAGGGTCTCGCTGCCGGTCTCGGTCACCGTGGTGTCCGCCCCGACGTGGGTGGCCGCACTCTCGGCCGCCCCGCTCACCTCGGCGTTGGTCTCACTGGCGGTCTCCATGGCCGTGGCCAGGCTGGCCACGGTGGCACCCGACAGGTCGTTGGCGGTCTCGCTGCCGGTCTCCGTCACCGTGGTGTCCGCCCCGACGTGGGTGGCCGCACTCTCGGCCGCCCCGCTCACCTCGGCGTTGGTCTCACTGGCGGTCTCCATGGCCGTGGCCAGGCTGGCCACGGTGGCACCCGACAGGTCGTTGGCGGTCTCGCTGCCGGTCTCGGTCACCGTGGTGTCCGCCCCGACGTGGGTGGCCGCACTCTCGGCCGCCCCGGTCATTTCGGCGTTGGTCTCGCTGGTGGTCTCGACCGCCGTCTTGGCGCTGCCCACGCTGGCCCCGCTCAAGTCGTTGGCAGTCTCGCTGCCGGTCTCCGTCACCGTGGTGTCCGCCCCGACGTGGGTGGCCGCACTCTCGGCCGCCCCGCTCACCTCGGCGTTGGTCTCACTGGCGGTCTCCATGGCGGTGGCCAGGCTGGCCACGGTGGCACCCGACAGGTCGTTGGCGGTCTCGCTGCCGGTCTCCGTCACCGTGGTGTCGGCCGGCTGGTTAGTAGCCGCGCTTTCGGCCGCTCCGGTACCTTCGCCGCCCGTTTCACTGGCGGTCTCTACCGAAGTCCCGGCGCTCCCGACGGTCACTCCGGAAAGGTCGTTGCTGGTCTCGGTGGTCGTCTCCACGAGGGTGGTATCAGCGGGCTGATGGGTAACCGCACTCTCGGCCGCCCCGGTCATTTCGGCGTTGGTCTCGCTGGTGGTCTCGACCGCCGTCTTGGCGCTGCCCACGCTGGCCCCGCTCAAGTCATTGGCCGTCTCGGTGCCAGTCTCCGTCACCGTGGTGTCCGCCGGCTGATGGGTGGCCGCACTCTCGGCCGCCCCGGTCATTTCGGCGTTGGTCTCGCTGGTGGTCTCGACCGCCGTCTTGGCGCTGCCCACGCTGGCCCCGCTCAAGTCATTGGCCGTCTCGGTGCCGGTCTCCGTCACCGTGGTGTCCGCCGGCTGATGGGTGGCCGCACTCTCGGCCGCCCCGGTCATTTCGGCGTTGGTCTCGCTGGTGGTCTCGACCGCCGTCTTGGCGCTGCCCACGCTGGCCCCGCTCAAGTCATTGGCCGTCTCGGT